>CBFGQI010000069.1:0-25493 GCA_965650885.1 uncultured Oxalobacteraceae bacterium
TGGCGGTGCCGGCCTACGTCATGGCCTATACCTATACCGACCTGCTGCAGTTCACCGGTCCGATGCAAAGCTGGCTGCGGGCGGCGACTGGCTGGCAAGGCGGCGAATACTGGTTTCCCGACGTGCGCACCGTGGGCGGGGCGGTGCTGATGTTCGTCTTCGTGCTCTACCCTTATGTCTACCTGTTGGCGCGCACCGCCTTCCTGGAGCGTGCGGCCGGTGTGCTGGAAGCGGGCCGCTCCCTGGGGCTGGGGCCATGGGCCAACTTCCTGCGCGTGTCGCTGCCACTGGCACGCCCTGCCATCGCCACCGGCGCGGCACTGGCCCTGATGGAGACGCTGGCCGATTACGGCGCGGTGTCCTATTTTGGCGTGCATACCTTCACCACCGGAATCTACCGCGCCTGGTTCTCGCTGGGCGACCGGGTGGCAGCCTCGCAATTGTCGGCCAGCCTGCTCGGCTTCGTCGCCCTGGTGCTGCTGCTGGAATACCTGGGGCGCGGCAGGGCGCGCTTCCACAATACCGGCCGCCGGCCGGCGCCAAGCGTTCAGCGCCTGCGCGGCGCGCCTGCCTGGATGGCCAGCCTGGCCTGCCTGCTGCCGCTGGCGTTCGGCTTCCTGCTGCCCGGCGGGGTATTGCTGCACATGGCGCTCACCAGCGGCGACGCCCAGTTCGGGCCGCGCTTTGTGGAACTGGCGCGCAACAGCTTCGTGCTGGCGGCGCTGACGGCCGGCTGCGCCGTGCTGCTGGCGGTGCTGCTGGCCTATGCGGGGCGCCTGTCGGCCCATCCCCTGCTGCGGCTGGCCAGCGGCACGGTCGCGCTGGGGTATGCGGTGCCGGGCTCGGTGATCGCGGTCGGGGTGCTGGTGCCGTTGGCCTGGCTGGACAACCGGCTGGCGCAAGCCGTCGCGGCCATCACCGGCAGCAACCCCGGTTTGCTGCTGACGGGCGGCATCGCGGCCCTGGTGTACGCCTACCTGGTGCGCTTCCAGACCGTGTCGCTGCGCACCGTACAGGCCAGCCTGGGCAAGATCACGCTGAACATGGATGAAGCGGCGCGCTCGCTGGGCCGCTCGCAACTGGGCGTGCTGCGCCGGGTGCACCTGCCGCTGATGCGCGGCAGCCTGCTGACGGCGGCGCTGCTGGTGTTTGTCGACGTGATGAAGGAATTGCCGGCCACGCTGGTCATGCGGCCGTTCAATTTCGATACGCTGGCCACCCAGGCCTATACGCTGGCGGCCGATGAACGCCTCACCGAAGCGTCCACCGCCGCCCTGGCCATCGTGGCCGTCGGCGTGCTGCCGCTGATTGTCCTGTCGCGGCAGATCCGCCTGGGCAGTGCTTACTGCCAGCCGGCGCGGTCGTAAATTTTCTGCACCGCGGCCTGGTGCCTGGCCAGCTTGTCGACGCCGATGCCGTCCTGTTTGAAGCTGCCCAGCTTGGCCAGCGCCGGATTGGTGGTCTTCACGCCCGCCACCACCGGCCACTCGTTGTTACCGTCGGCGAAGTAGACCTGGGCGGTGTCGGATGCCAGGTATTCCAGGAACTTGACCGCCGCATCCTTGTTGGGCGCCGTTTTCAGCATGCCCGCACCGGAGATGTTGACGTGGGTGCCTTCGCCCTTCTGGTTCGGCCATACCACGCTGACCGATTCCATCACCTTCTTGTCTTCCGGCTTTTCCGAACGCATCAGGCGCGCCACATAATAGGAATTGACCAGGGCCACGCCGCATTCGCCGGCGCCCACCGCCTTGATCTGGTCGGTGTCGCCGCCTTTCGGTGCGCGCGCGAAGTTGGCCACCAGGCCCTTGGCCCAGTCGAACACTTTCTGTTCGCCGCCGCGCTCGTACATGGCCGCCCCCAGCGACAGGTTGTAAGGGTGGGCGCCGGAACGCACGCAGACCTTGCCCTTCAGGCGCGGATTGGCCAGGTCTTCATAGTTCTGCACATCGGCCGCGTTGACGCTCTTGTTGTGCACGATGACGCGGGCGCGGGTGGAGAAGGCGTACCAGTCTTTGGTGCGCAGGTTGGCCGGCACGCGCGCATTCAGCACCGCCGACTGTACCGGCGCGAACAGCTGCAATTCGTCGGCCTTGGCCAGGCGCGCCGCATCCACCGTCAGCAGCACGTCGGCCGGGCTGTTGGCGCCCTCGTTCTTGATGCGCTCCAGCAGCTCGTTTTCGCCCGCCTCGATGCGGTTGATCTTGATGCCGGTCTGCTTGGTGAAGTTGTCGTACAGCGCCTGGTCGGTCTGGTAGTGGCGCGCCGAATACAGGTTCAGCACTTGCGCCTGGGCGGCGCCGGCGGCCAGGGTGGCCGCGACCAGGGCGGCGGTTTGCAGCAGCTTCATGGGGAGATTCTCCAACGATGGGATAAAACCAGATGCTAGCAAACAACCAACACCAAATGCAAACGATTCTCATTTTGCCAGGCACGCCGTAAGCGGTGCGTAAGCGGCAATGCCAAGAATAGGCCCCATTGACGTCAATGGAGACCGGATGCAATCACTGTTGGAAGGCGCCGGGGTGGCCGGCCGCGCTGCGGCCTGGCGCACGCTGTTGCAGGCAACGGCGCTGTTGGCACTGGTCACTGCCGCAGGATGCGGCGGCGAGGCAACCGGCGGCGCCGCCCCTTCCCCCGCCGCCACCGGCAGCACCACAACCCAGCCAACGCCAGCGCCCTCCTATTGGAAGCCGGGCCTGGGCGACACCTGGCAATGGCAGCTGCGCGGCAACCTCAACACCGGCTACGCTGTGACGGTCTACGACATCGATCTGTTCGATACGCCGCCAGCGACCATCCAGGCCTTGCAGGCCGCGGGCAAGAAGGTGGTCTGCTATTTTTCCGCCGGCAGCTCGGAAAACTGGCGCGCGGACTTCCCGCGCTTCCAGGCCAGAGATATGGGCATCGCACTGGATGGCTGGCCCGGCGAGCGCTGGCTCGACACGCGCTCGGCCAATGTGCGCCAGGTCATGCAGGCCCGGCTGGAGCTTGCCGTGAGCAAAGGCTGCAATGGCGTCGAGCCCGATAACGTGGACGGCTATGCCAACCAGAGTGGCTTTGCGCTGTCCGCCGCCACGCAGCTGGACTTCAACCGCTTCCTGGCGGCGGAGGCGCATAAGCGGGGCCTGTCCATCGCGCTGAAAAACGACATCGACCAATTGTCCGAGCTGGCCGGCGACTTCGACTTCGCCGTCAACGAGCAATGCCATGCGTATGCCGAATGCGATGGTTACCAGGCCTTCATCGACCGCGGCAAGCCGGTGCTGAACGTGGAATATGCAAGCAGCTACCGCAACAATCCCGCCGCACGCGCCGCGCTATGCGATGACGCCCGCAAACGCAGCTTCCATACGCTGGTGCTGCCGCTGGAGCTGGACGACAGTTTCCGCTTCAGTTGCGGTTAGCGCACGCCGTCGAACCACGCCAGCGCAGCCGCCCACAATGGTTCGGCATGCTGGCGGAAGTAGCCCATGTGTCCAAGCTTGCCCAGGCTGCCGGCGGCCGGGTCGACGTCGATGCCATGCCAGGGCGCGTTGCGGTAGCCAGACATCAGCGCATCGCGCGACCGTGGCGGCGCCCACAGGTCGTCGGTCGCGTTCACCGCCAGGATCGGCGTGCGCACGGTGGCGAAGCCCGCGGCAATCTCCGGCACTTTCGGGTCGTCCAGGAAGTAACGCGGGAAGCTGCACCAATGCTTCCATTGGCGATAGACGCCCAGCGGCAAATCTTCGCCCATGCCCAGCTTGCTCCAGGCCAGGCTGCCTTTCCAGCGCGTGACGATGGGGCCCACGACGTGCCACATGGCCAGCACGCGCAAGCGTTCCAGGCGCGGCATCCAGCCGTGCCAGCCGGCGCCGACGCCGAACAGGTAGACGCCGGCGATGCGCGCGTGGTTCGGCACCAGGCCGAGGGCGTGCCCGCCGTATGAATGGCCCACCATGTACAGCGGTGTGCTGTCGGCCGGCGCAAAGTAGTCGATCACGGCGCGCAAGTCCAGGTGGGCCCAATCGAGGAAACTGGCTTCGAAGCCGCGCAACGATTTGGGTGCCGAGCCGCCCACGCCGCGGTAGTCGAAAGTCAGCACAGTATAGCCCTGCCCTGCCGCGAATTCGGCGAAGCGGCGGTAGAAACCCTGGGGCACGCCGGTGGCGCCGGCCACCAGCAGGCGCGCCTTTTCCGGGCCGCGGGCGCGGTAGCACATGGCAGCCAGCGGGTAACCGTCGGCGGCGCGCAACTCGAGTTTTTCCGCCAGCAGCAAGGCGGCGGGATGCATATTGCTCATGTCTTTTTCTCCACTTTCAGCATTGGCAGCAGCGCATCCATGGTTTGAACCATCGGCGCGGTGTCGCCCGCTACGCGGGCTTGCAGCAAGCCGCCTTCGTAGGCGGCCAGGATCAGGGCGGCCAGTCCTTCCGCGCGGTGGCGCTCGTGGCCGGCGCGCACCAGGGCTTCAGTCATGCGGCTGCGCAGCGTGGCAAAGCCGCTTGCCAGGGCGCTGCGGATGTCGACGTCGTCCGCGGTCGATTCCAATGCCACGGCGGCCAGCGGGCACCCCAACTCGAATTCGCTGTCGTCCAGGCCGCGCAGGGCGCGCAGGATCCAGGCTTGCAAGGCGGCGACGACGTCCGGCTCGCGCTCCATATAAGTGTCGAGCTTGTGGCAGAGGAAGCTGATGGTGGCTTCGATGGCGGCCACCGCCAGCTGGTCTTTGCCGCCGGGGAAATGGTGGTACAGCACGCCTTTCGGCGCCTTGGCCGTGGCCAGGATGTCGCTCAGGCCGGCGCCGTGCAGGCCGCGGTGCTGCAGGGTGGTGATCATGGCGTTGATCAGGCGTTCGCGGGTGGTCAGGGTGTGCGTGCTCATGCCTGCGACTCTATAGACCGGTCGGTCTAGTGTCAAGCGAAACCTTTTGACCCGCCTTACCGGTTTTCGGCCGCCGCCAGGGATGCCAACTCTGCTTGCTCACTGGTAAAATACCTCTTTGGGCGACAGCCTAGCTTTCGAGAATTGCAAATGAGCCAACATTTTTCCGGCAGCCTGTTCATGGTTGCTGCACCATCCGGTGCCGGTAAATCGACGCTGGTCAATGCCCTGCTGGCGCAGGAACCAGCCATCAAGCTGTCGATCTCGACCACCACGCGCCAGCCGCGTCCCGGCGAGCAGAATGGCCGCGAGTATTTCTTCACCACGGCCGAAGACTTCCTGAAACGTGCCGAAGCCGGCGAATTCCTGGAGTGGGCCGAAGTGCACGGCAATTACTACGGCACTTCGCGCATCTTCGTGGAAGAGCAGATGAAGGCCGGCACCGACATCCTGCTGGAAATCGACTGGCAGGGCGCGCGCCAGGTCAAGAAGCAATTCCCGCAAGCGGCCGGCATTTTCATCCTGCCGCCCTCCTTCGCGGCGCTGGAAGAACGCTTGCACAAGCGCGGCCAGGATGAGGTCCACGTGATCAACCGCCGCCTGCTGGCGGCCGGCGGCGAAATCGCCCACGCGCCCGAGTTTGAGTATGTTATTATCAACGAAGAGTTCCCGGTCGCCTTGTCGGAGCTGAGCGCGATCGTCCGATCGGCCCGTTGCCGGTTCGCGCAACAAGCCGCCCGTAATGCCAAGCTGATGTCCGAACTGGGCATCCACGCCGACCACGCAGCATAATTACCGACGCATTAATACAGAATCTACCCAGGAGTTAAAGCATGGCCCGTATTACTATTGAAGATTGCCTGAAGAACGTCCCTAACCGCTTCCAGCTGACCCTGGCCGCCACCTACCGCGCGCGCCAGCTGCTGCAAGGCCACACCCCTAAGGTCGAAGCCAAGGACAAGCCAACCGTGGTTGCCCTGCGCGAAATCGCCGCCGGTAAAGTCGGCCTGGAAATGCTGAAAAAGGTCCCTATGTAAGCTGGGAACCTTCTCGTTCCCGATATGAATCTGACATCCGCCGATCCTCACATCAGCGAACAGCCCGCACGGCGGGCACGGCGCCCGGCTAAGCAACAGCCGGGCGTTGACATTTCTGCAGCATCGATTTCCACTTCCCCGCTGGCGGCGCCGACCGTGGCCACGGGCGTCGCCACCATCACCCACCTGACCGAGAAGCTGGCCGAGTACATGAACGAGGCCGACCTGAAAAAGGTCAAGGAAGCCTACCGTTTCTCGGACGAGATGCACCTGGGTCAGGTACGCAAGTCGGGCGAGCCCTACATCTCGCACCCGATCGCGGTGGCCGAGATCTGCGCCGACTGGAAGCTCGACGCGCAAGCCATCATGGCGGCGCTGCTGCACGATGTGATGGAAGACCAGGACGTCAAGAAGGACGAGCTGATCGAACGCTTCGGCGCGCCGGTGGCGCACCTGGTGGACGGCTTGTCCAAGCTGGAGAAAATCGAGTTCCAGAGCCAGATCGAAGCGCAGGCGGAAAACTTCCGCAAGATGCTGCTGGCCATGGCCTCGGACGTGCGCGTGATCCTGATCAAGCTGGCCGACCGCCTGCACAATATGCGCACGCTGGAAGTGATGGCCCCGGCCAAGAAGCGCCGCATCGCGGCCGAGACGATGGAAGTGTACGTGCCCATCGCGCACCGCCTGGGCCTGAACAATATCTACCGCGAACTGCAGGACCTGTCCTTCTCCCATCTGTACCCGGTGCGCTACCACGTGCTGCACAAGGCCGTGAAGGCCGCGCGCGGCAACCGGCGCGAAGTGGTGACCAAGATCCTGGAAGCGGTCAACCACACCCTCGGCGCCGCCGGCATCCACGCCGAAGTCTACGGCCGCGAAAAGACGCTGTACGGCATCTACAAGAAGATGCGCTCCAAGCACCTGTCGTTCTCGCAGGTGCTGGACGTGTACGGCTTCCGCGTGGTGGTGGACAGCTTTGAACACTGCTACGTGGCGCTGGGCACCCTGCACTCGCTGTACAAGCCGATGCCGGGCAAGTTCAAGGATTACATCGCGATACGCAAGCTGAACGGCTACCAGTCGCTGCACACCACGCTGATCGGCCCGTACGGCACGCCGGTGGAATTCCAGATCCGCACGCAGGAAATGCACCGCACCGCCGAATCGGGCGTGGCCGCGCACTGGCTGTACAAGAACAACGACGCGAACATGTCGGACATGCAGCAGCGCACCCACGCCTGGCTGCAATCGCTGCTGGACATCCAGCAGCAGACCGGCGACTCGGCCGAATTCCTGGAGCACGTCAAGGTCGACCTGTTCCCCGATTCGGTCTACGTGTTCACGCCGAAATCGAAGATCATCGCCCTGCCCCGCGGCGCCACGCCGATCGATTTCGCCTACGCCATCCACACCGGCATCGGCGACCACACGGTCTCGGTCAACATCAACGGCGAAGCGGCCCAGCTGCGCACCGAACTGCGCAATGGCGACATCGTGGAAATCGTCACCGACCCGAGTTCGCGCCCGAGCCCGACCTGGCTATCCTTCGTCCGCACCGGCAAGGCACGCTCCGCGATCCGCCACCACCTGCGCACCATCAACCTGCCGGAATCGATCCACCTCGGCAAGCAGCTGCTGATGCAGGCGCTGAAAGCGATCAACGTCGCGGCCGAATTGCCGGCGCCGCTGATGGAACGCCTGCTGAACGAATCCTCCGCCAAATCGGAGGAAGAACTGTACGCCGACATCGGCATCGGCAAGCGCATGGCGGCGCTGGTGGCGCGCCACATCTTCGGCCTGCTGGGCGGCGAATCGGCCAGCGTGCCGGTCGAACATACCAGCCCGAAAGAACTCGACCCCGTCACGATCTACGGCAGCGAAGGCGTCTCCGTCCAGCTGGCCCCATGCTGCCTGCCGATCCCGGGCGACCACATTGTCGGCCAGCTGCGCCGCGACCAGGGCTTGCAGGTACACACCGGCGACTGCGCGGTGGCCAAGCGCCTCAAGCAGAAAGAGCCCGAGCGCTGGATTGCCGTGAAATGGGGGACCGAGATCAACCGCCGCTTCGACAGCCGCATCCGCCTGCTGATCAACAATGAAAAAGGCATCCTGGCCAGGGTCGCCGCCGAAATCGGCGAAAGTGACGGCAACATCACCTTTGTCGGCATGGACGAAGACCGCGAGCATGTATTGCACCAGCTGCGCTTCACGATCCAAGTGAAAGACCGCGTGCACCTGGCAGCCCTGATCCGCAACGTCCGGAAAGTCGCCGGCGTCAACCGCGTCACGCGCGAGCGCGCATAAAAGTGTCAGACCCTGCGGGTCTGACACTGGTTTACCGGTTTACGCAAAGCCGCGTCACCCCTGATCGCAAACCGTATCCGCTCCAAATCCTTTTCAGCCAGCGGCATATCAAACAATTCCCGATACACCCGCCTGCGCGCCTCATCGTCCAAGCCCAGCCCCAGATAGACCTCATGCGGGCAGACCAGTTGATCCGCCTTCCCCTCGGCATTTGCCCGATAGCTCGACCACCTGTACCCTGCTGGAAACCGCACCATTCCCGCCCGGACCGGATTCAACTCGATATAGCGCTGACACATCAGAAGATAAGCACTGGTGTCGATCTGCGACGAGTGATACCGGCTATCCCACATGCTCCCGCTACCGCCATGCCGCGTGTGCCGCCACAAAGCCGTGCACTGCGCGACCGACTTCATGAGTAATGCCTGGGCGTTTCGTTCACGAATGCTGACCAGCAGGTGAAAATGGTTGGTCATCAGCACGTAAGCGTGGATGTCACAGCCGGCCTTGGTGCTGTGCTCTTTGAGCAGGCCGAGGAAACTGCGCCTTTCCTCGTCATCATGGAAGATCGTGCAGCCGTCGTGGCCACGCTGGCTAAGGTGCAGGCAGGTGCCGGGTGGGTAGTTTCGTAGGGGGCGGGGCATGGGGGCTCTCCTTTTAAAACCGGAAAATCGGTGTCTGACCCGCAGGGTCAGACACCGTCTGGTCAAAGGATAGCGGTGCTGCGGACGGAGGCTTTGTGCGGACGCAATTATTCGTAGCGCAGCGCTTCGATCGGGTCGAGCTTGGCGGCTTTGGCGGCGGGGAGCACGCCGAAGACCACGCCGACGCCGGCGGAGAACATCACCGACAAGGCGACCGCCCACCACGGCACGTAGGCGCCGGGGAAGTCGGGGATGATGCTGGCAATCGCGTGGCCCAGGCCATACCCGAGCAGTACGCCGATCGCGCCGCCCAGCATCGACAGGGTCACCGCTTCGATCAGGAATTGCATCAGGATGTCGCGGCTGCGGGCGCCGATCGCTTTGCAGATGCCGATCTCGCGCGTACGCTCGCTCACCGACACCAGCATGATGTTCATGATCCCGATCCCGCCCACCAGCAGCGCGATGCCCACCACGCCGCCCATCACCAGCGTGACGGTTGTGGTCACCGTTTCGAAGCTCTTGAGGAACTGGTCGGAAGACTCGATCTCGAAATCATCCTTCTGGTCCGCGCGCAGGCGGTGCGACTGGCGCATCACGGTGGCGATGCGCGCCTTGATTTCCTCGGTGCGCGCGATGTCGCTGATGGCCACCGTGATCGACATGCTCGGCTTGCGCGTATTGCCGATCAGGCTCTGGCCGGTGCGGAAGGGCACCAATACCTGGTCGTCCTGCGACATGCCAAGGATCTCGCCCTTCTTCTCCATCACGCCGACGATCTTGAACCACTCGCCGGAGAACTGGATGAACTCGCCCAACGGATTGTCGGGCAAGTGCAGCAGCTCGATCAGCTTCTCGCCGATCACACAGACCCGGCGCGCACCGGCGTTATCGGAATCGCTGATGAAGCGCCCCAGCCGCGGGTAAGCGCCGTTCACCTCCATGAACGCCGACGTCACCGCCAGTTGCTGGCGCGTGCTGGCGCGCTGGTTGCCGTAGCGGATTTCGCCGCCGGTGAAGGCAAAGGCCGGGCTCAGTTCACGGATACCTTCCACGTGGCCGCGCAACTGTTCGACATCCTCGAACTGCAGGTAATTGACCTTCCCCCGCATCACGTCCTTGAAATCGTTCTTGGCGTGGATCGAGAGCGCATTGCCGCCCAGCCCTTCGAACTGGCGCGTGATCGATTGCGACAGGCCCTGGATCAGCGAAATCACGGTGATCACCGATGCCACGCCGATGATGATGCCCAGCGACGTCAGGAAGCTGCGCATGCGGTGCGCGCGGATCGCCGCCATGGCCGAGCGCAGCGCTTCGATAAAGATGTACATCGCCCTACCCTCCCGCCAGGCGCTGGTCCGACAGCACGCGCCCATCCTGCAGGCGCACGATGCGCTGGCACTGTTCCGCGATATCCGGCTCGTGCGTCACCATCACCACCGTCTGGCCGGCGCGGTGCACGTCCTTGATCAGCGCCATGATTTCGCGCGTGGTGGCCGAATCGAGGTTGCCGGTCGGTTCGTCGGCCAGCAGGATCGACGGCTTGCCCACCAGGGCGCGCGCAATCGCCACGCGCTGCCGCTGCCCGCCCGACAGCTCGTTGGGCCGGTGATGCATGCGCTCCCCCAGCCCGACGTGCTGCAGCGCCTCGCTTGCCATGCGTTTGCGCTCGGCCGGCGGGATGCCGCGATAGATCAGGGGCTGGGCCACGTTGTCCAGCGCCGTGTGGCGCGGCAGCAGATGGAAACTCTGGAAGATGAAGCCGATTTCCTCATTGCGCACCTGGGCCAGGTCATCGCTGGCCATGGTCGCCACATCCTTCCCGTTCAGGAAATACGTGCCGCCGCTGGGGCGGTCCAGGCAGCCGACGATATTCATCATGGTCGACTTGCCGGAACCGGAGGCGCCGATGAATGCCACCAGCTCGTTGCGCTCGATGTGCAGGTCGACGCCCTGCAAGGCATGCACGGTCTGGTCGCCCATCTGGTATTGCTTGGTGATGCCCTTCAACGTGATCACGGCTTGCTTCCGGCTGCGACCTTGAGCGGCTTGGCGTCCACGGTCTTGGGCTTGACGGCCGTGCCGTCGCGCAGGTCGCGCAGGGTGCGTGCCGGGCCGACCGCCACGGTTTCCCCGAGTGCCAGGCCCTTGGTGACCTCCTGGTTCGCGTCATCCGAAATGCCCAGTTCCACGTCCCGCTTCTTTGCCACGCCATCGACCACCGCGAACACGTAGTTGCTGCGCTTGCCCTTGCCTTCCTGTGCTTCGCTCAATTGCACCGCCTGCAGCGGCACCACAGGGCGCGGCGCGCCATCGCCGGTCACGATCTCGGCACGGCACGTCATGCCGGCGCGCAGCGCCAGCTGGTGTGGGGCCAGGCGCACCTTGACCACATAGCTGCGGCCCTGGGCGGCCTGGCCCGGCATCTGGGCCTTGGGCGCCAGCGAAACCGATTCCACGCTGCCTTCCACCGGAC
The DNA here is from genome assembly GCA_965650885.1 of uncultured Oxalobacteraceae bacterium. Taxonomy (GTDB): domain Bacteria; phylum Pseudomonadota; class Gammaproteobacteria; order Burkholderiales; family Burkholderiaceae_D; genus Rugamonas. The sequence continues at coordinate 11,328 of CBFGQI010000069.1, forward strand.
GCTCGGCATAGGCCGAGGGGAAGATCTTCGCCTTCAAGCCCGGCGTCACGTTGGCGATATCGCCCTCGTCGACATTCACTTCCGCGATCATCGATCCCAGGTCGGCAATGGTCATCAGGCTTGAACCGGCGATGCCGGTGGCGCTGGCCACTGCCGTTTCGCCTGCCTTGATCGCCACGCTGGTGGCGGTACCGGACAGCGGCGCCTTGACCTCGGTCTTGGCCAGGCGTTCCTGCGCCAGCGCCAGCATGGCCATCGCCTGCTGGCGGCTCTCGCGCGCGCTGCGCAGTGCCACCACGGCCAGGTCCACTGCCAGCTTTGCTTCATCCAGGCGGGAAACGTCGATGAACTTGGCCGCTGCCAGTTGGCGCGCGCGCTCGAGCTTGCGCTGCTGGTTGTCCAGGTCGATCTGCGCCCGGTCGACGCTGACGGCAGCGTTGCGCACCGCGGCTTCCTGCTGCGCCACATCGGCCTTGTAGGTGCTCGGGTCCAGGCGCAACACCACCTGGCCTTTCTCGATCCGGTCGCCTTCCTTGACCAGCACTTCGGCGACCTTGCCGATCACTTCCGGCGACAGCTGGACTTCATTGCGGAACACCAGGCTACCCGAAGCCAGTACCGCCGGGTGGATCGCCTTGTTCTCGACCTTGGCCAGTTCCGCCTCGACCTGCGCCGGCGCGCGGCCGAATTTGATGGCGACCGGCACGCCGATCAGGGACGCCACCACGGCGGCGGCAATCAGTTTACGGTTCATGGCGCCTCAATTCTTGAACAGGATGGCAGCCGCCCAGCAACCGTAGACCAGCACGTAAGGCAATGCCGCGATCACGGCGCAGGTGCCGGTGCTCTTGCCGGTCCAGGCGCGCAAGCCCAGCGTGGCCAACACCATGACCCAGATGTCGGTGACCTTGATCGCGCTGGCGATACCGACCCACGGCGTATGCGGCGCCGCATGCACCAGCAGGAAATTCAGCGACAGCATGTCCGCGTGTTCCAGCGCCAACTGGCCCTTGCTGGTGGCGATCTGCAGCGCCGTCAGCGGTACGCCGATCAAGGACGGCAGCGAGGCCCAGGCCGCCAGAGAAAAGCCGGACTTGAAACTCAACTCCATGCCGGCCAGCTTACCCGCCAGCCAGAAGTAAAAGCCCAGCAAGCTGTAAATGATCAAAGTGCCGGCCACCATGCCGCCGACGCTCATCCCCATCATCACGCCACGCGACATGGCTTTGCCGGCCGCCTCGCGATGCTCGGCAGGCATGTCCGGCGGCAGGGAGTGGCCCATCATCCAATCCCAATCGACCGTCTGGAAATACCACACCAGCATGGCGATGCCGGCCAGATACAGCACCAGCAAGGGCTGCCACGGCTGCGGACGATCTTTCAGCGCCGCAAAGGCCGCCGACGGTTCATAGAAAACTTGCGTCAATTGAGCGAATGCCATGCGCGTACCTTGCCATATAAATAATTAAAAATTTATTATAACAACTTGGCAAGGTTGCGCAAACATCAGCCCGCTGGCGCGGGGTAGCTGACTTCGAGGATGTCCAGTTCTTCGGCCCCGCTCGGCGTGTGCAGCAGGACGGTGTCGCCTTCGCGCGCCTTGGTCAGCGTGCGGGCGACCGGGCTGATCCAGCTGATCTTGCCCTTCAAGGGGTCGAATTCGTCGATACCGACGATGGTGACGGTGTGCTCTTCCCCATCGCGCTTGGCGTAGGTTACGGTGGCGCCGAAGAAGATCTGGTCATTGCCGTGGTGGATGCTGGGGTCGACCACTTCCGCCAGGTCCATGCGCTTGGTCAGGAAGCGGATGCGGCGGTCGATTTCGCGCAGGCGGCGCTTGCCGTAGATATAGTCGCCATTTTCCGAGCGGTCGCCATTGGACGCGGCCCAGTGCACGACCTTGACCACTTCCGGCCGCTCGACATCGATCAGCTGCAGCAGCTCATCCTTGATGCGCTGGTAGCCGGCCGGTGTAATGTAATTCTTGGCGCCTTTGGGAATCGGCGGCGCGCCTGGCGGCAGGTCGTCGTCATCGTCGGCGTCGTTCTCTTTTACGAATGCTTTGTTCATGCCGTATTATTGCACGCTATGAACCAAGCCCCGACCAGCCTGGTGTCCCACACCCCGGCCCTCGTCTACCAGTTCCAGCTCAAGCCCGGCGGCGCAGTCGCCTTCCCCTACCTTAGCGAAGGCTGCCTCGCCCTGCTCGGCCTCACCGGTCCTGAACTGCAGGCCGAGCCGGCCCAATTCGAACGCTTGATCCTGCCCGACGACCGCCAAGCCTACCGCGACGCGATGCAGGCATCCGCCACTTCGCTGTGGAGTTGGAACTGGGAAGGCCGCATCTGGGTCGAAGCCTGGAAAGATGTGAAATGGATCAACCTGCGCGCCACCCCGCGCCTGCTGCCCGACGGCGTGGTGCAGTGGGACGGCATCATGTCCAATATTACGGAGAGCAAGCAGGAGCAGCTGGAAGTGCGGGCCAGCCGCGCCCGCCTGGCAGAACTGACCGCCCACATGGAGCGCGTCAAGGAACAGGAGCGCGAACGCATCGCCCGCGAAATCCACGACGACCTGGGCGGCAACCTGACCGCCATCAAGATGGCGCTGGCCATGCTGGCCGCGCGCCTGCCGGAGGGCGACCAGTCCCTGCAGCAAAAGGCCGCCTACGTCGATTCCCTGGTCGACCGCACCATCGACGCCGTGCACCGCCTGACCTTGGACTTGCGCCCTTCCGTGCTGGACTTCGGCCTGTTGCCCGCGCTGGAATGGCAAGCCAAGGAATTCGAAGCCCAGGCCGGCATCGCCTGCACGCTGCAGGCCAGCATGAAAGAACTCGAACTCGATCCCGAGCAAGCCACCGCCCTGTTCCGCATCGCCCAGGAAGCGCTGACCAATATCGCCAAGCACGCGCACGCCAGCGCGGTGGCCATCAAGCTGACCCGCAGCCGCGGCGTGCTGACCCTGAAGATTGCCGACAATGGCCGCGGCATCCGTCCGGCCGACCGCGCCAAACCCGACTCCTTCGGCTTGCGCGGCATGGCCGAGCGCGCCGCGGCGCTGGGCGGCACGCTCAGCCTCGGCCATGCCTCGGGCGGCGGCACCGAAGTGGCGATCAAAATCCGGCTCCCGGCCAAGGCACCAGACGTTACAATGGAAACATGAGTGAAAAAGCTGTCATCAAAGTCTTTATTGCCGACGACCACGCCATCGTACGCGAAGGCCTGAAACAGATCCTGGCCGAGACCAAAGACATCGTGGTCGCCGGCGAAGCCGAAACCGGCCTGGACGCCGTCAAGCTGTTCCGCAAGTCCGGCTGCCACGTCATGCTGCTCGACATTTCCCTGCCCGACCGCAACGGCATCGAAGTGCTGAAGCAAATCAAGAAGGACAAGCCGGAACTGGCCGTGCTGATGCTGTCCATGCATCGCGAAGACCAATACGCGATCCGCTCCCTCAAAGCCGGCGCCGCCGGCTACCTCACCAAACAAAGTGCGCCGAAAGAGTTAGTAAATGCAATCCGCCAGTGCGCCGCAGGGTTAAAATATGTGAGTCCGGCTTTGGCGCAAGAATTGGCCAACCATGTCGGCGAGGACCACCAGGCCGCGCCACACGAAGCATTGTCGGACCGGGAATACCAGACCCTGACCATGATCGCCTCCGGCAAAACGGTGGGCACCATTGCCAAGGAGCTATCGCTCTCGGTCAAGACAGTCAGCGAATACCGCTCCCGCCTGCTGGCCAAGATGAACCTGAAGAACAGCGCCGAGCTCACACACTACGCCATCAAGAACCAGCTGATCGATTAGAAATGATGCTAAGAAGTAAGCACATTTCCCGCCGTTTATCATCGCTTCGGGTAACTGGACAGTGGCTTAAGATGCTGACAATCGGTAAACCTTTGTAAAGGCTGTACGTCAGATGTCTAGCAAACCCACCAATCCAGCCGCGGCGGATATGAATCCGGCTGATATCGCACGCGAGGCTTTCCGCCGCCTCGCGGTGCGCCGGATTGCCCCTACGCCCGACGCGTATCGCGACATCTACAATGAAATTGCCGGCATCGTGCCGGCGCCGCCCGCACCGGTGGTGCAGGAAAGCCCGGCCGAGACCATGCTGGCCCAGTTCGCCGCCCGCCTGACCGACCAGCCGGGCGACCTGGCCGATTTCGGCCGCCGTTTCAACCGCGCGGTCAAGGCGCGCGACTGGGATACCTATGCCCGCACCCTGGCCGCGCTGGCCGAGCGCCCCCTGGTCAAGGTCGGCGCCGGCGGCCTGGTGCCGGAAGAGAACAATGAGCAGGCGCGCCTGCTGCGCGAACTGCTGAGCCGTACCCTCACCTTTGCCGTCGCCTCCCTGCTGTCCGGCGCACCGGCCCTGGTGGCGGAAGCCGAATCGCTCGGCGCCGCGACCAAGGAAGCGCATACCGAAGCGGCCCTGGCCGAGATCGGCACGCGCCTCAAGCAGCTGTGTTACCAGATCGAGATCCGCAGCGGCGACACGGCCGAGCAGCAGGAATTGCTGCTGCGCCTGTTCCGCCTGCTGCTGGAAAACGTCAGCGAACTGCTGGACGACGATTCCTGGCTGCGCGGCCAGATCGACGCCGTACAGGACCTGATTGCCGGCCCGCTCGACCAGCGCGCCCTGGAAGAAGCCACGCGCAGCCTGAAAGACGTCATCTACAAGCAAAGCCAGCTCAAGCACTCGATCACCGACGTCAAGGCCACCGTCAAGCATATGATGATGACCTTCATCGACCGCCTGGGCGTCGTAGCCACCTCGACTGGCGACTTCCACGAGAAGATGGGCAGTTATTCCGACAAGATCCGCGAAGCGCGCGATATTGGCGAACTGAACCAGATCCTCGACGAAGTGCTGAAAGAAACCCGGCTGGTGCAGAACGAAGCACTGAAAGCGCGCGACAACATGATGGTGGCGCGCCAGGAAGTGCAGGATGCCGAAGCGCGCATCCACGCGCTGGAAGCCAAGCTGCAGCACTTGAGCGAACTGGTGCGCGAAGACCAGCTGACCGGCTCGCTGAACCGGCGCGGCCTGGACGACGTGTTCGAACGCGAAACCGCCCGCGCCGACCGCCGCGGCACCCCGCTGTGCATCGCCGTGCTGGACCTGGACGACTTCAAGAAGCTCAACGATACCCTGGGCCATATCGCCGGCGACAACGCCCTCAAGCACCTGGTCAAAGTGGTGAAGGAAACCCTGCGCTCGATGGACGTGATCGCCCGCTTCGGCGGCGAAGAATTCCTGATCCTGCTGCCGGAAACCACGATCGAAGCCGCGGAAGCGACAATGACCCGCCTGCAACGCGAACTGACGCGCCACTTCTTCATGCACGAACATGAAAAAGTGCTGATCACCTTCTCCGCCGGCGTCGCCCTGCGCCGTCCGAACGAGAACCAGACCGACCTGGTCAAACGCGCCGACGAAGCCATGTACAAAGCCAAGAAATCCGGCAAGAACCGCGTCATGGTCGCCGAATGATTAAAGTGGGGTGTCAGGCCCTCCGGGCCTGACACCGGTTTGCCGGTTTTAAGGACATCCCGCCGCCAAGCACACTGCCCCCTTCTCACTGAGCCATACATCGCCACGAGCAGCCATCACTTTAAGCTCCAAGCCCACAATTCTTCGAACCCGTATGCCGGAAATTCAGCTCCTCTTCAACATTCGTTTGTCGAAGTTAAACGGCCGCACCACGCTCATCTTTACTTTCGCATAGTCGGCGTGATTAGGGTTGAATAAAACGTTGTGTTCTTCCGGCATGAGTACTGAGGGCACCTCCATTGCCAAGGACGACCCACCATTGATCCAGGCCGCACCAAAGGCCTGGGCGACACCGGAAGTTGGCATAGCATCCCACCCAACCGGCAATTCTTCCAGCGCAGGGCGGATGACAACGCTTGAGTCGGGAATATCAATGGCGACCAGCACCAGCGGAGGCCAAGGCGCACTTTCAAGATGCACGAACTTTTCAAGCGCAGCAAGACCAACACTGCCCGCTGAGTACAGCATCGCGATGCCGATCGGATTCCAGCGCCCGCCAAACATTGCAGCCCCCCGGCAGGTTCGCTCCAGCGCGTGACGGGGACTGGCGATACGCCATACCCTCATACGGCGCCGCCGGTGGCAATGGCATTCAAGATTTGCCGCACCGCGATAGCTCCGGGTTCAGTGTCGAGGAATTCCAATGGCGAATTGCCTTGCAAGGATCGATTGGGAGCGGTCAACCAGCGCTTCGCACCTTCCTCGTCGCCAAATATGTCGACTGCCATAGCCGCGACGTCCGCCATTCGCCACAAGCGCTCCGATGCTGCGACATCCATATTGGCGTTTTGCCGGGCCCAAGTATGGGCCGTCGTACTGGGCACTCCCGCAATTTTTCTAATCTGCGCAACGGAAAGGTCGAAAAATTTGCTGGTGTCATACAGCAGCGAAACCGGAAAGCCAGCCCGGATATCGCTCACGGCTTGTGCTCGCGCCAAGCCATATTTCTTTACCAGTCGCGAGAACTGATTAGGTTCATGCGGTTCGCCTGGGCGAGGGAGAGATTCAGTAGACAATTTGGCGCTCCACGGCATACTTCCGTTTGGAATATCAGCCTACACCGTATGGAATAAGTCGGCAAGCTTAAGTCGTTCCGGCACCTTGATTCCCTGGAGATCTCAAATTTCACAAGGAAACTGTCGGTTTTCTCAGATGTCGCGCTCGCTCTTTCGTATGAAAAATATTTTTTTTCGGCCTAAAGTTCAGGAAAAGTCCGCCGTCTTAGCGAGCGCATGCTGGGCAACTTGAGAGGGAAAACAGGGGGATTTTTGTTCCAGATCGCCCTAAAGGTTCCCATGGGGCAACCGTTACCCAAAACAACAGCGGCTTGATCGTCACAGAACAGCGTGACGGGCCAAAGTGAAAGAGCAAATTGCCCAACAAGTAGTACAAATGGAGAAATACCATGGCTTCCGTAATCAACACCAACATCGCCTCCCTGAACTCGCAGCGCAACCTGACCGCATCCCAGGGCAGCCTGTCCACTTCCCTGCAACGTTTGTCTTCCGGTCTGCGTATTAACAGCGCGAAAGACGATGCGGCAGGCCTGGCGATTTCCGACCGTATGAACGCCCAGATCCGCGGCATGAACCAAGCGACCCGCAATGCCAACGATGGCGTGTCGCTGGCGCAAACCGCTGAAGGCGCTCTGCAGTCTTCCGGCGACATCCTGCAGCGTATCCGTGAACTGGCAGTGCAGTCCTCCAACGCCACCAACTCCGCTTCGGACCGTCAGGCCCTGCAGACCGAAGTTGGCGAACTGGCTTCGGAACTGAACCGCATCGCCCAGACCACCAACTTCAACGGCAAGGCGCTGCTGGATGGCTCCATGGGTACCGCCACCTTCCAGGTAGGTGCCGATGCCAACCAGACCATTCAGGCAGTTGGCGCCAACTTCCTGACCAGCACCTACGGCAATAACCGTATCGAAGGCAATCCAGCCGCAGTGACCGACGCCTCCACCGCAGCAGCTGCCGGTGCGGCCGTCATCAACGGTTCGCGCGGCACTGCCACCGTCAACACCACCGCGACCAGCACCGCCAAGTCGCTCGCAGCCGACATCAACGGCCAGACCGCCAATACTGGCGTTACCGCCACCGCTCGCACCGACGCCGCCTTGACGCTGGACGACGAGTCCTACACCATCGGTGTGAAAGGTGACAACGCCACTGCCGTGAACGTGTCCTTCACCATCGGCGCCAACGCGGACTCCGCTGACGACTACGCTGCGGCGATCAATGCCTTCAATGCACAAACGTCGAAGACCGGCGTCACGGCCCAGTATGACGACGTCAACAACAAGCTGAAGCTGACCCATTCCACCGGTGCCGACATCGTGCTGACCAACGAGAAGGCCGGCGGTGCAGGTGTCAACACGGTGTTCAGCGTGCAGAACTACACGGCCGCGGGCGCACTGAACGGTGCAGCCAACGCCATGACTGCCACCAACGACCCGTCGACCGTCATGGGCCGCGTCACGCTGGACTCCGAGAACTCGTTCTCGGTCAACGAAACCACGGCAACCAACTTCGCCCTGGGCGGCAGCTCGTCCCTGAAGTCCGTGGCATCGCTGGACGTCACCACCTTCGACAACGCACAGTTGGCGATCAAGATTGCCGACGCGGCCCTGACCGCAGTGAACGGTCAGCGCGCAGCCTTCGGCGCCCTGCAGTCCCGCTTCTCGTCGACCATCTCGAACCTGAGCACCACGACCGAGAACCTGTCGGCATCCCGCAGCCGTATCGTGGACACCGACTTCGCTGCAGAAACTGCAAGCCTGACCCGCTCGCAGATCCTGCAACAAGCTGGTACCGCCATGCTGGCCCAGGCGAACTCGCTGCCGAACGGCGTGCTGAGCCTGCTGCGTGGTTAATCGCAAGGACGCTAAATAAAAAAAGCGGTTCCCCGCTCCGGTTCGCCGGACCGGGGAATTTTCCGTAGGAGGTCTGTATGACTATCGATTCGATAACTGCTACTGCACCACGGGTTGACCGTGGCAGCGCGGGGGTGGAGCTGGCCGCCCTCCCGGTAGCGGGCCGCAGCCCTGCTGCTGCGGTGGAAACCGTCGATGCGGTCAAGGCCAAGGAGGCTGCGCCTTCCAAGAAGGACGTGGAAGAAGCGGTCGCCAAGCTGAACAAGTCGATGCAAGGCCGAGCCCAAGGGCTCGAGTTTTCCATCGACGATGACAGCAACCGCACCATCATTAAAGTGATTGACCAAACCACCAAGGAAGTCCTGCGACAGATTCCGACCCCGGAAGCTTTGCAGATCGCTAAATCCATCGATGCCCACACGGGCGGCTTACTGGTCGACCAGGAAGTCTGAACACTGGCGCCTTACCCCAAGCCCGGATTGCCCTCGCGGCATGCCGGGCTTTTTTACGCTATGCTGGAACCAGCATCGCGGCAATAGTGCTTGTCACTGGAACAAGCCCATAAATCTCCCTCTCAAGTCACGATTGATTTTGCCGATAAGCACTTATAGTGACGCTTTCTATGGAGTACCCCGTGGCTATCAATCCAACTTTGTCATCGCCAGGTATAGGTTCCGGTCTCGACGTAAACGGGATCGTGGCGAAGCTGATGGCGGCTGAAGCTGCACCGCTGAACGCTTATGACCGCAAGACGGCTTCCTTCCAGGCCAAAGTCAGCGCCATGGGCGCGCTGAGCGGCGCGGTGGGCGTATTCCAGAGCGCACTGGGCAGCTTGATGAAGCCGGAGGCATTCCGCGGCTTGACTGCGGTTCCCGGCGACGCCACGGTTTTCACCGCCTCGGCCAACTCGAAAGCGGTACCCGGCAATTACAGCGTCAATGTTACCCAACTGGCTCAGGCACAAACGCTGACCAGTACTGCCCTAGCGAGCAAGAATGCGGCTATTGGCCTGGGTAGCAAGACCACCTTGTATTTCCATTTCGGCAGCGCGACCGGCGGCAGCTTCGGTCTGACTGGCACCGGCCTGTCGAGCTCCATGCACAACAATGGTATCGCTAATGGCTCGCTGAGCATCAATGGCACGGCCATTGCCACCTCTTCGTCGACCAACACCGCCGCCGCGCTAGCAGAAGCGATCAATGCCAAGTCCAGTACCACTGGCGTGACCGCTACAGCAAGCAATGTATTCAGTACTTTTGGTAACGTCGATACCGGTGCCGCCAGCAACTATACGCTGACGGTAGGCGGCGTAACGCTTGCATCCCAGGGGGCAAGCGTCGCAGCAGGTGCTGGCGTCACCGCCGCCAGCATTGATGCCACGCTAGCCGATGGCAGCAGCCAGGCGGCAATCGACCTGGCAGCAGCAGGCATCACCTTTACCGGTACCGCTGCTGCGGGCACCCTTGAGTTCCGAAGCGCTGGCGGCGGCAGTATCGCCGTTCAGGAGAACGTCGCCGGTACAGTCACCGGCGGCGCCAGTATTGCTGCGGGTGCCGCTAATAGCGGCTCAAATTACACTTCGGCGACTAGCGTTAAACTGGTTTCCACGAGTGCTTCGCCCATCACCATAGCCGGCAGCAACCCTGCCGCAGCCGGCCTGACGGCGGGCACTGGCGGCAGCTATATGGCGGGCAGCTTCACCTTGGACGGTGCGCAACCATCCAGTGCGGTAGTGATCGACAGCACCAACAACACACTGGAAGGGATTCGTGACGCCATCAACAAGGCGAATATTGGCGTCAGCGCCAGTATCATCAACGATGGCAGCGGCACTCCGTACCGCCTGGTCTTGAACTCGACCAAGACCGGTGAGAAATCGTCGATGCGCATCACGCTGGAAGGCGACGGCGGCAATCCCCCGGAAACTGCCCTCAACGACCTGCTGGCCTACGATCCGTCCGGTGCACAAAAGATGCTGCAAACGACTGCTGCGCAGGATACGAAGGCCCTGGTCAACGGTATTGCGGTTACCAGTGCGAGCAAGTCGATCAGCGAAGCCATCCAGGGCGTGACGCTGAACGTATCCAAGATTGGCAGTTCGACCTTGACCATCAATAAGGACACCGGCAGCGTCAAGAAGAATCTGGAAGCCTTTGTCAAGGCGTACAACGACCTGGACAAGGCGATCAAGGACATGACGTCTTACAATCCGGAAACCAAGCAGGCAGCCGTCCTGCAAGGCGACTTCACGGCGCAAAGCGTGCAGTCCCAGCTGCGCAAGGCATTGACCGGCGATATCGCCGGCCTGTCCGGTGCGCTGAAGAACCTAGGCCAGGTCGGCATCAGTTTCGACAAGTCTGGCAAATTGAACCTTGATAGCACCAAGCTGACGAAAGCCATCGACAACAATTTCGCCGATATTGCAGGACTATTCGCCTCCGTCGGTACCGCCACAGATAGCACGGTCGGTTATCTCAGCTCGACCGACAAGACCAAGCCCGGAACATATGCTGTGTCAATTTCGCAGCTGGCAACCCAAGGTTCACTGACCTCGGATGCGGCGTTGGCACCGACAACCACCATTGCGTCTGGTACAAGCTGGGCCGTGACATTGAACTCCGCGGCAGGCAGCGGTTCCACAAACACTGCCAATGTAACCATCCCGGCCGGGACCTATACACCGGATGAGCTTGCGAAAGTGGTGCAGGCCGCAATCAACGGCAATTCGGAATTTTCCAGCAACGGCTCCACCGTCACCGCCAGCATCGATGGCAGTGGCAAGCTGGTGCTGTCGTCCAGCAAATACGGGTCGGCCTCAAACATTGCGTTGGCAGATGTCGGCGGCAGCACCGTTGCCAATGTGTTCGGTGCGGCAGCCACACCCGTCGCTGGTGTGGACGTCGCCGGCACCATCAACGGCCTGGCGGCGACCGGCTCCGGCCAGACCCTGACCGGCCAGGCGGCCTCCAGTGTGGATGGCTTGAAGATCGAGATCACCGGCGGCGCTGTCGGCGATCGCGGCACCATCTCCTTCTCGCAAGGTTATGCGTACCAGCTCAACAACCTGGCCACCTCCTTCCTCGGCACGACTGGCTTGATCGGCAGCCGCACCGAAGGCTTGAACAAGAGCATCAAGGATATCGCCAAGCAGCGCGACGCCTTCAATGTCAAACTGGAAGCGATCGAAGCACGCTACCGCGCCCAATTCACGCGCCTGGACACCATGCTGGCATCGATGCAGTCAACACAATCGTATTTGACCCAGCAGTTGGCTTCGCTCGCGTCGCTCAACGGCTGATCACGAATACAGAGGAGAGATTATGTTTGGAACTAACACCCGCGGCGTGAACGCCTATGCCAAGGTCGGCCTGGAGACCGGCGTCAGCGCAGCCTCGCCCCATAAGCTGATCGTGATGCTGTTCGATGGCGCCCTGGCTGCCATCGCCACTGCCAGCACCCAGATGGCTGCCGGCAACGTGCAGGAAAAAGGCAAGGCCATTTCCAAGGCCATCCAGATCGTCGACAACGGCCTGCGCGCCAGCCTGGACCGTGAAGCCGGCGGTGAAATCGCCGCCAACCTGGATGCCCTGTATGACTACATGAGCCGCCGCCTGTTGAAGGCCAACATCGAAAACGACAAGGAAGCGCTGGAAGAAGTGCGCGGCCTGCTGGCCGACCTGCGCGATACCTGGAACCAGATTGACGGCGCCGCTGTCGCTGCCAACAAACCCCAGCCTGCTGCCTTCGCCAGCATGTAACCGAGGATGACGATGACGAACCTGGAAGTATTGACCGCCTATACCGCCATGGCAGCGCTGACCCGCAAGATGGTGGCCGCCGCCACCGTCGCCGACTGGGATGGGCTGGAGTCGCTGGAACAGCAGGTTGCGGCCCACGTCGCCCGCCTGCGCGGCAGTGAGGAAACGGTCACGCTGGATACCCTGGAGCGCCAGCAGAAGCTGGGCCTGATCAAGCAGATGCTGGACGATGACCGCCAGATCCGCGACCTGACCATGCCCTGGATGGCACAGCTGTCCAAATTGATCAACAATACCGGCACTGAACGGCGCCTGGCCGCCGCCTACGGCGCCGTCTAAGAAGGGCGGCTGTCATGCTGCCGCCGCGCCTGGACGTCCGGGGCGTCACCGCCACCACGGCGGCGAAGGGCGCGCCGGCGGTTGCCACACCCCGCCAGGAAGCCTTCCAGCGCGCCCTCTCGCAAATGGTCGGGCAAACCCTGTCCGCCCAGGTCCTCAGCAAATTCACCGATGGCAGTTTCCTGGTGCGCGTGGCCGACACCAATGCGCGCATGCTGCTGCCGCCCGGCTTTGCCGCCGGCGATGAGCTGCCGCTGACCGTCGTCAGCGCCCAGCCGCGCCCCACGTTGCAAGTGGGCGCCGGCAACCCGCAGGCGGGCCAGATGGCCACTTTCGTCGCGGGCGACCAGATTCCCGACATGCCGGCCGAAGGCGGCCGCCTGCCCGCGCAGGAAGCGGCGATCCTCAATCTCAGCGGACGCCAGCCGGCCGCCGGCGCAGCGGGTGATGCCGCCGCCGCGCGCGCTGCCGCAGGCGGTGCTGCCGGCGCTGCGGCCGACGCCGAAGCCGCCCTGCCAGGCCAGCCCGGACAAACCGGCGCCGCGCATGCCCGCACCCTCAGTCCCGGCGCTGCCCTGCTGAGCAAGGCGCCCCTGGTGCCTGCGGACCAGTTGCCATCGCTGGGCAAGGATACCCCGCAAGCGGCGCTGAGCCCGGCTGCGCGCGCCATCTCCAGCGCCCTGGCCTCGGCCTACACCACGCCGGGCATGCCGGTGACGATCAATGGCAAGACCCCGCTCAGCGCCGGTGGCCCACCGGACGCCACCAAACTCAGCGCTGGCTTGCAGCGCGCGCTCGGCGACAGCGGCCTGTTCTACGAATCGCACGTTGCCGAGTGGGCCGAAGGCAAGCGCCCCCTGCAGGACTTGCAGCGCGAGCCGCAGATGCAGCGCATGGCCCAGGCGGCCGGGCAAACCCCGGGCGAAGCCATCGCCAAAGCACTGGCTGGCCCGGACCTGAGCGCGGCGCAAATGATCAACCAGCAATTGCACACCCACGAGCAAGGCAAGGTGATGTGGCAAGGCGAAGCCTGGCCGGGCCAGCCGATGCAATGGCTGGTGGAGCGCGAGCAGAAAGACGGCGGCGGCAAAGGTGCGCGGCAAGAAGGGGGCGATGGCGAAGCGGCCGATACCGTCTGGCGCAGCGGCGTGCGCTTCCGCTTCCCCATGCTGGGCAAAGTGGCGGCCAATGTCACGCTGGTGGGCGACCAGGTGCACATTGCCGTGCAGTCGGACTCCCAAGACACGGCCGCCACGCTGCGTGCCTGGGCTGGCGCCCTGCAGCAAGCCATGGATGCCGCTGGTGCGCCGCTGAGTTCGCTCGCCATCAATGCGGAGGGCAACGATGGCCCAGCCTGATCCCAATGACTTGCCGCGCAGGCCGCTGCAAAGCGCGGTCGCCCTCGCCTACAAGAGCGGCGAAGCGGCACCAAAAGTCGTCGCCAAAGGACGCGGACTGGTTGCTGAGCAAATCATTGCCGTGGCGGCCGAACACGGCGTCTACATCCACGAATCGAAGGAACTGGTATCGCTGCTGATGGAAGTGGACCTGGACCACCAGATCCCGCCCCTGCTCTACCGTGTAATTGCGGAACTGTTAGCGTGGCTATATCATATTGAAGCAGCGCAAAAGACTGGC
>CBFGQI010000070.1:0-25020 GCA_965650885.1 uncultured Oxalobacteraceae bacterium
AATGGCATCGCATGGCAACGGCCTGCTGCACGTTGAGAACGACATATCACTGAAAGTAATGCGCCAGAGTGTGAAATTCAGCACGGTTCGTCTCACATATCCGGTGTAAGCTCCATACAAAGATTACCGACTATTGTCTGGTTCAGAAGGAGCTTTACCTCCACATACCCAGCATTTGAAAATCCCGCTGGGATTCTTGACATGTTGCCCATCTTCGGGTTTGGCCCGCATTTGCGGGCCATTGGGGCACAGGGCCGATGTTCCGGCCAAGCTGTGTGGTCGACGGTGACGTCGCCGGGCATCAGATCAGCATCGGAAAAATCGACCAGGTCGGTCGAAATCGTTTCACCAGACTTGGTGCTCAGTAGTGCTTTGAATGTCATTGCATTAATCCATTGCAATAGCGGTTTGTTCGAGAGCGTTCAACTGCGCGCGCGTCGGCGACGTGTTCGGACCGGCGCGCAGAGAACGATGTCAGGGGTGGGCATAAGAGTACCTCAGCTTGTTGCGGGTTGATCGAAGATCAGAAGGGATTCGGGTCGAGCGGCAACAGGTCGCGGCTTTCGGAACGCTCGCGATTCGCATCGCGTCGTTCAACACCTTGGCAGCCACGTCCGGCCGCTCGAGGACGATGAAGTGGCCGGCGCCACGCACCTGGACAAACTCGGCCGCGGGAGGAGCTGCTTGTTGGCTTGCCGGTCGGAGGGTCCTGACCAATCGGTCTTGGTGAGCCCAGGGTTTATCAGCTGCACGCCTGTGGCGCGTACCCGATAGCACGCTGGTCATCAGCACTACTTGTTATTTTGTCATAACATGCCGTTTTAAAATTGATAGTTATAAGCGATACCTACGAGCGAGACATGTGTCTGGAATGTGCCCTTGGTACTTTCGCCGTTGCCGGTACAACCAGCATTGAGTGGGCTGCAATCGTTGGTGTAGTCCACTGTGACCTTCCTTACATCCACATAGCTGTAAGCGAAGTCGATAGATGAATGCGCGTCCAGCTTCCACTTTCCGCCAGCACTAATCTGCTTGCGGTCACCGTCGGGCAGGGCCGGATGCGCCAGCGCCGCTTTAACTGGTGACTGGTCGTACGCGAGCCCAGCGCGCAGCGTCAGTTCCGCGGTGTACGCATAGCTGGCACCTATGGAAAGCCGGGCTGTATTTTTCCACTGCTGGCGTATCACCTCGGCGCCCTCGTCCGTGCCAGGGAATTCGATGTTCAGGTTGTCCAGACGGTTGTTGCGCGTCCAGGTCAAGTCAGCCATGCCGGCCCATCGCGGAGTGAACTGATGGAAGACGTCAAACGACAAAGTCTCTGGTGTCCGTATCGCTACGAGCGCGGCGGAATTGGCGCGGTGAGAAGCCGCAGCCAGAACGTTGTTAACGATGGGGTCGCTCGTCACGGTCGAGAAATCCCATGCGGTACTACCGCGCAGCTTGTGCACGACCGAGGAGCGATAACTCAGGCCCAGTCGGGTATCGGCGTCCAACGTCCACATGTAGCCCAAGTTGTAGCCCCAGCCCCAATCCTTGACGTCATTGGACCCGTGACCGTCCGCCGAAGTGCGCAACAGCGTTGGATTGCCTCCAAGGGCAGCGATCTGCCTGACCAAGGCGGCGCTCTGGGCAACGGCGGCAGGCGTGGACAGGGCCGCAATGGTGCCAGGAACATCAACAGCCTGACCTAAGGCCGCATTCATGTGCTCGGCGCTGATGCCGAAGCCGAAGGCATGGCGCTCGTCCAGTTTGAACGATGCCGACGGGTTCAATGCCAGGGATTCCAGCTTCATGTCGGTAAGGGCGTGACGGCCAGTCCAGGTCCGACCAAAATCCAGCTTGGCGCCGTAGGGCACGAACAAGCCCAACCCGACGGTCCAACGCGCGTCGATTTTTTTTGCTTAGGTAGAACGAAGGTGCAAGCACTGCATCCGGCAGGTAGTCATCCGTCTCGGTGCCCCCGGCTGGCTGACCAGTGAAATGCGTAGAGCCGAGGTCCGTGTAGCGCGATCGAGGCAGTACGACGGTCGCACCTAAGCTGATCTGCAAGCCGTCCAGCTGTGCCAAGCCAGCCGGGTTATAGAAAATGGCAGATGGATCGTTGGCTTCGGCGCCATTGGCATCCGCGGTACCTTGTGCAGCAACGCTCTGGGAGCCAAAACGGTAACCCGATGCCTGTGCACGGTCTGCTGCCGTTGCCAATGCGGCAGCGACAATTAAAGAAATGGATAGTTGTCTCATATAGTTTTATGCCTGCAAATAATCGATGGATGTGGCCTTATCCTCGGCGCTAAACTCGGCCTCATGCGGCCGGATCTTGAACCAGATGGAATACATGGCCGGGAGGAACACCAACGTCAATATCGTTCCCGCAAAGGTGCCACCGATCAGGGTATAAGCGAGCGTGCCCCAGAACACGGAATGGGTCAGCGGAATGAATGCCAGGATCGCAGCCAGCGCAGTCAAGATCACCGGCCTGGCGCGCTGTACCGTTGCTTCCACAACCGCGTGGAACGAATCGAGTCCAGCTCTTGTGTTCTCGTGAATCTGCCCGATAAGGATCAGCGTATTGCGCATCAGGATGCCTGACAGGGCTATAAGGCCGACCAGTGCGTTGATGCCGAACGGCTGCCCGAACAGGATCAGCATCGGCACCACCCCAATCAAGCCCAGGGGACTGGTCAGGAACACCATCACCATCGCGGAAATCGAGCGCACCTGGAAGATGATGATCAACAGCGTAATCGCCAGCATGATCGGGAACAGCGGCAGCATGGCGGTAGTCGCTTTGCCAGATTCCTCGATGGAGCCCGCTTGCTCGATGCGGTACCCACTCGGCAGCTTGTCGATCAGCGGCTGCAACTGGCGGGTGATCGCTGCAGATACGTCCGGCGGTTGCAGGCCCTCAGCGATATCACCGCGCACCGTGATCGTAGGCAGCCGGTCACGCCTGCGCATCACCGGTTCCTCCGCGCGCACTTCGACCTTCCCGATCTGGGATAATGGAATGCGCTGACCATTCGCGCCAGTCAGCGTGAAATCCGCAATCCTAGCGGGGTCGAGACGGGCCTCGCCGGCCGAGCGGGCCACCACTTGCACCGTGCGGATATCCTCGCGCACTGCGGTAATCGGCACGCCGCTCAAGAAGAACTGCAACTGCTGCGCCACCGCGCTTGAAGTCAGTCCCATGGCTTGCAGCCGGTCCTGCTGCAGTGTGAAATGCAGGGACGGCGTGCGAGTTCCCCAATCGGTATTCACCGTACGCATCATTGCACTCGCGCCCATCACCTGCTGCACCTCGGCAGCGATATGGCGCAGCTTTTCGGGGTCAGCGCCAGAGACGCGATAAGCCACCGGGAATGGAGAGTACGGTCCGAACACAAGTTGGGTGACACGAACTCGTGCCTCGGGAGCCAGGCCGTCTGCAATCGCCTTGCGCAGTCGCTGTTTCAATTCTTCCCGCTGCACCTGGCTATCGGTGCGCACCACGATCTTGGCAAACGAGGGATCAGGCAATTCCGGCCCCATCGCCAGGTAGAAGCGTGGCGCGCCCTGGCCGATGTAGGCCGTCACGATTTTTGCCTCATCCTGCTTGGCAAGCCAGGCTTCCACCTTTGCAGCGGCGGCGCTGGTAGCGGTGACCGCCGTGCCATACGGCATCTGCACTTCAACCAATACTTCGGGACGATCCGAGATCGGGAAGAACTGCTTCTTCACCACGGCCATACCGAGTACTGCCACGACAAACAAACCTACCACCGCACCCGCCACCAGCCACTTGCGCGCGATCACCCGCTTCAGGAGTTGGCGGAAACGGTTGTAGCGAGGGGTGTCGTAAAGTGCTCCGTGACCACCGCGACCTTCTCGAAATCGGGCAGCAGCTTGACACCGAGGTATGGCGTGAACACCACTGCAACCACCCATGAGGCGATCAGCGCGATGCCGACAATCCAGAACATGTTGCTGGTGTACTCACCGGCGGTAGAACGGGCGAAACCATTCGGCATGAAGCCTACAGCAGTCACCAGCGTGCCGGCCAGCATCGGCGCCGCTGTATGGCTCCAGGCATAAGCCGAGGCGGCAACGCGGCTAAAGCCCTCCTCCATTTTCACCACCATCATTTCGATGGCGATGATGGCGTCGTCCACCAGCAAGCCCAAGCCAAGGATCAGCGAGCCAAGCGTAATCCGGTCGAAATTCTTGCCAGTGGCGGCCATCACCAAGAATACAGTGGCCAGTGTCAGCGGCACAGCCGCTGCAACCACGATCCCGACACGCCAGCCCATGCTGACGAAGCACACCACCATCACCACTAGCA
Source organism: uncultured Oxalobacteraceae bacterium (assembly GCA_965650885.1). GTDB lineage: Bacteria > Pseudomonadota > Gammaproteobacteria > Burkholderiales > Burkholderiaceae_D > Rugamonas. Next base: position 4,319 of record CBFGQI010000070.1, read on the forward strand.
GCGCGGCGAAAAACTTGACCATGAATTCATCGACGGCCGAACCGATATTCACGGCCTGGTCAGTGATCTTGCTCAACCCCATGCCCAACGGCAGTTCAGCATTGATCGCGCTCACTTCCTTGTCGAGCGCCTTGCCAAGGTCAAGGCCATTCCAGCCTTCACGCATCACAATGCCCAGCAGGAGCGCCGGCTCGCCGCCGTTGCGGATCATAAATGTTGCCGGGTCTTCGTAACCGCGCTTGACCGTGGCGATGTCGGACAACTTCAAGGCGCGGCCCTGTGCCACAACAGGCGTTTCGCGAATCTTCTGCAACTGGTCGAAGGCACCATCCAGGCGCACCAGCACTTGGGGGCCCCTGGTTTCCACCGAACCGGCCGGGGTCAGTGCATTCTGGCTTTGCAGCGCCGCGAATACATCCTGCGGACTGACGCCAAGCGTTGCCAGTCGCTCATGCGAGAACTCAAGGTAAATGCGCTCCGCCTGCTCGCCTATGATGTTGACCTTTTTCACGCCGGGAACGCGCAGCAGGCGCTGGCGTAGCGCCTCCGCGTCGCGCACCAGCGTGCGCTGCGGTTCGCCCTTCGCTTTGAGGGCGAACAGCGCAAAAGTAACGTCCGCGTATTCGTCGTTGACCAGTGGACCGATGACGCCGGGCGGCAGGCTGCTTATCTCATCGCTGACTTTTTTGCGCGCCTGATAGAAATCGCCCTGCACCTCAGAAGGCGGCGTGCTGTCGAGCAGGGTCAAGGTAGTAAAGGCCAGTCCTGGACGGGTATAGGTTTCGCTTCGGTCGTACCAGCGCAATTCCTGCAAGCGCTTCTCGATCTTTTCTGCGACCTGGTCTTGCATTTCCTGCGCTGTGGCGCCGGGCCAGGCAGTGACGATGGTCATCACCTTGACAGTGAACGCAGGATCTTCCGCGCGTCCCAACTTGAAGAAAGCAATAATGCCGGCCAGGGAGATCAGGCAAATCAGGAACAGGGTGACGGAGCGCTCGCGTACCGCCAGCGCCGACAGGTTGAAGCGCCCTTCACTCATGGTCGCCCCGCAACGGTTGCAGCAACAGCCTGGCCAGCTACACGTACCTGGTCGCCTTCATGCAGCAGGTGTGCACCGAGGGCGACGATGCGATCGCCCTGTTTAAGACTGCCGGCAATCCGCGCGCTATCGTCATCCATGCCCCGCACGGCGACCGGCCGCCAAGAGACCTTGGCCGGCTCCCCTGCGAGCACCCAGACACCCGGCCCCTTTCCTGCATCAAACAGCGCGCCAATCGGCACGCGCAGGCCGCCCGACGCCTGCGCGTTCGCTAGCGGAACCTGGATGGTGACAGTGGCGCCAAGTGGCGCATTCGAAAGCTCGCCTTCGAGCACAAAACGGGCCTCATACGTGCGCGTCAGCCGGTCAGCGGCATCGGAAAGCTGGCGCAACCGGGCCGGCACCGACAGTTCTTCCTTGCCAAACAGCCTGGCTTGCGCGGTGGTGCCTACGGTCGGGCGCAGTGTTTCCGGCAACTGGATGACGGCTTCGCGCCGGCCGGCGTGCGCTACGCGCACTACGATCTGCCCTGCATTGACGACCTGGCCCGGCTCTGCCAGCGTTTCGACAACCACACCATCCGCATCTGCCACCAGTTCCGCATAACGGCTCGCGTTGCGTGCCACTTCCGCCTGCGATTCAGCCGCGCTGAGCTGCGCCTTGGCCGCATCTGCTGCAGCCTTGGACTGGTCGTAGGCCGATGCCGAGATGGCGCCGGTACCGCGCAAGCCGCGGTAGCGCGCTTCATCGTCGGCTGTTTGCTGAGCACGCGCCCGTGCGGCAGCAACGACTTCCTGCTGGGCGTTCACCGCGAGCTTCAGGTCGGCGGGATCGATACGCATCAGCGCCTGGCCACGCTTGACGGCTTGACCTGTATCCACCAGCCGCTCCAACACCTTGCCGGCGACACGAAAACCCAGGTCGCTTTGCACGCGGGCAGCGACCGTACCAGTGAATGAGCGTGCGTCTGCGGCATCGCCCTCGACCTCGACCGCCCGCACCAATGGAGCCGCAGTACGGGGATCGGACGGCAGTTTCTCGCCGCAAGCGGCTAACGCAAGGGGCAGGACGGCAATAACAGACGAAAAAGCGAGGTTGCGGCGGCGCATAGGAATCCCGAAAAGCAAACAGACAGGATTCCATTTTGCGCCCAGTGACCACTTAAGTCAATGGTCACCGCCGTGTTTTTTTGCCGGACGTGCTCGTTTAAGGCGACAAACTCCGGAGCACCAGGCTCGACAATTGAAGCGGAGCCTCGTGCGCGGAGTCGAGGCCGTACTGCAACAGGACCGGGTTCAGGTACGGGCGCATCACCAGGTAAATCGAGTTCACGGCCTCGTCGAGTGGCGTCTTTCGCTCGAAATCTTCCGTCTCGCGGCCTTGCCGCAAGATGTCCTGCAAGATGGCCTGGATACGCCGCTCATACATGTTGGTGGCTTCCCAGTTTCCCGTGGCCGCCGCTGCTGCGATATCGTAAAGTTTGCGATTTTCGAAGAACAAACGGAGGCTCGATTCGACAATCGCCTTGAACATACGGCGTAGTTTCTCGGGCGGCTTCTCGACCGCGTCGATAGCTGCCCTGACATCCGACTCGATTTCAGCCAGGCAGTTCGCACAAATCTGCTCGCCAATCGCCTGCTTGGAATCAAAGAATTTGTAGATATACGCCTTGGAAAAGCCGATCGACTTAGCCAAGTCGGAAACGGTGGTCTTTTCATAGCCATACAAACGGAAATGCTCACTCGCCGCGGCGACGATCTGGTCGCGCACCTCATGGTCGACCGGTCCGCGGGTTGGGCTGGGGGTAACGGTTGCTGTATTCATGACCGACAGCTTACCGCCTGGCTCCAGTTCGCACAACTAGTGACCATTTCGTGATACAGTCACAGTAAAATCCACCTCTCTCGAAAGACAGCCATGGTAAAAACCAGCCTTCTCATTTCAGTAATAGCCAGCCTGACAGCCGGTTGCGCGGTCGGCCCCGACTATGTTCGTCCCGAGACTCCCCTCCCCGGCCAGTTTCTCCGCCAGGAAGCCATCGAACCGCGAGGCACCCGTGATACAGCGCCACCCGTCGCTTGGTGGGAAGGCTTTGACGACCCGCAACTGAATCGCCTGATTACGCTCGCACTGCAGCGGAACCTTGACATCGCCCAGGCCGCGGCCCGCATCACCCAAGTCAGGGCCGGACTGACTTCAACCAATGCGGCACTGCTGCCGTCGGCCAGCATCGGCGCCCAGGGCGCGCGTGCCCACCAGTCGCTGGAAACACCTTTGGGGCAAGTTTTGAGTTCGACGCCAGGCTATGACCGAAATGGCAACGCCTATGAAGTCAATCTCGCAGCGTCATGGGAATTGGATTTGTTTGGCGGCTTGCAGCGCGACCGAGAGGCAGCACTTGCCGAATATCAGGCTTCCGAAGCTGGCGCAGCGGCCGTGCGATTGGCTGTGGCGGCTCAGACTGCCGACCTTTACATGACCATCCGTGGCCTGCAAATTCGCCTCGACGTCGCAGGCAGGCAAATACAGACCCAGCAAGAACTGTTGGCCAAGATCAAGCAGCTTTACGACCAGGGCCTGGCAGCCGAGCTACAAGTGCGGCAAACCGAAGGCGCCCTGGCGCAGGTACGGGCAACGGTGCCTGTGCTGCAGGCAGGATTGGATGCGGCCATGAATGCATTGGACGTGATGCTTGGCAGTGCTCCAGGAACGTACCGAAAGGATCTGGCGGAGGCACCAGCGGTGCTTCCGTCCATTCCCAAGGTCGCGTCCGTCGGATCGCCGCGTGATCTGCTCCGGCGCCGGCCCGACCTGATCGTTGCCGAACGCCGCCTTGCGGCATCGAATGCCCGCATTGGCGCGGCAACGGCTGAATACTATCCAAAGCTGTCGCTGAGCGGGCTGCTTGGCAGCACAACGGCCATTTCGGCCGGTAACCTTTTCTCCAGCAGTGCAAACCAAGCTGCGGGGGTGCTGGGCTTGCGCTGGCGACTGTTCGATTTTGCACGCATCAACGCGCAAATTGAAGTGGCCAAAGGCAGGGAGTCCGAAGCTCTGGCAGCCTACCGTCTATCAGCCCTGCATGCTATGGAAGACGTGGAGAATGCAATGTCCGCCCTGGTCAACCGCGAACAGCAAGTCAGCATCCTCAATGACGGCGTGAATTCGCTTGGACGGGCGCGCGCGGCCTCGTTTGCGGCATACCAGCAAGGAATCGTGAGCTTGGTCGAAGTGCTGCTAGCCGATGAAAATCTGCTGCATGCCGCCGACGCGCAAGCACAAGCTCAAACCGAATCCGCCCGTGCCGCCGTCGCGGCGTTCAAGGCGCTCGGCGGATGAGCACCCGAAACTCGACTATGTCAGTGCCCAAAGCCGATTTTCAGGACAATCAGCTCAGTCAGTGCGCGTGCGTTCATCTATGCGCCAATCGTGTGCTGGGCTCTCTGGTGCCGTGATGCTGGCTTTTGTCAGCACGTCCAGCAATCTCGCCGATTGGCCCGCGTCACTCTGCGGCAATCCGTCCGCCGTCAGGATAAGGGATACTGGGCCGGCAAACTGGATTGTCCTTCATCCGTTGTTGGACCTGCATCATCAACGATATTCCGTCTATTGGCACCTGCGCAAACAGCAAGAAGGCTACCCCTTTAAGAGCGGCTTCACCAGTTGCACAACTACCTTGCCTTTCGCCCTGCCTTGCTCAAGGTACGCGAGCCCGTCCTTTGCCTGGGCAAAGGGAAATACCCGATCAACCACCGGGTGCAGGCGCGATGCAGCAAGGTGCGCGCCGATTTTTGCCAATTGCTGTCCATCCGGATGCACGAAAAGAAAAGAATAGCTGGCCTCACGCTGCTTCGCCTTTCGAATGATTTTCCCGCTCAGCAGGCCGAACACGAGCTTCATCAGGAAGTTCATTCCGCGCTGCTGAGCGAATGCCGCATCGGGCGGCCCGATCAACGAAACAATCTGGCTGCCGGGCCTGACGACCTGCAGCGACTTTTCCAGTTCGCCGCCGCGCAATGTGCCAAGCACGACGTCGTAGTCGCGCAGTTGCTCTTCGAATCGCTGCTTTTTATAGTCGATCACTTCATCCGCGCCGAGCTTGCGCACAAATTCAACGTTGACGGCGCTTGTCGTCGTTGCGACCTTGGCTCCCAGTAGTTTCGCCAACTGGATGGCAAAGGTGCCGATACCACCAGCACCTGCCGGAATAAAGACCTTTTGGCCTGACTGAAGTTTGGTTCGTTCTACGAACGCCTGCCACGAAGTTAGCCCCACCATTGGAATTGACGCTGCCTGCACAAAGTCCAGGTTCTCTGGTTTCAGCGCCGCCGCGTGCTCCGGCACTGCGGCGTATTCGGCGAGCGCACCGACGCCGAGGTCAAAGGTGCTGGCAAATACCGCGTCACCGACTTTAAACCGGGTCACCCGGCTCCCGACTTCAACGACTACGCCGGCGAGGTCGCTGCCCATGGTCGCAGGCAACTGAAGTTTGACGATGGGTTTAAAGCTCCCGGTGGGAATCATGTTATCGATGGGATTAAGTCCGGCCGCGTACACCTGGACTAGGATCTCATCCGGTTTAATTGTGGGCTGCGGAAGGTCCGCGAATTCGACGTTCTTTGCGCCGCCATAGCGCTTTAAAATCAATGCTTTCATCGGAGTCTCTCCTAGACCAGGCTTAAATCCTTGCGCAAGCCGGCATCAACCAGGCCGGCTGGCGCGAACGAGCGCAACAGGCGCAGGCGCTTTGCCAGGCCGCCAGCGGTGTAGCGCAGCTTTGGCTTGCTTGCCAGCGCTGCTTTCAATACAGTTTCTGCAACCACAGCCGGCCCTTCGGCGCCAGCCATCGCTTCCTGCACGCGGCGGGTCACGGTGTCCCGCACTTCGCCGTAGGCATCCAGCTTGGCGTCGGGCTCCAGCAGGTTGGCATCGAATGGTGTCCTGGTGTACGCCGGTTCGATCACGATTGAGCGGATACCCCAGTTGCGCAATTCGTGGTCCAGCGATTCCGAGTAACCTTCGATGGCATGCTTGCTGGCCGCATACAAGGCGCCGTATGGCATCGGCAGGAAGCCCAGCACGGAACCGATGTGGACGATGCGCCCCTGCCCCCTGCTCCGCATATGCGGCAGCACGGCGCGCGTCATGCGAACCACGCCAAAGAAGTTCGTGTCGAAAATCGCTTGCGCCTGCTCGATCGAACTTTCTTCGGCACCCGCTGGAGCGACGCCGAATCCCGCATTATTGACGAGCAAATCGATACGCCCTTCGATGGAAATCACTGCCGCGACAGCGGTTTGCACCGAATCGTCGCTGGTCACATCGAGAGGCAGCATTTCGTATGCCCGTTTCTCCCCTTGGGCGCCGCGGCGGCTGGTGCCGTACACCGTGAAGCCAGCCTCTGACAGGCGCGTTGCCGTCGCCTCGCCAATGCCGGACGAAGCGCCGGTAACCAATGCAATCTTTTTCATAACGTCGGTATCCTCTCAAATCGAACAAGGCATATGATGCCCATCATATCCTGAAGCAAAAAAGGCGCGGCCTTAGCGCCCACATCACCCTGCTGCCGGTGAAAATTGCTTTAGAGCTGCTGCACAAAGTGCTTGCGACAACTTGGGGTCGTCGACCGCGCGAGCCACCATCGTTGTACCAATCAAACCGCATACCAGTGCCATTGCCTGCTCATGCGCCTGGGGCTGCCCCCAGTCCGGCAATTGACGCGCAAACAAGTCGATCATCTCCTTGATGTGGATGGTCGCCGCGCGCCGCACCTCCGGCGCTTGCCTTGGCATTTCCGAGCCTAGTGCCGAGACCGGACAACCGGTTTCAATGGCCGCGATGTGTTCCGGGGACAGGTATGCCTGCATCATTGCCTGCAATGCTTGCCCTGGTGGAGCTGTAGCCGCCACGCGTGCCGCCAGCGCCACCGATTCGGCACCAGCACGATCCCCCGCTTCAGCGAGCAGCGCATCGCGCGAATTGAAGTGTGCGTAGAAACCGCCGTGCGTCAGCCCAGCCTCCTTCATGATGTCAGCGACGCCAGTACCGCTATAGCCGGTGCGCCGAATCGCGCGCGCGGCGACTTCCACGATACGCTCGTGCGTTTCCTCCTTACGACTTGGCAACTGCTGCTTGGTGGTTTTCTTCTGCATGATGACCATCATATCCCAGTTTTCCGAAACGTGCACAAAGACTCGGCGGATACTGCAGATATAATGACTGGCTTGCAGCAAAACCTTTAGAAACGCGAATGAGCGATATCGAACTGCCTTTCCGGGCCACCGCCAATGAAGCCTGCGCCTGGCTGACGCAGCAGACCGAGTCTCCTTGGACCCTGGCCCGACTTCTCGAGAACGGGCTAACGCCTGTCGTCTGGCTTGACTACGATGCGGCATATCCCGAACTGTTCGGCGATGCCAATGGCGGTTATGCAGCGCCGATTTTCTTCCAGGACGATATTGCCCGCCTGGTGGCCGGCAGCGAAGATGTCCTGATCACGTTCACAAAAGATGCCTACAAACTGCCGGCGCGGTTGCCTGCGCCGGGATTTCGTCGCTCGCTCGAGGAATTGCGCTTTCTCAAAAAGGACCTGGAGCGACTCGCCGGAAAACTCAAACACGAGGCGCGCCCAGCGCAGCAGCAAGCGCCAGCCCCGGGAGCCAGCGAGTCGCAGTTCGGGATTGGCAAGGCCGAGGTGTTGGCGGTGTTTTCCGGTTTCGTGCGCCTGGACCTGGCGCGCGAACTGGATGCGGCGGTGGGCATCTTCGGCGACGATGGCGCTCGCCTCAAAGCAAGCGCCCGAAAATCGAAACGCAACGCGGTGTGGAATCCTGTCACGCTCGCCCTGGGCCTGCACGACGTCTACCGTGTCCCGCTCGGCCCTTTAAAGCGCGCATTCAAATCGCACGACTTTCTCTACGCTTGGGAAAGCGATTGGGAAGAGTCCCTTCGTTTGCTCGGCAAATAAGCACCTGATCGCGAAATCGGCGCAACATTGCCGTCGTGCAACGCATCCTGCATCAAGCTTTCGGCAGCGGAATGGTGCTGAGTTGCATTGAAATCTGACTCACTTGGATCTCGACTAGGGAAGTAGTTCCGGTATTCGTCGCACAATGAACAGCAACCATTCTGCCCACTAGATGGGTTGCGCTGGCGCTGAGCCTATGACTCTCTGTCCAGTGAACCGCTCGAATACCTGCAACGCTAACCAGCCTGCCTCACCTAGATCCCCGATCGCGACCCAACGTATTCTGCCTTTCCGCCACAAGGAGCTTTCATGCTTCTTGCATACTGAGCTCAACAGCATTTTCTCTCAAAGGCGCAGATCTTTGATTTAATTGTTAAAACTCCCCGTCAATACACCAACGACACGAGTAGCCCCTGCAGTAGAAGTGCAGAGGTCTTCCAATTCAATGCCATTCCAGGGGCCAGCGCCTTGCCGGAATACCCTTCACGCCCTGCTGTGGGGAGAACTTTTCCGTACTTTTTCCGTACTTTTTCCGTACCAAACAAAAACGGCCTGCGACACAAGTTCGCAAGCCGTTGATTTGATTGGTAATTTAAAGAGATCAGCACAGGTTTTCCTTCCTGCGACCCCTGCACATTACAAACTCTTGAATTGACGCTGTAAGCGCTTGATTTTATGGGCATTTTGGTGGGAAGTGCAAGTTTCGAACTTGCGACCCCTGCAGTGTGAATGCAGTGCTCTACCCCTGAGCTAACCTCCCGAAGTGGCGCTATTATAGACTAGGAGTGCGCCAAATACAAGTTCCTTTGACAGCCTTGTCGAGGCCATCGAGCAATTCGATGTGCGAAGCCTCTTCGGCATCGCTGGCGCGCAGCACCATGATCTCAGCCAGCGCAATCTCTTCGATGGCGATGCCGCCGCTGGATTGCTCGATGACGATGTCCATGCCCAGGCTGTTTTGGCCGCGGGTCATGGCCAGGTAGACGTCCGCCAGCAGTTCCGCGTCCAGCAATGCGCCGTGCAGTTTGCGGTGCGCGTTCGAAATGCCGAAGTGTTCGCACAGCGCGTCCAGCGAATTACGCTTCCCGGGCCGCATTTCCTTCGCCTGCACCAGCGTGTCGATCACGCCATTGATATGCGAGTCGAACGACGGCAGCTTCAGCATGTTGAACTCGTGGTTCAGGAAGCCCAGGTCGAACGGTGCGTTGTGGATGATGACTTCCGAATCCTTGATGTATTCGCGCAGTTCTTCCACGATTTCGTGGAAGCGCGGCTTATCGCGCAGGAACTCGGTGGTCAAGCCGTGTACCGCCAGTGCGCCCTCTTCCGAATCGCGCTCGGGATTGATGTAGCGGTGGAAGTTATTCCCGGTCAGTTTGCGGTTGAACAGCTCAACGCAGCCAATTTCAATGATGCGGTTACCCTGTTTCGGGTTAATGCCTGTGGTTTCGGTATCAAGGACGATCTGGCGCATAAATCTTCACGAAGTGTTCGTAGCGGCGAAGTATAACAGGCCTTATTTCCGGCGCACCGATTCCACGCCCAGGTTGGCCAACTGGTCGGCGCGTTCATTGCCCGGGTGGCCGTTGTGGCCGCGCACCCAGCGCCAATCGACGGTATGCACCGCCTGCGCCGCATCCAGGGCTTGCCACAGGTCGGCGTTCTTGACCGGCTCCTTGGTGGAGGTCTTCCAGCCGCGCGCTTTCCAGCCATGGATCCACTCGCTGATGCCCTTCTGGACGTACTGGCTGTCGGTGTGCAGGACCACTTCACAAGGGCGCTTCAGGGCCTTCAGCGATTCGATCACCGCGGTCAGTTCCATGCGGTTGTTGGTGGTATTCAGCTCGCCGCCGAACAATTCCTTCTTGGCGTCGCCGGCAACCATCAGCGCGCCCCAGCCGCCGACGCCAGGATTGCCCTTGCATGCGCCGTCGGTAAAAATCTCAACTTTGTCCATCTAGTCTTTCTTTGTGTTTGTTGGTGGCCGGCACCGCGACGGGTGACTTGGCCGATTTCTGCTTCCAGGCCGGTCCGATAAGGCGCATTCCTTTCACGCGCTTGATGGCGTGAACCATGTACACCGCGCCGAAATACGGCCAATACTTCGCGCCGGCACTGTCCATGAATGCGTAACGCGCCAGCCAGCGCTCGGTGCGGCACGCCGGTGCATAGCAGCCCAGGTGGGTCTGGCTGACGCCCATATTCAGCAATTTTAACCAATCCTTGATGCGGGGCATCGAGATGAATTCGCCGGCCTTGGGCAGGTAATGCGATCCGGTCAGGCGTCCGCTGACCTGGCGCAAACCCCATAGGCTGTGCGGGTTGAAGCCGCAAACAATCACCTGCCCCTCTGGGATCAGCACCCTTTCCACTTCCCGCAAGACCTGGTGCGGTTCGGCCGAGAATTCCAGCACGTGCGGCAGCACGACCAGGTCCATGCTGTTGCTGGCGAACGGCAGCTCCTCGCTCTCCAGGGTCACCGCCACGGTGCGTTGGCTGCCCGACTGGCGCGGATGCAGGCGGATGTCGGCCAGCCATTGGTGCGGCATGCGGTTCGCCGCCAGGGCGTCGAGTTGCGGCATGCCGATCTGCACCGCGTTGAAGCCGAAAATATCCGCCACCATTTTGTCCAGGAAGGCCTGCTCCCAGGCGCGCACGTATGCCCCTGGCGGTGTCTCCAGCCATTTGTCGAACGCTATAATGGATTGGTCGGATGTTGCGCTATCCATGCATTGCCTTTTTTGAGCCCATGAGCAAACCTGTTTCCGTCCTTACCGTCCCGGCATTCAAGGATAACTACCTGTGGCTGGTCCATGATGGCCGCCACGCCGCCGCAGTCGATCCCGGCGATGCGGCGCCAATCCTTGCCGCCCTGCACCAACACGGCTTGACACTTACCGCCATTCTACTCACCCATCACCATGCTGACCACATCGGCGGCGTGCCGGGCCTCCTGGAGCGGTTCCCGGTGCCGGTTTTCGGTCCCCGGCACGATGGTATCGCGGCCGTGACCGTGCCGCTGGGAGAAGGCGACCGCGTCGAGGTGCCCGGCCTGGAGCTCTCCCTGCGCATTCTGGACGTTCCGGGCCATACGCGCGGCCATATCGCTTATGTGCGCGATGGCGCGGAGCCCTGGGTGTTCTGTGGCGATACCCTGTTTGCCGGCGGCTGCGGGCGCCTGTTCGAAGGCACGCCGGGGCAGATGGCCGATTCGCTCGGCAAGCTGGCGGCCCTGCCGGATGCCACCAAGGTGTTTTGCGCCCACGAATATACCTTGTCCAACCTGCGTTTCGCCTGTGCTGTGGAACCGGGCAATGCGGCCTTGCAAGCGCGCGTCAGGTCGGACACGGCAAGCCGCGAGCGCGGCCAGCCTACCGTCCCAAGTACGATCGGCATGGAGCGTGCCACCAATCCATTTTTGCGTTATCGTGAGCCTGAAATTGCTGCCCAGCTGCGCGCAGCCGGCAAGCTGCATGGCGGCGAGCCGCCCGTGGCCGTCTTCGCCGCGCTGAGGGAGTGGAAGAACAACTTCTGACCTTGAGGAGATCTATGCAGACCGTCCGCATGTATGTTGACCCGATCAGCCCTTTCGTCTGGCTGGCCACCAAACAGATTGACCGCATCGAGGCGGCGGGGGTGCAGGTGGAGATGGTGCCGGTGTTGTTTGCTGCGATGCTGAACAAGCATGGGCTGGTAGGGCCGGCGGAGGTACCGGCCAAACGCGTGTTGACGTTCCGCGACGTCATGCGGCAGGCGGCGGCGCAGGGGCTGGCATTTGTGGGGCCGCCGGGCCATCCCTTCAATCCTTTGCCGATGCTGCGGATGGCGACCGCAGTGGCCGGGCGCAGGGAAAGGATTGCTTTCGTAACCGCGGTGATGGCGGCGACCTGGGAACAGGGATTGGATGCGCAGGATTTTGCGGTGCTGGCGCGCGTGGCGCGCGACTGCGGGCTGGATGGGGATGGGCTTGTGGCGGCGGCGGGCACGCCGGAGGTGAAGGCGGCACTGGCGCTGGCGACGGAACAGGCCATCGGGGATGGGGTGTTTGGGGTGCCGAGCTTTGTTTTTGATGGGGAGTTGTTTTGGGGGGCGGATCGGGTTGAGTCGCTGCTGCGCAGGATTGCGGGGGAGCGCATCGATGAAGCGCGGTTGCGGGAGTTTCTTGGCAGGCCGCCGTTGGCTACGCGCCAGAACCGGTAAACCGGTGTCTGACCCGAAGGGTCCGACACCGTATGATCTTGCGGCAAACGGCGGGTTATCGGAGCCCGGGGCCGCCGAATGGACAGGGACTGACCCTGCCCTGCCGGTTTTAGATTTCCTCGTACAGCGGCAGCGTCAGGAATTCTTCAAACGCTTCCGACGTCGACATCTTCTCGAAGATCTGCGCAGCGCGCTCGTAGGCCGGCGTCGCGCCATCCGGCGCTGCCGCCTTCACCTTCGGCAATTCCTCAGGAATCATCGCCCGCACCATGTCCGCGGTCACCTTGCGCCCATCCTCCAGCACGCCTTTGGAAGAGCGGATCCACTGCCACACCTGCGAACGCGAAATCTCCGCCGTGGCAGCATCCTCCATCAGGTTATGGATCGGCACGCAGCCATTGCCGTTCAGCCAGCTGCCCAGGTAATGGATGCCCACATTGATGTTGTAGCGCAGGCCGGCCTCAGTGATCGGCGCTTCCGGCTTGAAGTCCAGCAGCTCCGCGGCGCTGACCTGCACATCCGGGCGCTGCTTGGAAATCTGGTTCGGCGCATCGCCCAGCACTTTCTTGAACTCGCCCATCGCCAGCTCCACCAGGCCCGGGTGCGCGACCCAGCCGCCATCGTAGCCATCGGTGGCATCGCGCGCCTTGTCGTTGCGCACCCCGCCCATCGCGATCTCGTTCTTTTCCGGATCGTTCTTGATCGGGATCAGGGCCGCCATGCCGCCGATGGCCGGGGCGTTGCGCTTGTGGCAGGTCTTCAGCAGTAGCAGCGCATAGGCGCGCATGAATGGCGACGTCATGGTCACTTTGGCGCGGTCAGCCAGGCAGAAATCCTTATCGAGCTTGAATTTCTTGATGCAGCTGAAGATGTAGTCCCAACGGCCGGCATTCAGGCCGGAGCTGTGCTCGCGCAGTTCGTACAGGATCTCGTCCATTTCGAACGCAGCCAGGATCGTTTCGATCAGCACGGTCGCCTTGATGGTGCCCTGCGGGATGCCCAGTTCGTCCTGGGTCATCACGAAGATGTCGTTCCACAGGCGTGCTTCCAGGTGCGATTCCATCTTCGGCAGGTAGAAGTATGGGCCTGCACCGCGCGCCAGCTGCTCTTTCGCGTTGTGGACCATGAACAGCGCGAAATCGAAGATGCCGCCGGAAACGCGCTTGCCGTCGACCGTCACATGCTTCTCGTCCAGGTGCCAGCCGCGCGGGCGCACCACCAGGGTGGCGGTCTTTTCATTCAGCTTGTAGGACTTGCCGTTCTGCTCCAGCGAAATGGTCTTGCGCACGGCATCCTGCATATTGATCTGGCCACTGATCTGGTTATCCCAGTTCGGGGTGTTCGAATCTTCGAAGTCGGTCATATAGGAATCGGCGCCGGAGTTCAGCGCGTTGATCACCATCTTGCGGTCGACCGGGCCGGTGATTTCCACGCGGCGGCATTCCAGCGCCTTCGGGATCGGCTCGATCTTCCAGTCGCCGCTGCGGATATGCGCGGTCTCGGGCAGGAAGTCCGGACGCTCGCCGGCATCCAGGCGCTTGGCGCGCTCGACGCGCTTGGCCAGCAATTCCTGGCGGCGCGGCTCGAAGGCGCGGCTCAACTTGGCGACCAGGGCCAATGCTTCGGGCGTCAGCACGCGCTCGAAACCTGGCTTGATTTCACCTGTGATTTGCATACCTGCTGGCAGAGTGATGCTCATAGTCTTTCTCCGTTATTGATGATTAGTGTTGTGATCCGATGTTTTCCAGTATATTGACTAAAAACGTAGAGAAACAAGACTAAAACGCACTTCATCTGTGCGTTTTAGTCACAAATGAGGATGTATGGGTCAATTCAGGCAAATCTCCACTTTTGTGGAAGTGGTCAACCGCGGCAGCCTGTCGGCAGCGGCTCGCGCGGAAGGCATTGCGCCGGCAGTGATAGGCCGCCGGCTCGACGCGCTCGAGCAGCGGCTCGGCGTCAAACTACTCCAGCGTACCACGCGCAAACTGGCGCTGACGGACGAAGGCGCGGCCTTCCTTGAGGATTGCCAGCGCATCCTCGCCGAGCTTGAAAGCGCCGAGGCGGCGGTGGCTGAACGTAGTGCGCGCGCCACAGGGCATTTGCTGATTTCGGCACCGGCAGGGTTTGGGCGGCTGCACGTGGCGCCCCTGATCCCCTCGTTCCTGGCCGAGCACCGCGATGTGACGGTGACCTTGAACCTGAATGACCGCGTGGTCGACCTGATCGGCGAAGGTGTGGATGTGGCGATCCGCATCGCTTCGATGTCCGATTCGAACCTGGTGAGCGTGAAGCTGGCGGATAACCACCGTGTCGTGGTTGGCACACCGGCCTATTTGAAACGGCACGGTGTACCGAAGACGCTCGATGACCTGTCGCGGCACAACTGCATGACCATCAGCAGCGAAGGCAGCCAGCGCGGCTGGACCTTCCGCGACGGCGACAAGAATGTGACCTTGAAGATATCGGGGAATATGAGCTGCAATGACGGCGCAGTCCTGCACGACTGGGTATTGGCAGGCAAAGGCCTTGCATGGCGCTCGATGTGGGAAGTCGGCGCCGATATCGAAGCGGGCCGCCTGCGCACAGTACTGGATGGCTACGCCGCTCCCGGCAACGACATTTATGCCGTCTTTGCGCAGCGCCGCCACCTGCCGCTGCGGATCCGTGCTTTCGTCGACTTCCTGCGCCACACCTACGCCCAGCCCGGCTATTGGCGCAAAGGCTGAGCCGTAGGGGCAAAAAAAAATCCTCGGATGCCGAGGATTTTTTGTCGTTTGATCCGGTCTCGATTACAGAGGCTGGATGTTCGATGCCTGCTTGCCTTTTGGGCCGGAGGTCACGTCGAAGGATACGCGTTGGTTCTCCTGCAGCGACTTGAAGCCGTTGCTTTGGATAGCCGAGAAGTGTGCAAACAGATCTTCGCCGCCTTCGTCAGGGGTGATGAAGCCAAAACCCTTCGCGTCGTTGAACCATTTTACGATACCAGTTGCCATTACAATTCCTATTACAGTTAAATGAGCTTTACGCCCGTGATACCGTTTAAACCCAGTGACCTGAATCAAAACGATCCCGCATTATACCGAAATGCCTGTTAAATACACGTGACAAATAAAATAAATTCACCTGTATTCGCACAGTTTCCGCGCATGTGTATGTAACTATAGACAAGATTCCTCAATCTTGTTTGATAAATATCAATCGTGCGCGGCAAATCTTTCAGCGCGAAAATCCTTGTCGGCCCATTGCAACAGCGCCTCGACGGCCGCGCCGATGTCATCCCACGCGGCACCGTTTTCCATCACGGCGCGCACCCTCTCTTCGACGCGGCGCGCCTCATTGCCCAGGACGTGCAGCCCGAATGAGCCGGCGGAACCGGCCACATAGTGCAGCGCATGGTGCAATTGTTCGATATGGGGAGGGGTCAATGCGCCCTGGCATAACGCCAGGGCTTCCCGGATTGCCGCCATCCGTTCCGGAACGCTGGCGGCATATTTGTCGCGCAAAGCCTGCAGCCGGTCCTGGAATGCTGGGTCGGCTGGGGTGGCCATGGCTTACTTGGTGCCGAAGATGCGGTCGCCCGCGTCGCCCAGGCCGGGCATGATGTAGGCGTGCTCGTTGAGGTGGGAGTCGAGCGAGGCGCAGAAGATCTTCACGTTCGGGTGCGCCGTCTGGAACACTTCGATGCCTTCCGGTGCTGCCACCAGGGCCAGGAAGATGATCTGGTCGTCGGCCACGCCGCGCTTTTTCAGCACGTCGACCGCGTGGACGGCCGAATTGCCGGTTGCCACCATCGGGTCGCACAGGATAAAGGTACGGTCGGCCAGGTCGGGCAGGCGCACCAGGTATTCCACCGGCTGATGGGTTTCCGGATCGCGGAACACGCCGATATGGCCGACGCGGGCCGATGGCACCAGGTTCAGCAGCCCGTCGCTCATGCCGACACCGGCACGCAGGATCGGCACCACGGCCAGCTTGCGGCCGGCGATCACGGGTGCCTGGATGGTTTGCAGCGGGGTTTCGATCTCGCGCGTGGTCAGCGGCAGGTCACGGGTGATTTCGTAACCCATCAGCAAAGTGATCTCTTTCAGCAGTTCGCGGAAGGTGCGCGTGGACGTCGCCTTGTCGCGCATATGGCTCAGCTTGTGCTGGATCAGCGGGTGGTCGGTAATGAACAGGTTGGGAAAGCGCGGGTCTTGTTTCATGTTTGGTTCTGGAATCGGTGTATAGCGCGCATTATCCCAGCCTCAGGCATTTTCCACCAGCGCCCGCTGTAGAATGGCTTCACAGTTAGTTCCAGCGGGCAACCTTCCATACGCCCCGCCCGGCTCACGCGCCAGCCGCGACGCCACGAAGGCGGCGCTGACAAAGCCCGGCGCGTGGCGCAGCAGCAAACCCGCCTGCACTGCCAGTACGATGCGCTCGGCCAGGTGGCGCGCGCCAAACTGGTCGTCGCGCGCCGTCGGCAAGTCGGCCAGCAATTCCGCAGTGAAGCGCACGTAGTCGGGATCGGCGTGGCTGCCCTCGCCCAGTTCAGCGGCCAGCACTTCCAGGGCCTGGCCGCTTTTCGACAAGGCGCGCAGCAAGTCCAGGCACATCACATTGCCGGAACCTTCCCAGATTGAATTGACCGGCAATTCGCGGTACAGCCGTGCCAGCGCGCTCTCTTCCACATAGCCGCTGCCGCCCAGCACTTCCATCGCTTCGGCACCGAAACCGGGGCCGCGCTTGCAGATCCAGTATTTGCCGGCCGGCGTCAACAGCCGCGCCAGCAAGGCTTCCGCCGGATTGTCCATATGGTCGAAGCAGCGCGCCAGGCGCATTGCGAACACAGTTGCCGCCTCCGATTCCAGCGCCAGGTCGGCCAGCACGTTCTGCATCAGCGGCTGCTCGGACAATGGCTTGCCGAAGGCGCTGCGGCGGCGCGCATGGTGCAGCACCTGGGTCAGCGCGGCGCGCATGATGCCGGCGGTCCCGAGGACGCAATCGAGCCGGGTATGGTTGCCCATTTCCAGGATGGTCGGCACGCCGCGCCCCAACGGGCCCAGCAGCCAGCCGTAAGCGCCGGTGAATTCCACTTCGGACGAGGCATTCGATTTATTGCCCAGCTTCTCCTTGAGGCGTTGCACGCGCACCTGGTTGCGCTCGCCGTCCGGCAGGAAGCGCGGCACCAGGAAGCAGCTGAGGCCCGCCTCGCCGGCCTGCGCCAGCACCAGGTGCGCATCGCATTGCGGCGCCGAGAAAAACCATTTGTGGCCGGTCAGGCGGTACACCGGCTCGCTGTCGGCGCCGAACAGTTCGCGCACGTCCGCCGCGGATACCGCTTCGGCCTGCGTGGTATTGGCGCGCAGGTCGGAACCGCCCTGCTTTTCGGTCATGCCCATGCCGATCAGCGCACCGCGTTTCTCCTCGATCGGCAGCGGGCTGGGATCGTAGACGCGCGACAGGATCTTGGGCAGCCAGCGCGCGGCCAGCCCGGGGCTCTGGCGCAGCGCCGGTACGCTGGCATAGGTCATGGTGACCGGGCATTGCGTGCCGTTCTCCACTTGCCCGAACAGGATGTAGCGCGCGGCGCGCGCCACCTGGGCGCCGTGATGCGGGTGCTTGCCTTCCCATGGCGAGGCGTGGGCGCCGGCGGCAACCAGCTTTTCCATCAAGGCATGCCAGGCCGGGTGAAATTCGACTTCATCGATGCGGCGTCCGCTGCGGTCGAAATTCTTCAGCACCGGGGGATGTTGGTTGGCTTGCCGCGCCAGCTCCTGCATGGCCTCGGCGCCCAATTCCGCCCCCAACTCCATCAGCGAGGCAGTGGCGTGACCGCCGCCTTCCCGCTCGAGCGCTTCGCGCAGCGCGGTATCGCAAGTAAACAGATTGACGTTAGCAAACGGCGCGACCTGATTGAAAACCTCGTGCGTGTCGAAGCGGTTCATTTCG
The DNA here is from genome assembly GCA_965650885.1 of uncultured Oxalobacteraceae bacterium. GTDB lineage: Bacteria > Pseudomonadota > Gammaproteobacteria > Burkholderiales > Burkholderiaceae_D > Rugamonas. The sequence goes on from CBFGQI010000070.1 coordinate 22,459, forward strand.
CTCTCCTCAGCTGCCCCTGTACCGCGAGGCTAGCGCAAACTTTCAGCAGTAGCAAGGCTCAACGAAGAGCAAATATGCTTAATAAAGCATCAAAACTCTGCCATTTCCAGCCAAAACTGATCCGAGGCAACAAATTTCTTAAAAACATGCACTAATCTTGGCGTTTTTCATGTGAAACATGAGCTTTCAATGATACATTTCTTCCTGGTTACGACCTGAAGAGAAAGAATCGAGCGCAACAATGCTTTCCAGCTCCCCAACAGTGCCCTTAGCGACAACACAACATGAGGCCAACCTCGTGCTCGAGGAAGCGGGCGATGTCGTGTTCAGGCTGAACCTGATGGGTCAGATTCTTTTCGCCAGCCAGCGCGCCGCCAACCTGCTGCGCAACGGCCAGAGCATGGAAGGCCAGCCCTTCCTGGCCTTTATCTGCGACCTCGACCACGCCGCGCTGAAGTCGGCCCTGTCCGAATCGATCCAGGCCCGCGGCGCCCACCGCGCCGAACTCCGCCTCAAAACCCCCGAGCAGGAAGTCTGGTTTGAATTGCGCGTCAGCAGCTATGCCACCGCCAACAAGGCTTATGAACTGCTGATCGTCGGCCGCGACATGACAGCCCAGCATGCGACCGAAGAGCGCTTGCGCCATATGGCCACCCATGATGGCTTGACCGAATTGCCGAACCGCCTGCTGCTGTCGGACCGCCTGCGCATGACCATCGCCCAGGCCCGCCGCTCGGGCCAGGGCTTCGCCGTCGCCACCATCGGCCTGGACAGCTTCAAGAAGGTCAACGATGGCCTCGGCCATCCGGTCGGCGACGCCGTGCTGAAAATGGCGGCGGCCCGCCTGCGCAAGACCCTGCGCGACAGCGATACCCTGGCGCGCGTGGGCGGCGACGAGTTTGTCGCGGTGCTGCCGGGCACCCATAACGAGGCGCAGATCAAGCTGGTCACCGGCCGCCTGCTGGCGACGCTGCAATCGCCTTTCGAGATCGAACAGCATACGATCTACGTCAGCGCTTCGCTCGGCGTGTCGGTTTATCCCGAACATGCGGAAGACGAAGTGCGCCTGATCGCGCTGGCCGACGCCGCCATGTCGCGCGCCAAGGACACCGGCAAAGCCCGCTGCGTGGTGTACAGCCAGCGCCAGAGCGGCCCGCCCGAACACGATATTTCGCTGGAAGCGGCCATGTTCCAGGCGGTGCGCGAAGGCGAATTCCTGCTGTATTACCAGCCTATCGTCAATTCCGGCACGCGCGAAATCGAGGGCTTCGAAACCCTGATGCGCTGGAAGCACCCTACCCTGGGCATGGTGCCGCCGGGCCGCTTCATCCCGATCGCGGAAACCAACGGCCTGATCAACCTGCTCGGCGCCTGGGCGCTGAAATCGGCATGCGTGCAGCTGAAACACTTCGAGGAAGTGGCCAAACGGCCGCTTTACATTTCTGTTAATATCAGCCCCCGACAGTTCCGCAACGATAAATTCCTCGATGTCCTCGACGATGCACTGGCCTTTTCCGGCCTGCCTGGTGACCAATTGGTGTTAGAAATTACTGAAGGCACGCTGATGATCGATCCGGCGCACGCCGAAGTGATCCTGTCGAAGATGGCCGAGCGCCGCGCGCGCATCGCTATCGACGACTTCGGGACCGGCTATTCGTCGCTGTCCTACCTGAAGCGCTTCCCGATTTCCGTACTGAAGATCGACCGCACCTTCATCCGCGACCTGCCCGGCTCGGAAAAGGATGGCGCGATCTGCAATGCCGTTCTCGATCTGGCCAAGCACCTGGACTTGTCCGTGGTCGCGGAAGGCGTCGAGACCGAGGAACAGATGGCGTATGTCGCCCAGCGCGGCTGCCAGTACGTGCAAGGTTTCCTGACCGGCCGCCCGATGGCGGCGCACACCGCGCTGGCGGCGCTCAAGGAGCGTACCTACGCCTCCCTGATGCCTGATGAACTGCGGCAGGTGGCCCAATGAGCACCCTCGGCGAACAAACCCTGTCCACCTTGTGGGAGCGCACTCGCATGCAGGGCGACATGCCCGGCTTCGCCAAGGCCATCACTTCCATCCTCGGCGCCATGCGCGGCGAGGACGAGAAGGAATTCGACATGGCGCGCACCGTGCTGTCGGACCCCGTCCTGACCCAGAAGGTCCTGCGCCTGGCCAACAGCGGCATGTATTCGGCCTTCGGCCAGCACATCAACACCGTCAGCAAGGCCGTGCTGGTGCTGGGCACCGAAGCGATCGGGCACCTGGCGCTGGGCTTGAAACTGATCGAGGAGCTGTCGGTGGTGTCGCCGGACTCCGGCATGGCCCACGTCGAAATGGAAAAGGCCGTGCTGGCCGGGATCGTCGCACGCGAAGTGTCGACCAGCGCGCAGAGCCGCCAGGGCGAAGAGGCCGTGGTGTGTTCCATGCTGCACACGCTGGGCCGCATGATGGTGACGTTCTATATGCCCGAACGCTGGACCGCGCTGCAGCAGGCCGCCGGCGAAGGCAAGGAAGATGTCGCTGCCGCCGAACTGCTCGGCCTGAGCCTGCAGGATATCGGCCGCGCCGCCGCC
>CBFGQI010000071.1:0-25002 GCA_965650885.1 uncultured Oxalobacteraceae bacterium
CATTTTGCTGCGCAAAATGTCCGGTTGCCAGAGCTGACCCCGACTTTCATGTCAGACCTGACCCAGAATTTCCCGCTGCAAGGTGCTGACGCTCGGGTTGTCGACGAAGATGCAGCGCTTCTGGTGGCGCTTGCAGAAATCCTTCACGCGCCAGTACGCGCTGTGGCTGATGCAGGCGGTCTGGCAGATCACCAGGTCGGCGGCGGCCATGCTGGTTTCCAGCCGGGCGACATTGTCTTCCAGCCCGCCATCGTGGTGCAGGAACTGGGCGCCGGCTTCTTCGATCACGGCGCGGTAGCCGGCGACGTTGCCGGCCCGCCCGCCGACGCACAGGACGCGCTCGGCCAGAATGCCGTGCAGGGTGATGCGCTGGGCCGGGGTGCCCGCCAGGACGGCCGTGCCGCCGGCAAGGGCGGGGCCGGCCGCCCGTTCGTCGGGCGACGCTTGGGCGGCGCCGGCTGCCGCGAGGGCGGCCTGTGCTTCGGCCAGATGGCGTTCCAGCGCGCCGCGGGCGGCGGCCGCTTCGGCGCGCGCTGCGGCGGCTTCCGCCCGCAATGCGTGGACGCGCTGTTCGGTGTCGGCCAATTGGCGCGCCAGCCGCTCGCGCGAGGCCAGGCCGGGGATGGCGGCGTGCAAATCGTCCAGTTCCTGGCGCAGCGATGCCAGCACGCTGTCGCGGCCGACCAGCTGGGCGCGCAGCTGCATGATGGCGGCGCTGTGGGCTTCCTGCTCGGCGTGGCGTTCAGCCTGCCAGGCGCTGCTGCGTTGCTGCAGGCGTGCCAGTTCGCGTTCCAGGCCGGCGTTGGCCTGTTCCAGCGCCTGCAGGCGGCCGATGTCGGCGCGCGTGGCGGCGCCGGCCTGGTGCTGGATCATGTGCAGGTCGCGGCACATGCGCTCCTGCAGTTCGGTGCTGCAGTGCGGGTGGCTCAGGCCCGCCCAGAAGGGGCCTGACACGTCGCCGCCGGCGACGGCGGCTTCCCACAGCGCTTGCAGCGCGGCGCTGTCGCGGGCGCTGCGGAAGCGCTGCACCACCACGGCGTAGCGGCGCTCCAATTCCTTCTGCACCGCTTCCGAGATGCGGTTGCGCTGGCCGCATTCGCTGACCGCGCCGACGTGGACTTCATAATCGTCGGCCAGCACCTTGCCGCCCACCGCCTTGGTGACGATCTTGCGCAGCACGCCCAGCGGCAAGCCGACACCGACCAGCGGGCAGTGGCAGCTGTGGGGCAAATCCCAGATGCGGCGGCGCCGTACCGGGTCGGCGGCCGGCGCGGGCGCAGCTGAATGCTTGTCGCACATGGCAGCCTCAGGCGGCGAGCGGGGCAGGGCGTTGGCGGCCGATCAGGCGGGCCAGAAAGCTGGCGCGTTCCTGCGGCGGGCGGGCCTGTTCGACCACGCCGGCCCACTGTTCGCACAGTTGCTGGCAGGTGGCGCGCAGCACGGGTGCCAGGTCGGGCAGGGCGGACAGGGCTTTCAGGTGGCGCTCAATGACGGACGCCAGCTTGACGCAGCCGCCCTGGTCGGCGGCGTTGGCCGTGTAATGCGACATCAGGTGCAGTACGGCGGACAGCAGCAATTCCGGCTGCTGGGCGGCTGCGGGCTGGGCCTGGTAGATGGGGTCGTTGCGGTCGATAGCCATGAATCGCTCCAAGTGTTTGGGGTTGGCTGGCTACCGCAGGTCACGGCTGGCTGGCGATTGGGGAGGGGTAGCCTCAGGCAGTGAGGATCAGCTTGTTCAACTGCGTGATGCGAAGACGGTAAATGCGGCCGGCATGCTCGATTTCGACTTCGCGCTGGTCCTGCATCAGGCCGGCGGTCGTGAAACGGCGCAATGGCTGGCTGGCCTGCGGTGCGGCAACAGGCGCAGAGGTGGCGGCAGTGGTGGCGGGCTCGGTTTGCATTGTTCTGTTTCCTTAAATAAGAATGATTCGCATTTGCATTATGCGCACGGGACAGATGCTTGTCAAATAAAAAAAAGGCCCGCCGAAGCGGGCCAAAGCTGGGTGAGTAAAGAAACCTTACAGGGTGGCCAGCAGCGGCACGGCGGCTTCGCCGGCGGCAGCTTTGGCGCGCGACGGCAGCTTGCTGCGGGTACGCGAGGGTGGCAGGCGGCGCAGCGATTTCAGTGCCTCGACATCCTTGATGCCGATGGTGCGCTGGTCCACGCTGATCAGCCCGATTTCGTTGAAGGCCGACAGCGTGCGGCTGACCGTTTCCAGCGTCAGTCCCAGGTAGCTGCCGATCTCGTGGCGCGTCATGCGCAGGTTGAACAGCTTGCTCGAATAGCCCATCTGCGAAAAACGGTCCGACAGCGTGACCAGGAAGCGCGCCACGCGCGCCTCGGCACTCAGGGCGCCCAGCATGCCGATCATGGCTTGTTCGCGCACCAGCTCGCGGCTCATCACGCCATACATCATGTTCTCCAGCTCGACGTGGGTGCGGCCCAGCGTGGTCAGCTTCTTGAACGGCAGCAGGATCAAGTCGCAATCGGACAGCGCCACCGCTTCCGAGCAGTACGTCTTGTTGTGGATGCCGTCCACGCCCATCAAATCGCCCTTCATCGGGAACGCCAGCACCTGCTCGTTGCCGAATTCGTCAATCAGTACCGTTTTCAGGAAGCCGGAATTGACCACGTACAGCATGTCGAACGGCTGGCCGATGGTGTGCACGCGCTGGCCGGTCTTGAATTGGACATGCTGGAACAGCAATTCCTCGGAATTGAGCGAAATCGGCGGCAAGTGCAGCAGATCGCACACTTCTTTCAGGTTGGACCACAGGCGGCCTTGCCGCTGTCGGCCGGCCTCATGGGACACGGGTTGCGTTGAGAGCATGCTGATCTCCTGGTTCCCAAACGGAATGGTTTCAGTATGCCAACGTGGTTGTGGGAAAAATATCAGTGGTTGCTGAATATGCCCGTAGGAGGGTAGTGGGGAGTTGTAGGAATTATCCTAACGTTAATATTGTCGATCATGCTTTGAACGGGGTCAGCAGCTTGTGCGCCACAGCGTACTGGACCATTTCGGACAGCGATGCCATCCCCATTTTTTGCATGATGCGGGTCTTGTGGGTGCTCACGGTTTTGACGCTCAAATGCAGGCCGTTGGCGATTTCGGTGATGGATTTTCCCGACACCAGCAGCGAAAACACTTCGAATTCGCGGTCCGAGAGTTGCTTATGCAGCAAGGTTTCCGCCGGCTGCATGATGTTCAGCGCCAGTTGCTCGGCCACTTCGGTGGAAATGTAGGGGCGGCCGGAGGCGACCTTGCGGATGGCGCCGACCAGCTGCGTGCCGGCACTTTCCTTGGTCAGGTAGCCCTGGGCCCCGGCGCGGATGGCGCGCACGGCATATTGCTCTTCCTCATGCATGGTGAGGATGAGGATGGCCAGCTTGGGCGATTCACTGCGGATCTGGCGGATCAGGTCGACGCCGCTGCGCCCGGGCATGGACAGGTCGAGCAGCAGCAAGTCGAAACCGCCTTGGCGGATGTGGTTGAGGACTTCGAAGCCGTCGATGGCCTCGCCTACGATGTCGATGTCGGGGGCTCCGTCGAGAATGCGCTTGAGCCCTTCGCGCATGATGGTGTGGTCGTCGGCGATGACAATTCGAATCATAGTTCCTCAAAAATTAGCAATACTTAGCTCCCCGCGCCGGCGCGGCCGGCGCGAGTCGTGACGCCAGGCCGTTCAGGCCGGGCGCGGATCCTTGATCAGGCGGTGCACCAGCACCGGGATCTTGGCGTGCGACAGGACCTTGTTGGTCACGCTGCCCAGCAGCAGTTGGCCCCAGCCGCTGCGCCCGTGCGACCCGATGAAGATCAGGTCGCAACCGCACTGGTTGGCCACGTCCACGATCTTCAGCGCCGCGCTTTCGGCAAACGCGGTCATGCCCTCGGCCCGCACCCCCTTCTTGGCGCAAGACTCCAGGATGGACTGCACGTGCTCGTTGCCGGCGCGCTGCATCGCCGCCCGGTACTCTTCCTCGCTGGGATAGCTGGGGGGGATGATTTCCACGTAAATCGGGTACTGGTACTCCGGCGCCACGAACAGGGCCAGCACTTCCGCGCCCAGTTGCTGGGCAAATTCCACCCCGGCACAGGCAGTCTTGCTGGAGACGGCCGATCCGTCCGTCGTTATCAGGATTTTCCGGTACATCTCAGCCTCCTTTAACCTTAAAAGAGTCAGTTCCTGACTTCATTGTAGCCCCGTTTACCGGTATTGTTCCCGTGTAAAGAGTTGATATTTATCAAGAAACTGTCGGGCGAACATCGCAGAGGGCGCAAAATCCCGCGATTTCAGGGGCTTGCAGCAGGTATTTCACAATGCCCGCAAATACAACAGTACACTTGCAGGTGGATGGCGCCGCACCTAAGAGATTGAACAGAGAGGGCTGCCCCTGTTACACTCGCGAGAGCGCCTTATTTATTGCCGAGCGTAAATTTGACACATTTTTCGGCAGCCGGAACCTTTGAAATTTATGGAGAAGCAGGAATTATGACCGACGCCGCTGATGATTTCGATGCGTTGTTTGAAGAAGTATCCGCGCAACGGGCGAATGCGCCTGCACCAGCACCTGCTCCGGCCGCAGCAGCCGCAGCTTCCGATTCCGGCGATTCCGACGAGCTGGAAGATTTGTTCAACCAGGTAGCGGCCGCCAACCAGGCCGCGCCGGCCGCCACCAGCCAGGCCGCCGCAGCGCCGGCAGCGCACGGCGAAGGCGAGCACGCCGATGGCGACCAGGCCGGCATGTTCGAACGCCTGGGCGGCATCGTGCGCCTGCTGCACGATTCGCTGCGCGAACTGGGCTACGACAAGGCCCTGACCGAAGCGTCGACCCAGATCGTGGATGCCCAGGACCGCCTGGAATACGTGGCGTCGCTGACCGAACAGGCTGCCAACAAGGTGTTGAATACCCTGGACGATGGCATGCCGGCGCAGGAAGTGCTGGGCAAGCAATCGAAGGAAATCGAAGAGCGCTGGGCAGCCCTGTTTGCCGGCAAGCTCAGTATTGACGAATTCAAGGCCCTGGCGGGCGACTCGCGTGCCTTCGCCGCCAAGGTGTCGGAAGCGACCGAAGCGGAAAAGGCACGCCTGCTGGAAATCATGATGGCCCAGGACTTCCAGGACATCACCGGCCAGCTGATCAAGAAAGTCGTGGCCATCACGAAGAAGGTCGAAAGCGAACTGGCGCAATTGTTGAAGGACAATGCGCCGGCCGAGGTGCGCGAAAAGATCGCGCAGAAAGAAGTGTCGCTGATGTCCGGGCCATCCGTCCCTTCGGAAGCCCTGACGCAGGACAGCGTGGATGACCTGCTTGCCGACCTGGGGTTCTAATGGACGATATGCTCAAGGAGTTCGTTGTCGAGGCCATGGACCTGGCCGTCAACGTCGAAGAGCACTTGCTGCGCCTCGAACGTGACCCCGACAACAAGGAAACGCTGAACGCAGTGTTCCGCTCGTTCCACACCATCAAGGGTGGCGCGGGCTTCATGAACCTGGGTGCGCTGGTGTCGGCCTGCCACCTGACCGAAAACCTGTTCGACGCGCTGCGCACCGGCGCCGCGCCGGTCACGCCACTGTCGATCGAAGCCGCGCTGCAGGCTTCGGGCTTCGTGGCGGACCAGTTGACCGACCTGAATAACGGCACCGCGCCGGACGAACTGGCGCCGATGCCGGCCGACCTGGAAGCGATCCTGAAGGACGCGATCGAGGGCAAGGCCAGCTCCGCCGCCGGCAAGGCCAAGCCGGCCGCTGCGCCGGCCCCGGCGCCGGCACCCGCGGCCGCCCCGGCCGCCCAGGCAGCTGCCGCGCCGGTGGCCGCCGCCGAGCCGTCCGCCGATGGCCTGGACTGGGAAGGCATGTACGAAGCCGTGGTGCCGCCTGGCACCTACGTGCGCCCGGTTGCCGAAGTGCGCGCCGAAGGCATCGCCGCCGCGCAGGCTGCCGCCGGCGCGGCACCGGCCGCAGCGCCGGCGCCGGCCGCCGAGCACCGCGAGCGCCCGGCCGGCGAAGCCAAGCCGACCTCCGCGCCGGCCAAGGAAGAATCGATCCGTATCGACGCCGTCAAGCTGGACGCGCTGCTGGAAGTGGCGGGCGAATCGGTGCAGGCCGCCAACCAGGCTGCCGTGCTGCTGGAACGCCTGCAGCAATTCAAGTTCGAAGGCCAGGCGGCGACCCTGATGTCGGCCCTGACCGAAACCCTGGAGCGCGCTTCGCGTTATTCCACCGAACTGCAGCGCGCCACCCTGGCCACCCGCATGCAGCCGGTCGGCCGCCTGTTCCAGAAATTCCCGCGCCTGGTGCGCGAACTGGCGAAAGACCTGGGCAAGGAAGTCGAGCTGACCATCGAAGGCGCGGAAACCGAAGTGGACCGCGTGGTAGTGGACAGCCTGTACGACCCGCTGGTGCACATGCTGCGCAACGCCCTGGACCACGGCGTCGAAGCGCCGGACGCGCGCATGGCCATCGGCAAGCCGCCGAAGGCCTACATCTCGCTCAAGGCATGGCAGGAGGCCAACTCCGTCATGATCGTGCTGCAGGACGACGGCAAGGGCATGGACCCGGTCGCGCTGCGCCGCAAGGCCGCGGAGAAGGGCCTGATCTCGCCCAACGCCAACCTGTCGGACGACGAGTCCTACCAGCTGGTATTCCTGCCGGGCTTCTCGACCAAGGAAGTGGCATCTTCCGTGTCCGGCCGCGGCGTCGGCATGGACGTGGTGAAGACTGCCGTGGAAAAGAACCGCGGCGCCATCCACATCGAATCGGCACTGGGCAAGGGCACCAAGTTCGCCATCCGCCTGCCGATCGAACTGTCGATCGTGCCGACCATGCTGGTGTCCACCTCCGGCGCGCTGCTGGCGCTGCCGATGGCGGTGGTCGAGCGCGTGGTCGAATTGCCGGAGACCTTCATGGAAGTGGGCGGCGCGCCGGTGCTGAAAGACCAGGGCCGTCCGTTGCCGGTGCGGTCGCTGGCCGATGCGCTGGGCTACGAGCCATGCTCGGAGCGCGTGGGCATCGTCGTCAATTCGCCGCAGCCCTACATCCTGGCCGTGTCGGCCGTGGACGGCACCGCCGACCTGGTGATCAAACCAATGACCGCGCTGTCGGTGGAAGGCATTACCGGCACCGCCCGTTCCGCGGAGGGCGATCTGGTCCTGGTTGTGGGCCTATCGTTCCTGATGGACGGTTGCAGGGGAAGTGTAAGGATGGCGGCGTAAGCCTCCAGCAAAGAACAGAAACCACGAGCCTGCAGCCTCCCAAAAAGGGGTTGCAGGCTTTTTTTATTTGGCGCCATCGCTCAAAAACACCGGAAAGTTGCCCACAAGGCGGAAAACTGCTGGGTTTTGCATTGCACAAAATATGGCATAATCAGACGGATCACCACATCAGGCAGCATCATGAAAACGCTTTACGACAAACTCTGGGAATCCCACGTAGTACGCACCGAGGAAGACGGCACCGCCCTCCTGTATATCGACCGGCACCTGGTCCATGAAGTCACCAGCCCGCAGGCATTCGACGGCTTGCGCAGCGCCGGCCGCCAGCCCTGGCGCCTGTCGGCCAACCTGGCGGTGGCCGACCACAACGTTCCGACCACGGACCGCTCGCACGGCATCGAAGACCCGGTGTCGCGCCTGCAGGTGGAAACCCTGGACAAGAACACCAAGTCGGTCGGCATGACCTACTTCAATATGAACGACAAGCGCCAGGGTATCGTGCACGTGATCGGCCCGGAACAGGGCGCGACCCTGCCCGGCATGACCGTGGTGTGCGGCGACTCGCACACTTCGACCCACGGCGCGTTCGGCGCGCTGGCGCACGGCATCGGCACCTCGGAAGTGGAGCACGTGCTGGCGACCCAGACCCTGCTGGCCAAAAAGTCCAAGTCGATGCTGGTGCAGGTCGACGGCGTGCTGCCGGCCGGCGTGACCGCCAAGGACATCGTGCTGGCCGTGATCGGCAAGATCGGCACCGCCGGCGGCACCGGCTACGCCATCGAGTTCGCCGGTTCGGCGATCCGCTCGCTGTCGATGGAAGGCCGCATGACGGTCTGCAACATGGCGATCGAAGCGGGCGCGCGCGCCGGCATGATCGCGGTGGACGACACCACCATCAATTACGTCAAGGGCCGCCCGTATTCGCCGGTGGGCCCGCAATGGGAGCAGGCCGTGGCCTACTGGCGCACCCTGCATTCCGACCCGGGTGCCAAGTTCGACTTCGTCGTCACGCTGGACGCCGCCGAGATCCGCCCGCAGGTGACCTGGGGCACCTCGCCCGAGCAGGTGACCTCGATCGACGGCCGCGTGCCCGACCCCGACCAGGAAAAGGACCCGGTCAAGCGCGACGCCATGGAAAAAGCCCTGGTGTACATGAACCTCACGCCGAACACCCGCATTGAAGACATCCGCATCGACAAGGTCTTCATCGGCTCCTGCACCAATTCGCGCATCGAAGACTTGCGCGCCGCCGCGGCCGTGGTGCGCGGCAAGCAGCGCGCTTCCAATGTGAAGCTGGCGATGGTGGTGCCGGGTTCGGGCCTGGTGAAAGAACAGGCCGAACGCGAAGGCCTGGATGCGATCTTCAAGGCCGCCGGTTTCGAATGGCGCGAGCCGGGCTGCTCGATGTGCCTGGCCATGAATGCCGACCGCCTGGAACCGGGCGAGCGCTGCGCCTCCACCTCCAACCGCAATTTCGAAGGCCGCCAGGGACAGGGCGGGCGTACCCACCTGGTATCGCCTGCCATGGCGGCTGCCGCCGGTATCGCCGGTCATTTCGTCGATGTGCGTGCCCTGCGCTGACGCTATTAAAAAAACTAGGATGTCATCATGAAAACCCTATTCGCCATCGTTATCGCCACCCTGGTACTGACCGGTTGCAACACCGTATCCGGTTTCGGCAGGGACGTACAAAAGGCCGGCCAGGTCGTGACCAGCGCCGGCGGGAAATAACCCCACAGGACGGGGCCGCGCCGCTGCGCGCCCCGCCTGACACCAAGCAGAACGCAAATGGAAAAATTTACCGTCTATGAAGGTTTGGTCGCACCGCTGGACCGCGCCAACGTCGATACCGACGCCATCATCCCGAAACAATTCCTGAAGTCGATCCACCGCACCGGCTTCGGCCCCAACCTGTTCGACGAGTGGCGTTACCTCGACCACGGCGAACCGGGCATGGACAACAGCAAGCGTCCGCTCAATCCGGACTTCGTGCTGAACCAGCCGCGCTACCAGGGCGCCTCGATCCTGCTGACCCGCAAGAACTTCGGCTGCGGCTCTTCGCGCGAACACGCGCCGTGGGCACTGGACCAATACGGCTTCCGCGCCATCCTCGCGCCAAGCTTTGCGGACATCTTCTTCAACAACTGCTTCAAGAACGGCCTGCTGCCGGTCGTCCTCACCGAAGCGCAGATCGATCATCTGTTCAATGAAGTCAAGGCATTCCCGGGTTACCGCCTGGTGGTGGACCTTGAGCAGCAGCGCGTCGGCACCGCCAACGGCTCGGTTTCCTATCCCTTCGAGATCGACGCCTTCCGCAAATACTGCCTGATGAATGGTCTCGACGATATCGGCCTGACGCTGCGCCATGCCGACGAGATCCGCGCGTTCGAGGAACGCCGCCTCGCCAGCCAGCCCTGGCTGGCCAATGTCATTTAACAGATAAGATCAACATGAAAATCGCAATCCTGCCGGGCGATGGCATCGGCCCGGAAATCGTCAGCCAGGCCGTCAAGGTCCTGAACGCGCTCGACGAAAAGTTTGAGATGGAAACCGCGCCGGTCGGCGGCGCCGGCTACGAGGCCAAAGGCCACCCGCTGCCGGAAGAAACCCTGGCGCTGGCCAAGGCCGCCGACGCCGTGCTGTTCGGCGCCGTGGGCGACTGGAAGTACGACACGCTGGAACGCGCCCTGCGTCCGGAGCAGGCCATTCTCGGCCTGCGCAAGAACCTGGGCCTGTTCGGCAACCTGCGCCCGGCCATCCTGTACCCCGAACTGGCCGGCGCTTCGACGCTGAAGCCGGAAGTGGTGTCCGGCCTGGACATCCTGATCGTGCGCGAACTGACCGGCGACATCTACTTCGGCCAGCCGCGCGGCGTGCGCGAATGCCCGGACGGCCCGTTCAAGGGCCAGCGCGAAGGCTTCGACACCATGCGCTATGCCGAAGGCGAAATCCGCCGCATCGCGCACGTGGCGTTCCAGGCGGCGCAAAAGCGCGGCAAGCGCCTGACTTCGGTCGACAAGGCCAATGTGCTGGAAACCTTCCAGTTCTGGAAGGACATCGTGACCGACGTGCACCAGGAATACCCGGACGTGGCGCTGGACCATATGTACGTCGACAACGCCGCCATGCAGCTGGTGCGCGCGCCGAAGAAGTTCGACGTGATCGTCACCGGCAATATGTTCGGCGACATCCTGTCGGACGCGGCGGCCATGCTGACCGGCTCGATCGGCATGCTGCCGTCGGCTTCGCTGGATGCCGACAACAAGGGCCTGTACGAACCGTCGCACGGCTCGGCTCCCGATATCGCGGGCAAGGGCGTCGCCAACCCGCTGGCCACGATCCTGTCGGCCGCCATGATGCTGCGCTATTCGCTGGACCGCGCGGAACAGGCCGACCGCATCGAAAACGCCGTCAAGAAAGTCCTGGCGCAGGGCCTGCGCACGCCGGATATTTATGAACAGGGCACCACCAAGGTCGGCACTTCGCAGATGGGCGACGCCGTGGTGGCGGCGCTCTGAAAACCGGCACCCCGGTGTCTGACCCGCAGCGGTCGCTGGCCAAGTGCCTGACCCTGCGGGTCAGGCACTGGTTTACCGGTTTAAAATTGAAAAGAATTCACACCCAAAGGAAAGCAAAATGAAACTCGTAGGTCTGGTTGGTTGGCGCGGCATGGTCGGTTCGGTCCTGATGCAGCGCATGCAGGAAGAGGGCGACTTTGCCCATATCGAGCCGGTATTCTTCTCCACTTCGAACACCGGCGGCGCTGCGCCGAAGATGGCGAAGAACGAGACTACCCTGAAAGACGCCACCAACATCGACGAACTGAAACGCTGCGAGATCATCATCTCCTGCCAGGGCGGCGACTACACCACCGAGGTATTCCCCAAGCTGCGCGCCGCCGGCTGGAACGGCTACTGGATCGACGCCGCGTCGACCCTGCGCATGGACAAGGATGCCATCATCGTGCTCGATCCGGTCAACCTGAACGTGATCAAGGACGCCATGGCCAAGGGCGTGAAGAACTTCATCGGCGGTAACTGCACCGTGTCCTGCATGCTGATGGGCCTGGGCGGCCTGTTCAAGCAAGACCTGGTGGAGTGGATGACGTCCATGACCTACCAGGCGGCATCGGGCGGCGGCGCCCAGCACATGCGCGAGCTGCTGACCCAGTACGGCACCATCAACGCCTCCGTCAAGCACCTGCTGGACAACCCGGCATCGGCCATCCTGGAAATCGACAAGCAAGTGCTGGCGACCCAGCACGACATGTCGCAGGAAGAGACCAAACAGTTCGGCGTACCGCTGGGCGGCAACCTGATCCCGTGGATCGACAAGGACCTGGGCAACGGCCAGTCGAAGGAAGAGTGGAAGGGCGGCGCCGAGACCAACAAGATCCTGGGCCGCGGCGAAGGCTTCGACGTGTCCCCGATCCACGTGGACGGCCTGTGCGTGCGTATCGGCGCCATGCGCTGCCACAGCCAGGCGCTGACCATCAAGCTGCGCAAGGACGTGCCGCTGGATGAGGTGAACGACATCATCGCCAAGGACAACCAGTGGGTGAAGCTGGTGCCGAACACCCGCGAAGCGTCGATGAAGGACCTGACCCCGGCCGCCGTCACCGGCAGCCTGACCATCCCGGTCGGCCGCGTGCGCAAGATGTCGATGGGCGGCGAATACCTGTCGGCCTTCACCGTCGGCGACCAGTTGCTGTGGGGGGCCGCTGAACCGCTGCGCCGCATGCTGCGCATCGTGCTGGAAAATTAATAAGGGGTTAATACCTGCTGATTAATAAACAAGATAAGGTATATTTTCTAAAAGCCGGATTTCAAAGGGAAATCCGGCTTTTTTCTTTGAATCAAAGAATATTTTCGGCATGAACGAAACAGAATAGCGCGCTTCGGTGGCGTAATGCTTGCACGCATCATTTGATGATGTTATGTTGAGACCTCTGGAAAAGTAACTTTCTTTCCACGTTAACTACAATCGCCGCCCACTATGCCTGTACAAAAACCTTCCAAGGTCGCGTCGTTCGCGTTGAAAACACTGACCGCTGCCATGCTCAGCGGCGCCGTGCTCGCTCCTCTTTCCGTCAACGCCGCCGGTCTTGGCAAGCTCACTGTGCTGTCCTCCCTGGGCCAGCCGCTGCGCGCCGAAATCGAATTGACGGCCGTCACCGCCGACGAAGCGTCCGAACTGGTGGCCAAGCTGGCCTCGGCGGATGCCTTCCGCGCCGCCAATATCGACTTCAATCCAGCCCTGCTCAGCCTGCGCTTCGAGGTTGAAGCCCGTGGCGCCCGCCAGTTCATCCGCGTCACGTCGACCCAGCCTATCAACGAGCCTTTCGTCGACATGCTGCTGGAACTGACCTGGACCAATGGCCGCCTGGTGCGCGAATACACGTTCCTGCTCGATCCGGCCGACCTGCGCAGCACCCAGGCACCGCAAGTGGCGGCACCGGTGGACGTGCGCAGCGCACGCCCCGCTGCAACCACCGCACCGCCAGCGCCCAGCGCCGCTGCGCCTGCACCGGCCGCAGCGCAGCGCGCACCATCGCAAGCGGCCCCCCGCGCCGCCGCCGCGCAGGATGCGCCGGCTGCCGACAGCTATGAAGTCAAAAAGGGCGACACGCTGGGCCGCATCGCCGGCCGCCTGAAGCCGGCCGACGTTTCGCTGGACATGATGCTGGTGGCGCTGTACCGCGCCAACCCGGATGCCTTCGCCGGCAAGAACATGAACCGCCTGAAGTCCGGCAGCATCCTCTCGGTGCCGGATGCGAACACCATCAAGGGCACCAGCCAGGGCGAGGCCCACGGCGTGGTGGTGGCGCATGCCGCCGACTTCAATGCCTACCGCGCCAAGCTGGCCGGCCAAGTGGCTGCCGCCACCCCAGCCAAGGAACCGGAAGCCCAGCAAAGCCAGACCGGCAAGATTACCGCCCAGGTCAAGGAGCGTCCGACCGCCGTCACCGAATCGAAGGACCAGCTGAAACTGTCCAAGGCCGGCGAAGCGTCCGGCAAGGCCGGCAAGACCGGGGCGGTGGAAGACAAGATCGCCAAGGACCGCCAGATGGCCGACGCCAGCGCCCGCGTCAAGGAGCTGGAAAAGAACGTCAACGACCTCGAGAAGTTGATGGAGGTGAAGAACAAGGCGGCCGCCGATGCCCAGGCCAAAGCCCAGGCACCGGCCGCTGCGGCAGATGCCGCCAGCCCGGCCGCCAGTCCGGCCGACAAGGGCGTGGAAGCGCCCGCTCCGGTGCCGGTGGAAGCGGCACCGGCCAAACCGTCCAAGCCGAAGCGCAGCACCGTAGCGCCGGCACAGGCCCCGGTGGGGCCAAGCCTGGTCGATACGATCATGGACAATATCCAGCTGATCGGCGCCGCGGTGGCCGCCCTGCTGGGCGTCGCCGCGCTGCTGGTCATGCGCCGCCGCAAGTCCGCCGAACAGATGACGTTGCCGAAAACGGAAACCAGCAGTGTGCTGGGCGACCCGGGTACCACGGCGCACTCCCTGTTTGCCGAAACCGGCGGCCAGAGCGTCGATACCAGCAACAGCGTCTTCAATTCGAACTTCGCCCCATCGGCCAGCCAGCTCGACACCAATGAGGTCGATCCGGTGGCCGAAGCCGACGTGTACATCGCTTACGGCCGCGATGCCCAGGCCGAGGAAATCCTGAAGGAAGCGCTGCGCGTCCATCCGGAACGCCATCCGGTGCGCCTGAAACTGCTGGAAATCTACGCCGGCCGCAAGGATGCGCGCGCCTTCGAAACCCAGGCCAGCGAACTGTATTCGATGACCAAGGGCCAGGGCGACGAGTGGGCGCAAGCGGCTGCGCTGGGCGCCGGCATCGACCCGGATAATCCGCTCTACGTCAATGCGGCGCAGGCGAAGGCTGCCGCCGGCCTGGGCGCGGGCGCCGCAGCGGCCGGCGCTGCCGCAGGAGCCGCCGCAGCGCCCTTTGTCGCCAGCGATTCGAATGAGCTGAACGATTTTGCCGCCATGTTCGCCGAGCCGGCAGCGCCGGCAACGGCCGCCCCTGCCGAGGCCGGTGGCCTGGACCTGGACCTGAGCCAGGACGCCGCGCCGGCCACGGCGGAATCGAACCTGATGGACTTCGACCTCGACCGCGACGCCACCGCGCTGCCTTCCCTGGCCGAGGAGGCGCCGCCGGCCCCGCAGGCTGCCGACAGCAATACCCTGGACTTCGACCTGGGCGGCCTGAGTTTCGACGAACCGGCGGCAGTCGCCGCGACCGAGGCGCCAGCCCCGGCACCGGCTGCCGAGGAAGTGCAAGACCTGTCCTTCGACCTGGGCCTGGACACGCCGCCCGCCAAAGCCGAAACGGTGGAAGCCGCGCCGGCACCGGACGCGATGGCCGATATCGGCATGGACTTCAACCTGGACCTGCCGGGCGAAACCAAGGCCGAGGCAGCGCCGGCCGCGACGCCGGCGCCCGCCGCCGATCCGCTGGCCGAGCTGGACATGATGGACTTCTCGCTGCCGGGCGGTGAGACGGCCCAGCCGGCGGCCGCGCCGGCGCCGGTGGAAGAGGTGCCTTTGTCGGCCGCCGACTTTGCGCTGGACCTGCCGGCTGCCGAGGCTGCAGCGCCCGCGCCGGCCGTGCCGGCGGCAGCGGCCCCGGCACCGGCCGACTTCGACCTGTCCGGCATCGACCTGGACCTGGGCGACACCGGCCAGCCGGCCGGCACCCCGGTGCAGAACGAGGAAGAATTGTCGGCCCTGCACATGGAAATGGACACCAAGCTGGACCTGGCAGTGGCTTATCAGGAAATCGGCGACAAGGAAGGCGCGCGCGAGCTGCTGGATGAAGTGATCCGCGGCGGCAGCGACGACCAGGTGGCGCGGGCTTCGGCCATGCGCGCCCAGCTGGGCTAGCCGCTGCGCTTTTCGCCGTATAATGCCCGGTCACAGATCACACTGACCGGGCATTTTTTATTTTGAAACGCATCGCACTAGGAGTCCAGTACAACGGCGCCGACTGGCTCGGCTACCAGATCCAGCCGCATGGCCAGACCGTGCAGAACAAGCTGGAGGAAGCCATCGAGCGCTTCGCCTGCGTCAGGCTGGGCACCACTTGCGCCGGCCGCACCGACGCCGGCGTGCACGCGCTGAACCAGGTGGTGCATTTCGACACCGAGCTGGAACGCGCCGAACATGCCTGGGTGCGCGGCATCAACGCTTTCCTGCCCGAGTCCATCGGCGTGCGCTGGGCGCGCTACCTGCCCGAGGCGCCGGCGCCGGAGCAGGAATTCCACTCCCGCTTCAGCGCCCGTTCGCGCACTTACCATTACCTGCTGTACAACCACCAGGTGCGCTCGCCGCTGCTGGCCGGGCGCGCCGGCTTCACCCACTGGCAGCTGGACGTCGGCCGCATGCGCGAAGCCGTCAAGCCCTTGATCGGCACGCACGACTTCACCGCTTTCCGCGCTTCCATGTGCCAGGCCAAAACGCCGGTCAAGGAGATGCAGCTGATCGAGATCGAGCGCCATGGCGACATGATCCTGTTCACCCTGCGCGCCAACGCCTTCCTGCACCATATGGTGCGCAACCTGGTCGGCTCGCTGATCTACGTCGGCCAGGGCCGCGAGAATACGGACTGGCTGGGCGAACTGCTGGCAGGGAAGGACCGCACCAGGGCTGCGCCGACCTTCATGCCCGACGGGCTGTACCTGGCGAAAATCGAATACGACGACAAATGGGGCTTGCCGTACGAAGAGCCCAGCATCCTGCCCGCTTTCTGAGGAAATCCGCCATGCCACGCACCCGCATCAAGATTTGCGGCCTGACCCGCGAAGAAGACGTCCTGGCCGCGGTGGCGGCCGGCGCCGATGCCGTGGGCTTCGTGTTTTACGACAAGAGTCCGCGCTACGTCACGCCGCAGCGCGCCGCCGAACTGATTGCGCTGTTGCCGCCGTTCGTGACGCCGGTCGGCCTGTTCGTCAACCATACGGCCGCGCAGGTGGCGGCCACGGTGGCGGTGGCGCCGGTATCGCTGTTGCAATTCCACGGCGACGAGAGCGCCGACGATTGCGCCGCGGCCGCGCGCGCGGCGGGGCGGGCGTTTGTGCGGGTGTTCCGCGTCAAACCGGACACAAGCGGCGCCGAGCTGCTAGAATATGAGCGAATTTGCCGCGCATCCAGTGGCTTGTTCTCGGGCCTCCTGCTCGATACCTTCGTGGATGCATATGGCGGCGCAGGAAAGGTTTTCGATTGGTCCCTCATCCCAAAAGAACTCGCGCATCGGGCCGTTTTGAGTGGTGGCTTGAGCGTGCAAAATGTGACTGGCGCAGTGGCCAGCGTTCGCCCTTACGCGGTTGACGTCTCAAGTGGCGTCGAGCGCGCCAAGGGCATCAAAGATGCTCGCCTGATCGCGGACTTCATCCGCGGCGTGCGGGCAGCAGATGCCACTTTTGAGAAAGATCCGCACCATGAAAACTCCGCTTGATGCGCCACCAGCGCACCTGTTCCACGCCTCGTCTTACCACCTGCCCGACGCCACCGGCCATTTCGGCCCTTACGGTGGCTCCTTCGTCGCCGAAACCCTGAGCTATGCGCTGGCCGAGCTGCGCGAAGCCTATGCCAAATACAGCAAGGATGAACTGTTCCTCGAAGAGTTCCGCTATGAGCTGAAGCATTTCGTCGGCCGTCCTTCCCCCGTGTACCATGCCAAACGCTGGTCCGACCAGCTGGGCGGCGCGCAAATCTTCTTCAAGCGCGAAGACTTGAACCATACCGGCGCGCACAAGATCAACAACGTGATCGGCCAGGCATTGCTGGCCAAGCGCATGGGCAAGCCGCGCATCATCGCCGAAACCGGCGCCGGCCAGCACGGCGTGGCCACCGCCACCATTTGCGCGCGCTTCGGCCTGGAGTGCGTGGTGTACATGGGCAGCGAGGACGTCAAGCGCCAGGCGCAGAACGTCTACCGCATGAAGCTGCTGGGCGCCACCGTGGTGCCGGTGGAATCGGGCTCCAAGACGCTCAAGGATGCGCTCAATGAAGCGATGCGCGACTGGGTCACCAATATCGAAAACACTTTCTACATCATCGGCACCGTGGCGGGGCCGCATCCGTACCCGATGATGGTGCGCGACTTCCAGTCGGTGATCGGCGAGGAATGCCTGCAGCAGATGCCGGAAATGACCGGGCGCCAGCCGGACTATGTGGTGGCCTGCATCGGCGGCGGGTCGAATGCGATGGGGATTTTCTATCCTTATATCGACCAGGCGGCGACCGCGCTGGTCGGCGTCGAGGCGGCGGGGGAGGGCCTGGAGTCCGGCAAGCATGCGGCTTCGCTGACGGCGGGCTATCCGGGCGTGTTGCACGGCAACCGGACCTACCTGCTGCAGGATGCGGGCGGGCAGATCATCGAGACGCATTCGGTGTCGGCCGGCCTGGATTATCCGGGCGTGGGGCCCGAGCATTCTTACCTGAAGGATTCGGGGCGCGCGCAGTACGTATCGATTACCGATGACGAGGCGCTGCAGGCTTTCCATGATTGCTGCCATATCGAGGGGATTATTCCGGCGCTGGAGTCGTCGCACGCCTTGGCGTATGCGGCCAAGCTGGCGGCCACCCTGCCGAAGGACAAGATCATCCTGGCCAACCTGTCGGGCCGTGGCGACAAGGATATGCATACCGTGGCGCAGCGCGCCGGGTTGCAATTCTAAAACCGGTAAAGCGGTGTCAGGCACAAGTGCCTGACACCTGACCCGCGACTGCCGCGTACCCGGTGCCTGACCCTGAGGGTCAGGCACCGGTTTACCGGTTTGGAAAGGAACGCAAAAATGACACGTATCGCACAAACCTTCGCCGCCCTGAAAGCGCAAAACAAGAAAGCCCTGGTCACCTTCATCACCGCCGGTGACCCGGAACCCGGCCGCACCGTGGAGCTGATGCACGCCCTGGTGGAAGGCGGCGCCGACATCCTGGAACTGGGCATCCCATTCTCCGACCCGATGGCCGAAGGCCCGGTGATCCAGCGCGCCTGCGAGCGCGCGCTGGCCAACGGCGTCGGCATCCGCGACTGTTTCGACTTCGTGCGCGAATTCCGCAAGACCAACAGCACCACGCCGGTGGTCCTGATGGGCTACGCCAACCCGATCGAACGGCTGGGCGTGGACGCCTACATCGATGCCAGCCGCGCCGCCGGCGCCGACGGCGCCATCGTGGTCGACTATCCGCCGGAGGAGTGCGAAGAATTCGCCGCCAGGATGCGCGCCGCCGGCCAGGACCTGATCTTCCTGCTGGCGCCCACCTCCACCGAGCAGCGCGTACAGCAAGTGGCGCGCGTGGGCAGCGGCTTCACCTACTACGTCTCGCTGAAGGGCGTCACCGGCGCCGGCCACATCGACACCGAAGACGTGGCGCGCCGCCTGGACATGATCCGCAAGCACGTCCAGCTGCCGCTGGGCGTCGGTTTCGGCATCCGTGATGCGGCCACCGCCAAGGCCGTGGCCAGCGTGGCCGACGCGGTGGTGATCGGCAGCCGCATCATCCAGGAAATCGAGGCGGCGGGCCCGGCGCAAGCCGCAAAATCCGTACGTACGTTCGTTTCCGGCATCCGCACTGCGCTCGACGAAAATCGTTGATCTGTAAGCAATTTTCTGCTGGTTTTGTTCGACAGGACTGGCAGAAACGGCTACACTTCCGGCCTAAGTTAGTGCAAGAGGAGAAATATATGAGCTGGTTGGAAAAATTGCTGCCACCGCGCATCCAGCGCTCGGAAGCTGCCGCTCGCAAGACCATGCCTGAAGGCCTGTGGGTGAAATGCCCATCCTGCGAGGCAGTCCTGTACCGTACCGATCTCGAGTCGAACCTGCACGTCTGCCCCAAGTGCGACCACCATATGCGCATCCGCGCCCGCGAGCGCCTGGACGCGCTGCTGGACGCCGGCGGCCGCTATGAAATCGGCCAGGAAACCCTGCCGGTCGATACGCTGAAGTTCAAGGACAGCAAGAAATACCCGGATCGCCTGAAGCAGGCGATGGAAGCCACCGGCGAAACCGACGCCCTGATTGCGATGGGCGGCTCGATCATGAGCCTGCCGGTCGTGGTGGCGTGCTTCGAATTCGAATTCATGGGCGGCTCCATGGGCTCCGTGGTCGGCGAACGTTTCGCCCGCGCGGCCCAGGTGGCGCTGGAACAGAAGGTGCCGTTCATTTGCGTCACCGCCACCGGCGGCGCGCGCATGCAGGAAGGCTTGCTGTCGCTGATGCAGATGGCGAAAACCACCGCCATGCTGACCAAGCTGGCCGAGAAGAAGCTGCCGTTCATCTCCGTGCTGACCGACCCGACCATGGGCGGCGTGTCGGCGTCGTTCGCTTTCATGGGCGACGTGGTGATGGCCGAACCGAAGGCGCTGATCGGCTTCGCCGGCCCGCGCGTGATCGAGAACACCGTGCGTGAAAAGCTGCCGGAAGGCTTCCAGCGTTCCGAGTTCCTGCTGCAGAAGGGCGCGATCGACATGATCGTGGACCGCCGCCAGATGCGCGAAGAAATCGCGCGCCTGCTGGCGCTGATGCAGAACCAGGCCGCGGAAGTGCTGGCCTGACAAGCTTTACGTTTTACCCGGCGCGCGCAGCCTCCTGCGCTGCGCGCCCAAAAATCCCTCCTGGCGACAATGTCCAATCTCCCGAACACCCTCCCCGAATGGCTTGCGCTGATCGAGTCGCGCCATGCCGAAACCGTCATCAACATGGGCCTGGACCGCGTGCGCGCCGTCAAGGAACGCATGGCGCTGGCCTTCAAATGCCCGGTCATCATGGTGGCTGGCACCAACGGCAAGGGTTCGACCTGCGCCATGCTGGAATCGATCCTGCTGCGCGCGGGCTACCGTGTCGGCCTGTACATCAAGCCGCACTTCCTGCACTTCAATGAGCGTGCCCGCCTGAATGGCGACATGGCAAGCGACGAGCAGCTGGTGGAGAGCTTCAATGTCGTCGAGCAGTCACGCGGCGACATTTCGCTGACCTATTTCGAATTCACCACGCTGGCCATCATGCACCTGATGTCGCGGGCCGGCCTGGACGTGGTCATCCTCGAGGTGGGCCTGGGCGGCCGGCTCGATGCGGTGAACGTGATCGATGCCGACGTGTCGATCGTGACCAGCGTCGACATCGACCACGTCGATTACCTGGGCGGCACGCGCGAGCAGATCGGCTTCGAGAAAGCCGGCATTTTCCGCACAGGCAAGGCGGCCATCTGCAGCGACCCGGTGCCGCCGCAAGCGCTGATCGACCATGCCGTGGAAATCGGCGCCGACCTGTGGCTGATGGGCCGCGACTTCAACTACGCTGGCGACAAGCAGCAATGGAATTACGGCGGCCGTTCGCAGCGCCGCAATTCGCTGGCCTACCCGGGCTTGCGCGGCGCCAACCAGCTGCTCAACGCCTGCGCGGCGCTGGCGGCGCTGGAAGCGCTGAAGATGGAATTGCCGGTCGGCGCGCAGGAGGTGCGCACCGGCCTGGTGATGGTCGAATTGCCGGGCCGCTTCCAGGTGCTGCCGGGCCGCCCGACCGTCATATACGACGTGGCGCACAACCCCCATGCCGCGGCCGCGTTGGCGCAAAACATTGGCAACATGGGTTACAGCCCCTACACCTTCGCGGTGTTCGGTTCGATGCACGACAAGGACATCGATGGCGTGATCCAGGCCATGGCGCCGCACGTCGACCATTGGTGCCTTGCCAACCTGCCATCGCCGCGGGCGGCGACGGCGTCGGAGCTGGCGGCCAAGGTGCAGGCGATCGAACCGAAAATGGATGAAAAAACTGCCAATATTTTCGATGATCCAGGCCAGGCATTCGCAAATGCGATGAGCCGCGCGGGCGAGAATGATAGAATTGTGGTCTTTGGATCTTTCCTGACGGTCGCCGGTGTCATGGCGGCAAAAAAATCCTCACTCCACTGAGACGATCACGCATGGGCTTGTTATCGAAATTTGGCAAAGACAAGCAAGATGCTGCTGGTGAAGACAGCGGCTACTATCGCGCACAGGACGACCGCGCCTTGGGCGACAAGGCGCGATCCAAGCGCGCATCCAGCGCCGGCGGCGAAGCCGGCGCACGCCGCACCGGCCGCAAGGATGCAGCCGATCCCGTACTGCCCGAAAAGAAGCGCGCACGGCGCCGCCTGGTAGGCGCGATTGCGCTGGCGCTGGCCGTTGCCATCGGCTTGCCGATGGTGCTCGATTCCGAACCCAAATCGTCGGTGGCCGACATCGCCATCAATATGCCGCCCAAGGACAAACCCGGCGAGCCGCTGAATGGCGGCCCGGCAGTGGCACCGGCACCCGCGCCCGCGCCGGCGCTCGAGCAACCGGCCGCGCCGGCCCCTGCGCCTGCCGCCGCCAAACCTGCCGCCGCCGCGCCGGCTCCGTCGTCGCGTAGCGTGGCGCCGATCGCCGCCGGTGCCGCGCTGGACAAGGGCGAAGAAATCATCCAGGTGCCGGCCAAGCCGGCCGTTGTCGAACCCGCCAAGCCGCCCAAAGCGGCCGAGCCGAAAGTGGCCAAGGCCGAGGTCAAGCATCCCGAGCCGAAGCCGGAGCCGAAGAAGCCCGACGCCAAGCCCGAAGCCAAGCCTGATGCCAAGCCGGCCCGCTCCGACGATGCGCGCGCCATGGCCATCCTGGAAGGCAAGGCTCCCGAGGCGGCGGCGTCGACCAGATATGTGATCAAGGTGGCAGCCTTCGCAGCGAAAGAAAAGGTGGACGAGCTGCAGCGCAAGCTGGGCGAAGCCGGGATCAAGTCCTATGCGCAAAAGGTCAGCACCGCCAACGGCGAATTGACCAGCGTACGCGTCGGTCCCTTCCCGAACAAGGAAGAAGCCGAAAAGGTCCGCGCCAAACTGGGCAAGCTGGGCCTGAATGGCAGCCTGACCCCGGCCTGACAGGATGATGTGAGGCAGCGCGGACGTGACGATTTTCGATTACCTGGTGATTTTCGTGCTGGTCACATCCATCGTCATCAGTACCCTGCGCGGCCTGGTCAAGGAAATCCTGTCGCTGGCCGGCTGGATCGTTGCCTTCGTCGTCGCCAACGCTTACGGCCCCTGGCTGGCCGGCATGCTGCCCGATGCCATTCCGGGCGAGGTGGCGCGCCTGATCGTTGCCTTCATTGCATTGTTTATCGGTGTGCGCATCCTGATGGCCCTGCTGGCCATGGCGGTCGACGCCCTGGTTACGGCCGGCGGCCTGACGCTGGCCGACCGGGGCCTGGGCGGCCTGTTCGGCCTGGGGCGGGGGATTGTGATCGTGCTGGCCGGCGTCATATTGTGTGGGATGACGTCCATCCCGAAGCAGGATTTCTGGAAGAACGCGCTGTTGAGTCCCATGGCGGAATCCGGCGTGCGCACGGTGAAACCCTTCCTGCCCGCCGCGATGGCGCAGCATGTCCATTTTTAGAATTCGTTAAATCCGCAGTACCAAGTTTAGGAGCACACCATGTGTGGCATCGTCGGCGTCGTATCCCACCAACCAGTCAACCAGATGCTGTATGACGCGCTGCTGCTGTTGCAGCACCGCGGCCAGGATGCGGCAGGCATCGCAACCAACCAGAGCAATACGTTCTCCATGCACAAGGCCAATGGCCTGGTGCGCGACGTGTTCCGCACCCGCAATATGCGTTCGCTGAACGGCAACTCGGGCATCGGCCACTGCCGCTACCCGACCGCCGGCTCGTCCAGCGAAGAGGAAGCGCAGCCGTTCTACGTCAACGCGCCGTTCGGCATCACCCTGGCGCACAACGGCAACCTGACCAACTGGGAACAGCTCAAGGACGAGATGTTCAAGATCGACCGCCGCCACATCAATACCGATTCCGACTCGGAAGTGCTGTTGAACGTGCTGGCGCACGAGATCCACAAGGCCTCGACCGGCTTCTCGCTGACGCCGGCCAATATCTTCCAGGCCGTGACGGTGCTGAACAAGCGCGTGCGCGGCGGCTACGCGGCGGTGGCGCAGATCGCCGGCAGCGGCATGCTGGCGTTCCGCGACCCGAACGGTATCCGTCCGCTGTGCCTGGGCGTCAACGAAACCGCTGAAGGCAGCGAATACATGATCGCCTCCGAATCGGTGGCGCTGGAAGGCATGGGCTTCCGCTTCGTGCGCGACGTGCTGCCAGGTGAAGCCATCTTCATCGACAACGATAACCAGCTGCACGCGCAAATCTGCGCCGACAACCCCAAGCTGAACCCTTGCGTGTTCGAATACGTGTACCT
This sequence comes from uncultured Oxalobacteraceae bacterium, assembly GCA_965650885.1. GTDB lineage: Bacteria > Pseudomonadota > Gammaproteobacteria > Burkholderiales > Burkholderiaceae_D > Rugamonas. Next base: position 23,451 of record CBFGQI010000071.1, read on the forward strand.
GGCGCGCCCTGACTCCGTGATCGACGGCGCTTCCGTGTACAACACCCGCCTGAAGATGGGCGAATACCTGGCCGACAAGATCAAGCGCGAAGGCCTGGCCGACGATATCGACGTCGTGATGCCGATCCCCGATTCCTCGCGTCCGGCAGCGATCCAGCTGGCGATGCGCCTGGGAGTGGACTACCGCGAAGGCTTCATCAAGAACCGCTACATTGGCCGCACCTTCATCATGCCGGGCCAGGCGATGCGCAAGAAATCCGTGCGCCAGAAGCTGAATGCCATTGCCGACGAATTCAAGGACAAGGTCGTGCTGCTGGTGGACGACTCCATCGTGCGCGGCACCACCTCGCGCGAGATCGTGCAGATGGCGCGCGAAGCCGGTGCGAAAAAGGTGATCTTCGCTTCCGCCGCGCCGCCGGTGCTGTACCCGAACGTGTACGGCATCGACATGCCGACCCGCGACGAGCTGATCGCCCACGGCCGCACGCTGCAGGAAATCTGCGAAGAGATCACCGCCGACGCGCTGGTCTACCAGGACCTGGAAGACTTGAAGAAGTCCATCGCCGACGTGAATCCTGCACTGACCGAATTCGAAGCTTCCTGCTTCGACGGCAAGTACATCACCGGCGACGTGTCGCCCGAGTACCTGGACCGCATCGAACAGGCGCGCGTCAACCCGAAAAAGGCCAAGGTCGCGGAAGACGCGGCGCGCACGCAGCTAAACCTGAACACTGCCACGACGGAATCCTGATGAAGAACTACGGCTTCACGACCACCATTCTGCACAACGACCGCCAGAAAGGCATCGAACACGGCTCGCTGCACAAGCCGATCCACACTTCGGTGACCTTCGGCTATGCCGACGCGCGCCAGCTGGCGTCGGTGTTCCAGGGCAAGGAGCCGGGCTTCCGCTACGGCCGCCAGGGCAACCCGACGGTGGCCGCGCTGGAGGACAAGGTCAGCAAGATGGAGCAGGGTGTGGGCACGATCTGCTTCGCCACGGGCATGGGCGCCATCGGCGCCGTGTTCCAGGCGCTGCTGCGTGCCGGCGACCATGTCGTGTCGTCGTCCTTCCTGTTCGGGAATACCAATTCCTTGTGGCAGACCGTGGCCGGGCAGGGCGTGGGCGTGGACTTTGTCGACGCCACCGACGTGGCCAATGTGGCCGCGGCCCTCAAGCCCGAGACGCGCATGGTGTTCGTGGAAACCATCGCCAACCCGCGCACCCAGGTGGCGGACTTGAAGCGCATCGGCGAGCTGTGCGCCGAGCGCGGCATCCTGTACATCGTCGACAACACGATGACGTCGCCTTACCTGTTCCGTCCGAAGGATGTGGGCGCGGGCCTGGTGGTTAATGCGCTGACCAAGTCGATCGGCGGCCACGGCAATGCGCTGGGCGGCGCGTTGACCGATACCGGCGTCTACGACTGGACGAAGTTCCCGAATATTTTCGACAACTACAAGAAGAATCCGGCGGCGCAATGGGGCCTCGTGCAAATCCGCGCCAAGGCGCTGCGCGATTTCGGCGCCTCGCTGGCGCCGGAAGCGGCGC
>CBFGQI010000072.1:0-24819 GCA_965650885.1 uncultured Oxalobacteraceae bacterium
AGTACGTGGTTGTATAACGCACGCTCATAGTAGTCAGCAAGCTCCGCATGGCGGTTGCGCTCGAACAGCCTAGTGGTAAGCTTGAGCATATTGTGGGTGTTGCACGTTTCGGCGGTGGTGGGGGGCAATACCTTCCGATTATCGATTGACGGGCCGGCCTCCACTCCGGGTTTGTCGAACCATTCGTTGAACGAGTTGCCTCCGTTGGCGAACGAATGCTTATGCACGACCAGCCGCCAGAAATTCTCGGACGCCTTCAGATCCACTGGATTGCCATGGGCGTTGGCGCAATTGGCCAAGCCCACCGCTTGCGCGACGTGCGTATTCGCGTGTAAGCCGCCCAGTCAGTCCTCGCCATCGGCCAGCGGGCCGACAAACCATGCGCGATTGAACATGCGAGCGGCCTGGAGGTGGCGGGGATCCTTGCCGATCTTGAACAGCTCCGTCAAAACGTCACTCATCGCGCCGAATTCGTTTTGTGGATTTGGCTTGTCGTCCGTGCGGAGCATCCTGTCAATCTGCGCGGCATTGAGCCCCGCGAGCCGATTCCCGAAGTAGTCAGCCATCCTGGTGGCGACTTCGAGTGCTTGCCTGTTGCCGAGATATGCATGGGCGTCGAGCAGGCCCGACATGATTTTCTGGATCGTGTAATAGGGCACTACAATGTCCCCGGCATCGGCCCCGGGCTTGCCTTCAAGCTTGTCGAATGCGGCCGGGGAGAAGGCGGCCAGGTAACCATCCAGATTCAGCTTCGCCTGGCATTTGGCGAGCTCTCCCACGAGGTAGTTGACCCGGTCGCGAAAGAGTGTGCTACCGGTGGCCGCCGCCATGCGCGAAGCGGCGGACAAATAGTGTCCTGCCATGTGCCCACGGAGAAATCCACTGTCCCAGCCGTCGTAGCCGCTCCCGATGCCTTCCTTTTGGGGAAGCTTGGCCAAGGCTCGGTAGTGGTACAGCAACTTGTCGGGATCATATGACGCGAGGACTCCTTTGCTATGCAGCTCCTGGCGCACGTAAAACGGACTTCCCGGCAGCAAGCGCACTTCATCTGCCAGGAAGGCACGCGCCGCGTCGACTGGAACGGGAGCCATGGCGGGACGCACAAGTTGGCCTAGGTCACGGGCTGCACCATGCGCCGGCAGCGCAGCGAGAGTCGCTTTGAGCATCGAACGTCGGGTGAACGACATAAGAAATTCTTTCGTTAAATGGGATCAGCTGCGGCTGCCCGTGCTGACCGCAACTTCCCTGCCGTCGTAGACGATGTCAATGGCGCTTGTACCCGGAAACTCATGGCCGCGGCCACGCTTGGAGCCGACCACGGTAATCTGGAACCGGCGTTGATTGCGCATGCTTGGGAAATGGCCCTGGCGATTCGAGATCGTCAGCACACCGGCGGCGTCATCCCATCGCATGTGCATCAGCGCGTACTCACCACGCTCGTAGCCCCAGCCATCGCCAGCGTCTTCGTAGTACGTATAACTGTCATCGGCTCCAGGATAGACCCGCAACTCTATCGGCGCATCCGCCATTTCCGATGAATATTGAATACTTGGCCCCATCGGGATCACACTGCCGGCTCGCACATGAATCGGCATACGCGACAGCGGTGCATCCACCATGATCGTGCGGCCGCCGGAATGCCTCTGACCGGTCCAGAAGTCGATCCATAATCCCTTCGGCAAATATACTTCACGCGCGCGCGGCACCGCGTTGATCGGGGCCGACTTCACGCCGTAATACATCGGTTCCAGCACGGGACTGACCATCATGCCATCGCCGAACAGCATCTGTGTCTTCAGGTCATATGTGCGGGGATCCTCAGGGAATCTGAACGCCAGGGGCCGGATGAATGAAGCGCCATGCAAATGCACCAAACCCGCCTGGGAGTAAATATGCGGCAGCAACCGGTAGCGCAGTTGGATCGAATCCAGGATGGCATCGTAGAATGCCGTGCCAGGCTCCCCGAAGTGCCAGGGCTCACGAGGCGTATCGGTGCCATGACTGCGAAACATCGGCAGGAACACACCGAATTGGAGCCAGCGCGTGTACAGTTCACGGTAGCCCAGGTCCGCTACGCCGCCATCATAGTCGCCGTTCCAGAACCATTGCTTGCCACGCCGCACGAAGAAGCCGCCGATGTCGCACGTCACGTATGGGGCACCTGAAGCGCTGTAACTCAGGAGAGCTGCCACTTGCTGCGCAAAGACCGACCATTTGGCTGAAATATCACCAGTCCACACCACAGCGCCCACTGCCTGGCTGCCCGCATAGCCAGACCGCGTCAGGTTCACCAAACGCCGGTCAGGGGTGGCCTTGCGCCAGTTCCGATAGAGACTCTTCGAATCGGCCAGCGCATAGGCATTCAGCAATTGCGGATCGATGATTTTGGAAAGGCCGGCAATATTGAGTTCGTCGGCATTCACTGCACGTGTGGACTGCGTTACCCAGTCCGCGACGTCGGGTTCAGTCGAATCACACCACCAGGCATCGATTCCGTGCCTGCCCAGATATTTCCATGCATTGTCAAAGTACATGGCACCTGCTTTTGGCTGGAAGAAGTCGACAAAATCAGTGCCGGCCAAGGTAAAGCCATTTTCCTTGAGCGCCTTGCCGGGTGGATCAAGCGGACTTGGATTAGGCCAAATCGAGATCATTACGCGGGCATTCATATCGTGCACAGCTTTGGTCATCACGCCAATATCGGGATAGCGTGTTTTGTCCGGGACAAAGCTGCCCCAATGATTCGGTACCCAGTAGTTCCAATCCTGCACAATCGTGTCCAGCGGGATTCTCCGTGTGCGGAACTGCCTGGCGGTGTCGATCAACTCGTCCTGCGTCACGTAGCGCTCGCGTGACTGCATATAGCCAAACGCCCACTTTGGCAACAGCGTGGCGGCGCCCGTCAATTGGCGGTAGCCGGCAATTGCGCCATCCATGGAGTGACCGAGCACAAAGTAGTAGTCGAGTTCGTCGACTACATCGCTGCTCATGGACATGCCATCCGGGCCGTCCGCGAAGGTGGACGCGCTGTAGGCGTCAAACAGCAAGCCATAGCCGCGTGTCGAAACCAGGAAGGGATTCACAATGCGCAAGTTGTGCTGGTACAGCCTTTTCCGCTTGCCGCGCAGATTCAGGTCATCTGTTTCATCGAAGCCCAGCCCATACAAGGCCTCTTCATCGTGCAATCGAAAACGCGCCGTGGCCCGCCATGCATCGCGGTCCTTTTTCTGAACATATGCGCCCGCGACTTGCCTCTCGCCGTCCACCGTTTTGACACGCCTCATGGATGCCGGATCAGGCATCGACTTCACGACTGCCACCGGCGAGAATGTACGTGGCGTATGGTTGTCCTCTTCCAGTAGAAGTTCGCCATCCGCGCGCCAGAACGAGATCGCACCAGTGCCAAGGTTCAGTTTCGCAGCCAGCTTCGATGAGCGCAGCACCAACACTTCCCCGCTGGTACTGCGTTCAATAGGCCCTGGCTTTTCCATGACCGGGATGCGCATCAAGCTGTCAGCGTTGGACCATCCGGGGTTGCGGGTCGCGGTGACACGGACGATCTGGTCAGTTACGAAATGAATTCTCAAACGGGTGTCAGCGATCTGCCAATCGACGCCCGTTGCTGCTTGCCCTCCCGGTGGGCTATTCATAATTCGGTCCGCGACGTTGACATACTTGGTTAACGCCCACGCCGGGACTGATGCGCCCAACTTCTTGAGCAAGTTTCTGCGGCTATTCATTATTGGATCCCTCGCGCGCACTGGTGCGTCTTTTCCACGTTCGTTGCGCTCGATTCTAATGGCCTCGATCGCGAGCGGGTCTTATGTTTTTGGCTAATAGCCAGCATGTTTTTGAATTCCCGTGCTGCTTACGAAATTCTCAGCGCAACCGCATAGGACAAAGCCGGTGCGTTGGATGGCAGGGTCAGATGCAAGCCATCTGCCGTCTGCTCAAACGGCAATGCGCTGCCCGGCCCAAGCAGTTCGACCCGCGCAATGCGCTGCTTCAAATGCGGACTCGCGCGGCCCATCGATTTGATGACCACCTTGCCGTCCGTCGGCCATCCCATGACAAACGCATAGACAACCCCGCCCTTGGTGGTGAAGCGGATATCGGCCGGTGTGAACGGCTTGTTCTTGCCTTCGTTAAACCCTTGCGCTGAAAGCGGTGCCGCCTTTTCCATGCCCGGCCCTTCACCAAACACGGACCATGGGCGCGTATCGTAAATGCCTTCCCCGTTGACCGCGATCCAGTTGCCGATCTCCTCGACAATGGCGCGCTCCTGCTCATCGATGGTGCCATTGCCGCGCACCGGTACACTGAGAAGCAGGTTGCCGTTCTTGCTGACCACGTCGATCAGCATGTGCACCACCGACTTGGCGCTCTTGTAACCCTTTCGTTCATGGAGCGGCCTGTCATAATGCCAGTTGCCGATGCAGGTACAGGTCTGCCATGGCAGCGGTTCGATCTCATTGCTTTGGCCCCGCTCGATGTCCCACACCATGGTTTTGCGCTGCATCGGATCGAGCACCTTGCCGTTGATAACAGCCTCGAGTTTGCCCTTGCGCGCGATACTCCGGTTGTACATGTGCGCGGCAATACGCAGGCCGACATCGCTGACCGGCCATAGGGGGAGTGCGGTGTCGTCGAAGTACACCAGATCCGGATCGTATGCATTGATCAGGTCAACGGTCCGGTTGTAGAATTTCTCGCAGTACGCCTGGTCGGGGATGGCGCTCCCCGCACCCCAGTTCCACTGCTGGTGGATCGCATCCTTATCGTCGCCCCTTGCGCTCTGCGGGTGGTTTTGCACGTACAGGTCCTGGGGATCAAGGCCTTCCCACCACGTTCCTTTGCCATCGGAGCGCTTCAATTCGCCGTCATAGGGGACGCCGGCCAATGGACCGTTCCGATCCGCCAGGCGTGCCGTGCCATACCAGGTCCAGGCATGGCTGGCGTGCACGCTGACACCGAAGCGCAGCCCGTGGCGGCGTGCCGCTTTGCTCCAGCCGTCGATCAAATCCTTGCGTGGCCCCATCCGGGTGGAATTCCACTCGGGCTGGTACTTGCTTTCGTATAAGTCAAAGTTGTCGTGGTGGTTGGCCAGGCCGACGAAGTATCGCGCGCCTGCCTTTTTGTATAAGGCCACCAGGGCATCCGGATCCCAGCGCTCCGCCCGCCACTGGCGGATGACATCCTTGAAGCCGAATTTGGACGGATGGCCGTATTTTTGTACATGATATTTATAGGCATCGCTCCCTTCGATGTACATGCCGCGCGCATACCAGTCGCCAAACTCAGGTTCGCATTGCGGACCCCAGTGCGCCCATATGCCGAATTTCGCGTTGCGGAACCAGTCGGGTGTCTGGTAGGCCGTCAGAGATGACCAGTCTGCGGAAAACGGCCCCGTCGCCATGGGTTCCAGTATGTTTTGCGCTGTTGTGGCTGTTGCACGCGCCAGCCGGGACAAGCCAATGGCCGGGATGGCAGCCGCCAAGTGTTGCAGAATTTTACGTCGCTTCATGTCTCCTCCTTTTGATCACCTGGCCGCCCATGGCCGCGTCTCGCATCACCGCCAACGCAAAGCCGCAGGCTGCAGGCTGCAGGCTGCAGGAAGGTTGCTTGTTATCGATAACGAATCTCGGGAAGCAATGCTATCGCATCGATTCATACACGTCGAGGGTTTTTTGGCCGCGGCCAACCGCGGCGCCGCCAAGCCGGCCTAGCTGTAGGGGCGATCTATGAGAAAACGGCATAGCAGCGCCGGGAAAATATATACACGCAAAAGACGGCTTTCGTTAGCATGGGAAGATGTCACGTTATCGGTAACATAGAGGTGTCGTGATCACCAATAACTAGGAGACCCGCTGTGCAGAAACACCGTATCGTCAAGACCCTGCTCGCCTGCGCGTTGGCGCTGGCCTTCCAGGCGCAGGCCGCCGCACCGATTCCGCAACTGGTGAAAAAAGATGGACGCTATGCGCTGATGGTCGATGGCGCGCCGTTCACCATGCTGGGTGTGCAAGCGCACAATTCCAGCAATTACGTGGATGCGTTGAAACTGCTGTGGCCCGCCGTGGCCGACGCCCATGCCAACACGGTGGAAATTCCGGTGGCATGGGAACAGGTCGAACCAACCGAAGGCAAATTCGATTTCAGTTATGTCGATGAGTTACTGAAGCAGGCACGCCAGCACAAGGTGCGTCTGGTGCTGCTGTGGTTTGGCGCCTGGAAAAACACCTTCCCGCAATACATGCCGGGATGGGCGAAGTTCGACAACCAGCGCTTTCCGCGCATGGTCGACAAGAATGGCAAGAGCATTTATTGCATGTCGCCGTTCGGCGAAGAAACCCTGAAGGCGGACCGCAAGGCGTTTGTCGCGTTCATGACGCATTTGCGCAAGATCGATGAAGAACAGCGCACCGTCATCATGGTGCAGGTGCAAAATGAAATGGGCACGGCACGCAGGACCCTGGCGCGCGACTACGGTCCGAAGGCCGAAGAGGCGTTCCGCCAGCCGGTGCCGCCGGCCGTGCTGGCGTACAAAAAATCGCCGGTTCCCGGTGCGCCCTCGTCCGGCACCTGGAGCGAAGTGTACGGCCCGTATGCCGACGAGTACTTCCACGCCTGGGCTTTTGCGCGCTATGTCGAGGAAATGGCCAAGGCAGGGCGCGCCGTGTATAACCTGCCGATGTATGTCAACGACGCGCTGCGCGATCCGCTGACGCAGATCGCGCCATGGAAGGGTGACTTCAACTCGGGCGGCCCACACTTCGACGTAATCGATATCTACAAGGCTGCCGCGCCGCACATCGATATCGCTGCGCCCGATATTTACCATTCGGACCTCGCCAGGGTGAGCGCCGACCTGGAACTGTACCAGCGTCCTGACAACGCGCTGATGGTGCCGGAATTGGGCAACGCCGCCAGTTTTGCGCGCTACCTGTACCTGATCCTGGGTCGCGGCGCACTGGGCGTGGCGCCGTTCGGCGTCGATTATTTTGACTATACCAATTACCCGCTGGGGGCGAAAGCAACGGACAAGACCATGGCCGAACCATTCGGCAAGGTTATGGCGGTGTTCCGGCCGATGGAGCGTTTATGGGCGAAGTGGGCGTTCGAGGGCCGCACCCGTGGCGTGGCGGAAGGCGAGGACCGTGCTCCGCAATCCATTGCGCTGAAAAACTGGAAAGCCACGGTGTCGTTCCGCGAGTGGCAGTTCGGTGAAAGGAAGGCGTGGTCCGATTCCAAGGACGTGCCGGCGGGCACGGAAACACCGAGCGGCGGGCTGGCCATCGCCCAAACCGGCGACAATGAATTCATCATCACCGGCCAGCACGCACGGATCAAGATGGAGGGCGATGGCGCCAATGCAGGCAAGCCATCGTTGTGGGACCGCGTTGAAGAAGGGCGTTTCGATGCCAACGGCAAGTGGGTGGCGGAACGCGTGTGGAACGGTGACCAGGTCGATCATGGCTTGAATTTCACCGGCAAGCCGGTGGTGCTGAAAGTGACAATAGGTACCTATTGACCTCTTTTCCGGCGGCGCCCGTCGTTGCGCAGGCGGCGTCCGCCGAACCGCGGCTTTTTTGATCGCGGATGTCCTAAATATATACAAGACCAGGAAGTCTTGAGGAGATCGGAGATGTCTTTTGTCCAGCTTTTCATCCGCCTTTGCGTATCTGCCGCGGTCGTGGCCTCAAGCCCATGCCAGGCTACGGAGCAAGTGACTTGGGGCGAGTGGACCAAGTGGGGGGACCTGGGCAATGGCCGTTACCGCAATCCCATCCTTCCAGCCGACTACAGCGACCTCGATGCCATCCGTGTCGGCAACGATTACTACGCAATTTCGTCGACCTTCCAATTTTCGCCGGGAATGGCGATCCTGCATTCGCGTGACCTGGTGAACTGGCGCACCGTCGGTCATGCCGTACCCGACCTTACCCAGATTTCTCCGGAACTGAACTGGACGAAGATGAACCGCTACGGGAGGGGCATCTGGGCCGGTGCGATTCGCCATCATGCCGGCCGCTTCTGGGTCTACTTCGGCACGCCGGATGAAGGTTATTTCATGACAAGCGCCGAACGTCCGGAGGGGCCGTGGACGCCCTTGCATCAAATGCTGGACGCTTCCGGCTGGGATGACTGCGCGCCATTCTGGGATGATGACGGCAAAGGCTATTTCATCGGCACGAACTTCAGCGACGGTTACAAGATCCTCCTGTGGGAGCTAAGTCCGGACAACAAAACCCTCATCGCCGCATCGGACCGGGTGATCTATCAGTTTAAGGGCAGTGAAGCGAACAAGCTGTACAAGTTTAACGGCACGTACTTTCATTTTTTCAGCGAAGTGCATGGCAAAGTGCGCGTCATGATGATGCGGCGCGCCGCCTCGTTGCGCGGCCCCTGGTCGGAGAAGCGCCAGCTGATGCATAGCGAAAGCGGCACGATGGAGCCCAACCAGGGCGCGATTCTCCAGGGGCCGGACGGGAACTGGTATTTCCTGACCCATCATGGCTCAGGCGATTGGGCGGGCAGGGCGGCCAGCCTGCTGCCGGTTCATTGGGTCGATGGCTGGCCGGTGATCGGTCGCCCCGACCATGACGGCATCGGCACAATGGTCTGGGAGGGGGACATGCCGGCCCCGGCTTCGCGCCGGCAGTTCCCCCAGGGGAGCGACAACTTTGACGGACGGACGCTGTCACCCGTGTGGGAATGGAACTATCAGCCCCGCATGGACAAGTGGTCGTTGTCGGAGCGTCCCGGCTACCTGCGCCTGCATGGGTTTTCCGGCCTGGATGGCGGCAACTTGCTCAAGGTCGGAAATGTGTTGACCCAGCGCGTTGTGCGTAGCACCGGGCAGTCGTTTGTCGCGCGGCTGGAGCTGGCGGGAATGGCCGAGGGGCAGCATGCCGGGCTGTCCCAGTTCACGGTGCAGCCGCGCGCAGGCAATCCCGCCGAATCCTCCGCTTCAGCAGGCATCGTCATGACGGGCGGCATGCGCTACGTGGAAATCTCCCGCGATGGCAGCTATACGCGCCTGCAGCCATGGACGCATGACGCCATCTGGTTGCGATCGAGCTGGGGGCTGGATGGCAAAAGCACTTTCGCCATCAGTGCCGACGGCAAGCAGTACGAGACGGTGCTGGCCGGTTTCCCATTGACCTGGGGCGCGTACCGCGGCAGCCGCGCCGGGCTGTTCACGTTCAATCCAGCCGGAGGTAAAGGCTATGTGGACATCGACAAAGTGACTTATGGAGATTGAATGAAAATCCTGCTTGCCACCTTGGCCGTTGCAGTACCGCTCGCTTTTTCAAGCTGCGCAAACGCCGGCGAGACTGCCCCTAAACCGCTGTTCCGCGACCCCGTTTTCGACGGCGCGGCAGACGTTTCGATTGTTTATGATCGGGCTGCGAAGCTGTGGAAAATGTTCTACACCAATCGCAGGGCGACGATGAAACTGCCCGATCCGCAAGACGTCGAATGGGTGCATGGCACAGCGATCGGCATTGCCACTTCGAAGGACGGTGTGCATTGGCGCTACGCGGGAACGGCGGATTTCCCGAAGGCGTGCACGGACGTGACGTTATGGGCGCCGGATGTGCTCTATGAAAACGGTACTTACCACATGTGGCTCACCGTCGTGCCGGGCATATTCCACCGGTGGGGCGGACCGGGGGCGGACGGCCGCATTGTGCACCTGACCAGCACGGACTTGGCCAAGTGGGACTGCGAGAGCACGGTGAAGCTGGACACTGGACGCATGATCGACCCGACCGTCATGAAGCTGGGGCAGGGCTACCGCATGTGGTACAAGGACGAGCGGGCCGGCAGCCGCATCCTGGCGGCCGACAGCCGGGATTTGCGCACCTGGACCAAGGTCAGCGACCAGCCAGTCAATTCCACCAAAGGGGAGGGGGCGAAGGCGTTCCGTTTCAAGGGGCACTACTGGATGGTCGTCGACGTGTGGGACGGCTTGATGGTGCTGCGTTCCGAGGATGCGCAAAATTGGACGGAGCAGCCCGGCTACATCCTTGGCCAGCCGGGGCAGAAGGCGACCGACCGCCACAAAGGGCAGCACGCGGACGTGATTGTCGATGGCGATCGAGCGTTCATCTACTACTTCGTCCATCAGAAGAACGAGGCCGAGGCGGCTGCGGACCCGCGCTGGAATCAGCGCACGGTCATCCAGGTAGCGGAGCTGATCTACAAGGACGGCAAGCTTAGCGTCGATCGCGACGCGGACCTTGCGTTCCGTCTGCACGCCCCATCCCAATAGGGACGGTCAGGAGGAGGATTGCACGCAGTCCGGGCTCCGGCTCGCGTGAAGTTGTTATCGATACCTTAATCAAGGGTGGAAAAATGAGGGGACACATATGAGAGCAATAAAGTTCGACCATGTAGCCAAACGAATTGTCTGGATGGCAGTTTCCGTTGCCATCGCCATGACGCTGATACCCCTGCCGGGTCAAGACGCCATGGCCGATCCGATCGACACCATCGTGACCAGCTACCAGCCGGTCATCAGCGAATCGATCGATGCCAATGGATTCAAGCATCCCGGCGTCGGCTTCACGAAGGCGCAGCTGGAAAACATGCGGGCCCAGGTCCTGGCGAAGAAAGAGCCCTGGTACACGCATTTCAACATGATGCTCAACTCTGCCAGCGCTTCGCGCACGCGCGGCATTGCGAACATTGATGCTTCCGACCCGACAAAGCCGCGTATTTACGGCCTCGATTCACAGGGGGCGCAGGGCCTTTTCAAAACGGACGCCCTGACCGCCTACACCCAGGCGATCCTCTACTACGTGACCGGCGATCCGGTCTACCGGGCCAAAGTGATGCAGATCATCCGACTGTGGGGGCAGATGGATCCGTCCAGGTACGCGTACTACACCGACTCGCACATCCATACCGGTATCCCGCTGCAGCGGATGACGGGCGCGGCGGAAATCATCCGCTATACCAGCACCCAGGACCCGGCACTCGTGTGGACGGATGAGGACACGCAGAAGTTCTCGGCCAACCTCATCGTGCCGACGATCCAGACCTTCAACAACTGCAATTGCCGGTTCATGAACCAGCATCTGTACACCACCATCGCCAAGATGTCCGGTTCGATCTTCATGGGCGACCGCGAAGGGTACAACCAGGCGGTCGAGTGGTTCACCGTCAACAAGGATGCGCCCGACCCGGCATGGACCGGCTCGATCGAGCGGCTGTTCCGCCTGGTGACCAAGAACGACGCCACCGGCGAAGCGATTCCGCCCCAGATCCAACACGTCGAAATGGGCCGCGACCAGGCCCACGGCGCAGGCGACCTCACCAACTCGCAAATCCTGGCGCGGATGATGATGGCGCAAGACACCAAGGTCGATCCGGTGGCGGGTACGCCGTCGACCGAGTCGAACGCCGTCGGACCATACGAATTCCTCGACGACCGCCTGCTGGCTGTCCATGAGCTGTTCGGCAAATGGATGGTCGGCTACGACATCCCGTGGGTGCCCGTCGCGATGAGCGTCAATCCGGATGGCAGCATCCGCGCAATGTATACCAACGTGTCGTGGTCATATCGCGGCCGCCTGACCCAGAACACCTGGGAAGCCTTCTACTACTACAAATACGTGCGCGGCCTGGACCTGGAACAGCTCACGCCGAACTTCACGACGATCTACGCCAAGCGCAAGGCCTACAACTGGGATGGCGCGGATGGGGGCGGCGATTTCTGGCTGGCGATTCCCAAGGCAGCCGAAGCCGAGGGCGGCAAATACCTGGGCATTCCCATCGTCGATCCGTATCGCGAAGTGGAAGACCGCTTCACGCCGCTCGCCGGCTCCTCGGTTGCGCAGACCGAAGGCTCGACCGGCTTCGTGCGCAGCACGGCGACGCCGGAAGGCACGCGCTATGCCGTGTACAGCTATAACGGCGCCGCTGTCACGTCGATCGGCTTCCGCATCCGTACCAATGGCCAGGCCACGATGGTCGTCGACGGCAACGTGCTTGCGTTGCCGAACACGCGGGGCCAGTGGCGCTACATGGTAGTGCCGATCAACATACCGGACTTCCTGCAGATCAACATTACCGGCAACGGTACCACGGTCGATGTCGACCACATCAACGTCCAGTCCAGCACCCTGCTGAGCCCTCCGGTCTTCAAGTCCGGCAGTGGCGATGCGACTGTGTACACTTATGCTGGCGCCACCGTCCCGACGACGATCGACCTGTCGGCCACGGACCCGGCAGCGGCCGACGTCGTGACCTACAACTTGGACAACCTGCCGCCGGGCGCGTCGTTCAACACCAGCACAGGCGCGTTCTCGTGGACGCCGACGCAGGCCGGCACCTACACGTTCGTCGCCGAAGCGTCGGACGGGACCACGGTGTCCACCAAGCGGTTCACCATCGTCGTGGGGACGGACCGGCAGTCGACGGTATCGGCCGTGACCGCGCCATTCAAGCCGGACACGCTGTACGTCTCGTCGACCAGGGACGCTTACCAGGGCGCCTACACCGACATGCAGAACACGATCGGGTCGAGCACCGACACTGTCTACTTCCAGAAGCTGGCAACGTTGCGTAGCGCGGTCTCCGGGCTGCAGGAACTGACCCCGCTGCTGCCTGACGGCAGCATGAACTACCCGAATCTGTTCTTCAAGACGAACCTGGTGACGAACTTTGGCGACTATGCCGCCAACGGGGTCGATAACAATACCGACAGCTTCATCGCCTTCACCATCGCCCGGGACAGCAACCGCACGTTCACGCTGGACTTCGGGCCGAGCTTCAAGGTGGCGGCGAACGCGTTCCAGCTCCAGCCCCGCACCAGTTTCCCGGAACGCGTCGGCGGCACGACCATCTTTGGTTCCAACGACAACGAGAACTGGACGCGGATCTCACCCGACGAGACACTGGCAATCGAAGGGGTGCAGACCCTGAACGTGCAGGAAGACCAGCGCAACCAGCGCTACCGCTTCTTCAAGCTCTCCATGATCAACCTGATCTCGTCGTACAACATCCTCGAGCTGGGCGAGTTCAGGATCTTCGGCACCCGCTACGAAACCGTCAACAAGCTGACCAGCGTGTCGATGAGCTCGGACCAGGCGCTGAAGAACCGGGTCGTGTCCGGCAATACGATCAAGGTCGCGTTCCAGTCCTCCGAGCCGATCAACAATGTAACGGCGACGATCCAGGGCGAGCCTGCGACCATCACGACCACCGACAACCTGAACTGGACGGCGACGGCAGTCATCAAGCCCACCACCCCGGCCGGAACGGTGAAGCTCCTCATGAACTACAACACCGCCAACGGGACGCCCGCTGAACCGGTCCTCTTCACGACGGACTCCACGACGCTGTTCATCGCGGACCAGACGAACTACATCGACAACCTGGTCGGCATCACGACCGTGACGGACTCGAACGGCCGCAATGCGACCGACGTGCTGACGAACGCCAACCGGTTGTTCGACAACAACATCACGACGCAGACCGATCTCCGTCTGAACGGCGGTGGCAGCAACAGCTGGCTGCAGTTCGATTTCCGGGGGGGGGGCACCGTGGCGCTGTCGCGCATCGACGTCATCGGACTGCAGAACAACAACGCCGGACGTATCAATGGCACCCTGGCGCAGGGCTCCAATGACAATACGACCTGGATCACGATCTCGACCTCAGCGGTGAACAACCCGGACTGGCACACCCTGAAGATCATCGACCCGACGCCATATCGCTACATTCGCATGACCAACCCCAACGCGTGGTGGGGCAACATGACGGAATTGCGTCTGTACGGCGTGACCACGTCGACGAACCGGATCGCTTCGGCCTCGCTCAGTTCGCCACAGGCGCTGCGTAACCGGATCTTGCCAGAGAGTACCGTCAAACTGAGCTTCACGGCCAAGGAAGCCATCAGTAACGTGACGGCGACCATCGGTGGACTGCCCGCGGCGCTCAGTACGACGGACAACATCGCCTACGTGGCAACAGTCGTCCTGCCCCAGGGCACGCAACCGGGTGCAGTGAAGTTCGCCATCAATTACGTCACGCAGGACGGCAAGGCTGGCTATGAGGTTACCCAGACGACGGACAGCTCATCGCTGAACCTCGTCGACGAGAGCGACGCCATCCAGAACATCCCGACCATCGCGACGCTGATCGATTCGACGACGAACCGGTCGGCCGCCACGACGCTGGCGAACGTGAAGGCATTGTTCGACGCGAACCTGGCCACCGGTTCGGATTTCCGTAATGGGTCCAGCGGCTCGGGCACGGGTGCCTGGGTGGTGTTTGACTTCAAGGCCGGCAATCAGGTCAGCCTGAGCAGCACCGAAATCATCGGCCGCCAGGACCAGTACTACGGGCGCGTCAATGGTACGGTGTTCCAGGGCTCGAACGACAATGCCACCTGGACCACGCTGACGCCGGCGGCGAAGGCGACTGCGGACTGGCAAACCTTGCCGGTTGCGAGCCTCGTGCCTTACCGCTATATCCGCGTCTATAACCCGAACGCCTGGTTCGGCTCCATCAACGAGGTGCGTTTGCACGGCTCGCTACATGGCGCTGACACCACCGCCCCCACCACCACGGCCGCCGCCCCACAAGGCACGGTGACCACGGACGCGACCGTCACCTTCACGGCCACCGACAACCAGGGCGGTTCGGGCGTCGCGGCGACGTACTACACGGTCGACGGCGGCGCGCAGCAGACGGGGAACGCGGCCACGCTGGCCACCAGCGGCACGCACACGGTGAGCTACTGGAGCAAGGACTGGGCGGGCAACAGCGAACAGCCGCAAACGGTGACGGTGTCGATCGACAAGTCGGTCGACGTCACGAGCCAGGCGTCGATCGTGCGCTCGGGCCTGACGGTGAACCGTTTCACCAACAAGTACACGGGGACGGTGACGATCACGAACACGGGTGGCCAGACCCTGGCCGGTCCGCTCCATTTCCGCCTGCAGGCGCTGACCGCCGGCGTCACCCTGGACACCCAGACCGGGGTGAGGGACGGCGTGCCTTACATGGCGCTGCCCGGGGCCGAGCTGGCGCCGGGCCAGAGCGTCACGCTGACGACCACCTTCTCGAACCCGAACAAAGTCGGCATCGCCTATGCGCCGACGCTGTTCAGCATCAAATAAAGGGCATTACCATGTTCAACTTCAAGCACTTCCTTGTCCAGCTCGCGCTGGTGGCGTCGATGATCGGCGCCGGCGGGCAGGCGGCGGCCGCGCCGATCTACCGCGTCGCCATCGATACGTCGTCGCTGGGCACGGGCCCGGCCTTCCTGGGCCTGTATTTCGCTGGACTGGCCGGCGGGCCGGCCGCGACCGCCACCGTGACTAAGCTCACTGGCGCGCTCGACGGCACGGCGGCCCTGGCGGGCGTCGTCACCGGCGACGCGTCCGGCGCCTTCGTGTTCAGTAACGCCAACGGCGGCGGCGAACTGGTCCAGGCCATCCAACTGGGCGGCGCCTTCAGTTTCGACGTCAGCTTCCTGATGGACCCGGGCAACACCGGCACGACGTTCGGCTGGGCGCTGTTCGATGCGACGCACTATCTCGGCGTGGACGGCGACCTCGGCCACTTCTTCCTGCAGCCGGACGCAGCGTTCGGCAATCAGGTCGTCGTGGATAACGCGGCAGGGCAGCTGACCGGCGTCACCGAGGTCATGGAGCCGTCAACGGGGGCGTTGGTTCTGGTTGGCATGTTGGCGCTGGCTGCGCGGCGCGGACGCGGTTCGCGCCGCCGCGCGAGGGACTTGCCGGCGTAATGCGTGACGTGTAAACACAAGGCGGCTTGTACCTTCGGCCAGGCCGTCTTGTGGATTCTCTTCAATGATGTGCATAGGAGTTCTATGATGTTACCGACGTTGCGGACCGCCGTTGTGGCATTGTCCCTGGCCGCGGCCGGCTGCGGCCACGCGGCCCTGCCGATTTCGGCGCGCTTTTCTGCGGATCCGTCACCGCACTATTTCCAGACCGGCGGCGAAGGGCGCTTTTATGTCTATGCCACGGATGACGCGTCTAATTCGGGCAAGTACTGGGATTCCACCAGCTGGCGCCTGTACACCTCAAAGGAATTGCAGTCCTGGTCCGATGCCGGGACTCCGCTGTCGGTGACAGTGTTCAAATGGGCGCGCCCCGACGCCAAGGCCTGGGCGCCGGAAGCCGCTTACCGCAACGGCAAATATTACTTTTATGCGCCGGTCGGCGGCGACAAGATCGGCGTGGCGGTGTCGAACCGACCCGATGGCGGCTTCAAGGACGGGCGCAGCGATGCGCTGGTCGATAAGGCGCGCGATGCCAATGCCGGCGATGAACCGATCGACCCGGCCGTATTTGTCGACAAGGATGGCCAGGCCTACATGTATTTCGGCACCCGGGTGCCGAAAGTAGTCAAGCTGGCGCCCGATATGGTGCACCTGGCCGGCGCCATCCAGGACGTTGCGGTCCTGGGCTGGCCGGAGTCCGGTCCGAAGAAGGGCTATGGCGAGGCGCCATTCCTGCATGAACACAATGGAGTGTATTACTTCACGTTTTCCACAGGCTGGCCGGGCCAGATCGTGTATGCCACCGGCGATTCGCCCCTGGGACCCTTCACATATCGCGGCGTGGTGATCGACTACCTGAAGATCTCCACCAACCACCAGGCGATCATTGAGCACAAGGGCAAAACGTATGTGTTCTACCACGACCAATTGCTGCCGGGCGGTGGCAGCATGCGACGTTCCATCACGTACACACCGCTGAAATACGGCCCCGGCGGCACCATCGAGCAGGTGCAGTTGGAGCCAGGGCAAGTCGGGGCACCGGGCCAGTAGGCCAAACGTTTTCGCCTCTGCCTGTCAGGCTGGTAACGATACGGGAAAGCTGCCACGATAGCGCTTTGCCGTCCATTTTATGAAAATAACGGAGATAGCTGTATGAACTCGAAAGCAAGAACTTCCGCCCAGGTCGCCGCGCTGGCACTGGCGGTAGGGCAGAGCCTGATGGTGGCGCCATGCGCGCTGGCGCAGGCCCAGGGGGGAGAAAATGTGATCTTGGTGACCGGCATCCGCGCCAGCGCGCAATCGGCCGTGTCGATCAAGAAGAACACGATGGAAGTCGTCGACTCCATCACTGCCGAAGACATCGGCAAGCTGCCCGATCCTAACGTCGCCGAAACGCTCACACGCCTGCCTGGCGTGCAGGGTTACCGCTACGGCGGCGAAGGCGCTTCGCCGGGTGGGTCCGGCTCCGGCCTGACCATTCGCGGCCTGTCGGGCCAGACCTCGGCGCAAGTCAACGGACGCGCCTATTTCACCGCCGGCTCCCGCGAATTCAACATCGAAGACGCGATTCCATCCATGATCACCGGCGTCGACGTCTACAAGAACCCTTCCGCCGAGCACATCGAAGGCGGCATCGGTGGCCTGGTCAACGTGCGCACCCGCAATCCGAGCGATTTCAAGGGTTTCACCGCCTCGCTGAACGGCAACATGCGCTACAACGATCTGGCCCGGAAGAAGGATCCTGAACTGTTCGGCCTGCTCGCCAACCGCTTCGATCTCGGCGGCGGTTCGCGCATCGGCGTGATGGCCGCGGTTGCCTACCAGAAGAGCACCGGCCGCTCCGACAGTACCGGCGCAGGGACCGGTCCGGATTACCGGCGCAAGATCCGTGGCGATAGCGCCGAATACGCGAGCCTGGCGGCCGCGAACACGGGCAACAACCCGGCCCAGCCGATGTCGAAGTATGTCGGCCGCAACGACATCACTTACCTGGCGCCCGTGCCGTTGCAAGCGACCTCGGCCACTGTTGGCGCCCAAATGCCGAACACGGCCGCGCTGACCCCCGCGCAGGCCGCCGATATCATCTCCTTCAACGGTACCGGTACCTGGCCCGCTGAAGAAACCATCATGCGCGAGCGCAAAGGCCTGAACCTCGCGGCCGATTATCGCGTCAGCAATACCTTGCGCTTCTACGCCGAAGGTAACTATACCCATTACCTGTACCACCAGAATTATCGCTTTATCCGCGTGAACAGCAACTATGCAGGCAACGTCCAGAACCTGACGCTTGCGCCGTTCAACATCACCGAGAGCATGGTCAACCGCAACTTCAATGGCGGCAGCGACGACGTCCTGACCACCCAACGTGTTGGTAGCGGTACTTTCCTGAACCAGCAGATCGGTACCTGGGGCGGCGATGAGCACAGCCCGTACACGACCTGGATCGGCGCCACGGGCGTCGAGTGGAGCCCGACCTCCGCACTGTCGCTCAAGGGCGATGTCTCCTACATCAGGGCGGACCGCACCAAGGATAACCGCCGTGTCCAGATGGTCAACGCGCCCGGCAAATTCTGGGATATTTCCCGCGTCAGCGAAAACTGGAAGGATGGCCACTACACGAAATTTAGCGGCAGCAATTTCGCCGATCCAGCAAACTTCGTTTTCCAGACATACAGCGGCGACGCCTACCATGAATACGACGACAATGGCGCGGCGACCGCGCTCAGCGGCGCTTATACGTTCGAGGACGGTTTCTTCAGCAAGTTGAAGTTCGGCACGCGCTTTGCGCATCAGACCAGCCGGTTCTATGACAAGACTCCCTACAACGGTGGCAGGTGGTTGACGACGGACGGCAAGCCGCTCGCCGCCGATTACTCGAACGCGATTTCCGCCGCGACCAAGTCGGGCGTCCTGGAGCAGGCGCCGGGCAACCTCCTGGACGGCAAGAACGGCTATGCGGGCGGCTATGTTGTGTACCAGCCGGACGCGCTGCTGGGCAACCAGGTTGCCGGACAATTCCCGCAGTCGGGTATCCTACCCGAGGGCAGCTACGTCGAGAACCAGCTGAATCGCCGTTACCTCAACGAGAAAACGCTGGCCGGCTACGTCTCCACCGACTTCTCGGCGTTCGACGATCGCCTCAAGGGTAATGCCGGCGTACGCGTGGTCCGCACCAAGTCCCTGGCGACCGCGCGCGTCCTCGCCGACGCGACCCAGCCGTCGTCCCCAGTGGTCGACCTGACGAAGCAGACGACCTACACGAATGTCCTGCCGTCGTTCAACGCCACCTACGACATCGCGCAGGACTTCATAGCCCGCTTCGGCTACGGCCGCGGCATGACCCGTCCTGATCTGCCTGCGCTGAATCCGAACGTCTCGGTCAGGGCTGACGGCACCGGCAACATGGGCAACCCGGATCTGCGCCCACAGGTGGCCGACAGCTACGACCTCTCGCTCGAGCGCTATTTCAGCCCGACGAACTACGTGGCGCTTGGCCTGTTCAACAAGGACATCGACGGCTTCTTCAGCACCCTCTCGAATTGCATGACGGTGGCGAATGCGCCGGCTTACCCTGGCAGCAACGGCTGCTCCAACGGCCAATACCTGGTATCGAGGAACGTCAATGCCGCGAAGGGCTATGCGCGCGGCGTGGAATTGTCCGGGCAATGGTTCTTCAACGACATGGATAGCTGGCTGAAGAACTTCGGTGTATCGGGATCCTATACGTATGTCGATACTTCCGCCCCGCTCAATATTGGCACCACGACGGCGCCGGTCTTCCTCAAGACGCAGCAGTTCCTGGCCTCCAAGAACAGCTACAGCCTCACCGGCATGTACGAGGACAACAAGCTGTCGGCCCGCGTCGTGTACACCTGGCGTTCGTCCCAGGCCCGGAGTTACAACGCACTCACGCCGATGTTCAGTACTTACATTGGTTCCTACGGTCTGCTCGACGCATCGCTCAGCTACGCGATCGACGATCACCTGACCCTCGCCCTCAGCGCGTCGAACCTCACGAACAAGGCACCGAACCGCTACACTGGCGAAGTGCTGACCGGCGAAACGAACCGGGAGTACTCGCACTACCTCAACGGCCGCGTGTTCAGCGCCGGCCTGCGCTACAAGTTCTGACCAGTGCAAGCACCGGCATGGCCGTCCGCATCCGCGGCCGGCCATGCCGTTTTTTGTGGGCGAAGCACTGTTGCCGCCTTGGATCCGGGCGCGGTGGTGCCAGTGTAGAAGAAATAACGGTCGGCTATAATACGAGCCGCCGACAGAAAATCAGCCGCGTAATCGTAATAACGGCGGCGGCCAGCAAGGGAACATGCTACCGGTGACGAGGAAACCCGAACGCGCTCAAAGCAGCGCAACGATTTATGACGTGGCCAAGCTTGCGGGCGTATCGGCCATGACCGTGTCGCGCGTGATGAATGGCAATGCGCATGTGTCGGACGTGACGCGCGCCAAAGTGATGGCCGCCGTCGAGTCCCTGAATTACCAGGTCAACACGGCTGCGCGCGCGGCGCGCGTGGGTACCATGGGCATCGGCCTGTTGTACAGCAACCCCAGTGCGGCCTACCTTAGCGCCTTCTTGGTCGGCGCGATGGACCGCTGCAGCCAGACCGGCAGCCAGTTGATCCTGGAACATTGCGACGATATGCGCGGGCAGCGCGCCGCCGTCGCCCGCCTGATTGCTAATGGAGCGGACGGGATCCTGGTCCCGCCGCCCTTGTGCGACGCGAAAACCGTGTTGAAACAGCTCGACCAGATCGGCATTCCAACCGTGGCGATTGCAACCGGCCGTCCTTCGCCCACCACGTCGGCCGTGCGTATCGACGACTATGCCGGTGCGCGCGACATGATGCGTTACCTGATGTCGTTGGGCCACAAGGACATAGCGTTCATTCAGGGCGACCCGAAGCACACCCCGGCGCAGTTGCGCTACCAGGCCTATCTGGATGCGATGGAAGAAGCCGGCCTGACGGTCGCGCCTGCGCGGGTGGCGCCTGGCCTGTTCACTTACCGTTCCGGCCTGGAGGCGGCGCGCCAGCTCCTGAGTAAGAAATCCCGGCCCGGCGCGATCTTTGCCGCCAATGATGATATGGCGGCGGGCGCCGTCGCGGTGGCGCACGGCATGCACCTGGATGTGCCGCGGGACATCGCCATTTGCGGTTTCGACGATACGCCGGTCGCCACCACGGTCTGGCCGGAGTTGACCACCATCCGCCAGCCTATCGGTGATATGGCACGGGCCGCGGTGGATTTGATGGTGGAGTTGATCCGTAACCGGCGCGCGGGCGAGGTCTCCGGGGTGCAGCACAAATTGCTGCCGTACACACTGATCAAGCGCGAATCGTCGGAAGGATCGCCTGATCGTGGTGACCATGGACACCACCCTCAAGTGGAAGGTTGAGCATACACGCTTGGCGGCTGCCCCACCTGCCTGCTGAACGCGACGCTGAATGCGCTGGAAGAGCCGTAGCCAATCCGTTCTGCGATTTCGGCCACGGATAATTCATGGGCGCGCAGCAGGTTCTTTGCGATCTCCATTCTCCACGCCAGAAGGTAGTCCATCGGTGCTTTTCCAACCAAACGATTGAAACGATCGAAGAAGGACGAGCGGGACAGCGCCGCGATCTTTGCCAATTGGTCGATCGTCCACGCGTGGTCAACCCGCGCATGCATTGCCGCCAGCGCGGGCGCAATCCGCGCGTCTCCCAGGCCGCGCAGTAGTCCAGGTGGTGCATTGCCTGTCGTGGATGATCGCATGGCCTCGACCAACAGGAGCTCCGCCAGGCGCGAAAGCACAAATTCACTTCCAGGCTTTGGTTCGGAGGACTCTTCTCCAACCATATCCACCAGCAAGCGCAGGCGGGCTGAGTCCCGCACATGCACGACGCTGGGCAAAAGTGATACGAGTATCGCTGAATCGTGGCAATCGAACAGGAAAGCTCCACCCAGCGAGCGCATATCGGGAGCACCATCACGCTCGCCATAACGCAATTCCCTGCGTTCATTCGCTACTTTGTCCGGGTCCAGGAAGACCGGAGGTGCTGGTGCGTGACTCGAAATCGTAAAGGCTGGCGTGGCGGGCAAGAGGATGAAGTCACCCGCGGCAATGTCAACTGGCTCATGGCCGTCGACTGACAGCAGGCAGCTGCCATCCAACATGATGCAGAAGCTCGGGGAACCATATTCGGAGTAACGGACAGCCCAGTTCCCTTTGCCGCTAATAATGTTGGCAAATACGGCATGGGGCTTCAAAAGCTTGACCAGCTCCGAAAGTGGGTCGGATGTTTCCGGACTTTGGCTAAACATTGCTGGACTCTTGGTTATCGAAAGTCCTTCCAGCTTCCTATATTGTTCTCTCCGAGTCAACTCACACTTGGAGAATGAAATGCGAACTGTACTGATCACCGGCTGCTCGTCCGGTTATGGCCTTGAAACCGCCCGTCATTTTTTGTCGCAAGGCTGGAAGGTCATTGCCACCATGCGCACACCGCGCCACGATCTTTTCGAGGCATCGGGCAATCTGCGGGTTTTGAAGCTGGACGTCACCGATGCCGACAGCATCGCGCGGGCATTGCACGAAGCAGGGCCAATCGACGTGCTCGTAAACAACGCAGGCCTGGGCCTGTTCGGCGCGTTTGAAGCGACGCCCATGCCCACTGTTCGCGAGATTTTCGAAACCAACACCTTCGGCGTCATGGCCATGTGCCAGGCGGTCATTCCACAATTCCGGCAGCGCCGTGAAGGTGTCATCGTCAATGTAACGTCCAGCGCAACTTTGGCTCCGTTCCCTCTGGTGGCCGCCTACACAGCCAGCAAGACCGCCATTGAGGGCTTTACCGAGTCGCTGGAACTGGAACTCCAAGAATTCGGTATCCGCGCCAAACTGGTCGAGCCTGGATATGGTCCCACAACCAGCTTCACGGCCAATGGCCAGCAGCGCATGCAGGGGCTGATCCCAGCCGCTTACGAACCATTCGCAAAGCGAGTGTTTGCTGGCTTTTCCAACTTGGAGGCAGTGACCAGGGAGAGCGACGTAGCGGAAGCCGTTTGGGCGGCTGCCAATGACGCTTCCGAACGGTTGCGCTTTGCGGCTGGTGCGGATGCGCTGGCGTTGGTGGGACATCCCGCCGCCGGCGTGTGAGCGAAGGGCGGTTCAGCCGCCTCAGTCGTGGAGTTGCTGCCGCATCATGGGAAGGCCAACTCCAGGCCGAGCATCCTGCTGCATGCGACGGTGACGAGCGCCAGGGCTGTGAGCGAGAGCGCGAAGCCTGCGGCTACCTTGCCGCCCGCACGTAGCAGCGCGCGCCTCTCCATTGCCTTCGTCTGCGCCTTCGCCCCTTGATCGTAATGCCACTTGATGGCGAAGAACATGCCCGTGCCGAGCACGAGGACCTTGAACGCAACTAAGACTATAGGGATCCATTCCATCATTTGAGTATTTCCTGGCTGTTACTTGACGCTGACTCCTTCAACTGCCAGACGGATACTACTTGAAAGCGATTTCCCTACATAGGGACAAATTGTCCCACCCGGGCCCCATCAAGTGTACGATCCTGCGAGGAGGATTCGAATGGATCAAATGCACTTGATGACGGTGTTCGTCGCCGTGGGCGAACAGGAAAGCTTTGCGGGGGCTTCGCGCAGCCTGAATATGTCGCCGGCGGCAATCACACGCGCGATCTCGGCGCTGGAAGAAAAACTGGGTGCGCAACTGCTGCAACGCACCACCCGTAACGTCCGTCTGACCGAAGCAGGCCAGCGCTACCTGGATGATTGCCGCAATATCCTCGCCAGCATCGAGGAGGCCAACGACGCCGCGGCGGGCGTCAACTCGACGCCCAAAGGAAACTTGACGGTCACCGCCTCGGTCCTTTTCGGCAAGAGCTTCGTCACGCCCTGCATCGTGCGGTTCCTGAAGCAGTACCCGGAAGTCGACGTCACCGCCTACTTCCTTGACCGCGTGGTCAACCTGATTGAGGAGGGCATGGATGTCGCCGTCCGTCTTGGGCCCTTGCCCGATTCCAGCATGAAGGCGCTGCGCGTGGGCCAGATGCGGCGCGTGCTGTGCGCATCGCCGGAATACCTGGCCCGCAACGGCGTACCGCAGCACCCGGACGAACTGGCGCAGCATACGATCATCGCCGCCAGCAACGTCACCCCGCGCGTCGAATGGAAATTCGGCCAGGGGACGGGCGCCACCACCATACGCATGAAGCCCCGC
The DNA here is from genome assembly GCA_965650885.1 of uncultured Oxalobacteraceae bacterium. Classification (GTDB taxonomy): domain Bacteria; phylum Pseudomonadota; class Gammaproteobacteria; order Burkholderiales; family Burkholderiaceae_D; genus Rugamonas. The sequence goes on from CBFGQI010000072.1 coordinate 24,003, forward strand.
TTCACCGTCACCAGCAACGACGCTGCGATCCGCGCCGCCGTGGACGGCCTTGGCATCTGCCGCCTGTTATCCTACCAGATGGCCGACGAGCTGGCAGCGGGCAAGCTGAAGGTCATCCTGCCTGAATTCGAGGAGGAACCGTGGCCGGTGCACATCCTCCACCGTGAGAGCAAATATGGCTCCTCCAAGGTGCGCAAGTTTATCGACCTGCTGGCGCAGCACTTGCGGACCCACCCGCACCTGAACTGAGCTTGCCGAGGAAAGCTCCGGTGATGGCGGCGACTTCGTCGAGTTTCGTATCCATGACGAAGTGCCCGCCATCGAGGATATGTACTTCGGCCGCAGGGTTGTCGCGCTTGAAGGCCTGAGCCCCCGGCACGGTGAACGCCAGATCATGCTTGCCCCACACCACCAGGGTCGGCAACTGGCGCTGTTTCAGCCAGGCCTGCCAACCGGGATAGGCCGCCAGGTTGTGCTGGTAATCGTACATCAGGTCGGCCTGGATGCGCGCCTGGCCAGGGCGATTGAGGTATGCATATTCATCCATCCACAAATCCGGGTCGTAAGCTTCGATCGCCGGGTCGCTGCCAATGTGCCGCGCACGCGTCGCCGCTACTGACTGGTGCACAGCGATGACGTCCTTCTCGTGCGCCGCACGGTCCTGCCAGAACGGCTTGCGCTTGGCCCACATCGCGCCCAGTCCTTCTTCGTACACATTCCCGTTCTGGAACATCAGCGCCTGCACCGCCTGCGGCCGCGCCAGCGCCATGCGCATGCCGACCGGGGCGCCGTAATCCTGCATCAGCAGCACGTAGCG
>CBFGQI010000073.1:0-24514 GCA_965650885.1 uncultured Oxalobacteraceae bacterium
CTACTACTGGGCGCCGAAGTGGACCGGCCACATGGTCAACGAAACCATGGGCAAGGCCCACTTCTGGCTGTCGATGATCACCTTCAACATCACCTTCTTCCCGATGCACTTCCTGGGACTGGCAGGTATGCCGCGCCGCTACGCCGACTACCAGGCGCAGTTCACCGACTTCAACACGATCGCCTCCATCGGCGCCTTCGGTTTCGGTCTGTCGCAGGCATTCTTCCTGTTCGCCGTGGTGCTGCCGACCATCCGCGGCGGCAAGAAGGCGGAAGCCAAGCCTTGGGAAGGTGCGGAAGGCCTGGAATGGACCGTGCCGTCGCCGGCGCCGTTCCACACCTTCGAAGTGCCACCGACTGTCAAGTAATACCCCCGGGGCGGCGCGCCAGCGCCGCCCCAAGTGAAGGAAGCAGCAAATGTCTGATCCGAAGAAGCCGAACAACATGCGCCTGGCCCTGATCCTGGGTTCCGTGGCACTGGTGTTCTTCGCGGCCGTGATCGCGAAACGCTGGATCCTGGGTGCCTGAATGAGCACCCGGGAATCCAACCGCAAGATGCTCGGCAAGCTGCTGGTCATCGCGGTGATGATGTTCGGATTCGGTTATGCGCTGATTCCGGTGTACAAGCATCTGTGCGAGGTGCTCGGCATTAATGTGCTGACGCAGCGCGACGGCGCAGCCGACCCGGCCAATACCCAGGTCGACAAGAGCCGCAGCATTACCGTGGAGCTGGACAGCAACGTGCAGGGCACGCTGCGTTTCCGCCCCACGCAGAACAGCATTACCGTGCACCCGGGGGAAATGGTCACCGTGGTGTACGAAGTGGTGAACAGCTTGCCGCGCGAGGTGAAAGCCCAGGCGATCCCAAGCTATACGCCGCAAAGCGTCACGCCGCACTTCAGGAAAGTGGAATGCTTCTGCTTCAAGGAGCAGACCCTGAAGGCGAACGAGGCGCGGCAAATGCCGGTGATGTTCTACATCGATCCGGCCGTGCCAAAGGATATTAAGGTGATGACGATGTCCTACACCTTCTTCGAAACCGGAATGGCGGGCAAGTCGTGAAGTCCTTCCTGTATTCGATGAAAGCAGTGCTGTGGTCGTTCATCGGCCTGCGCCGCAAGGGCGATTTTGACCAGGACGAGCAGAAACTGAGCATCGCCCACGTCATCATCGCCGCTGTGCTGGGCGCGGCCATGTTGATCGGCTTGCTGGTATCGATCGTCAAATTTGTGGTTCTACAGTAAAATTTTGCAGGATTTTAGGGAGAAGAAGATGAGCTCTAACAACGCCGCGGCACCGTACTACTTCGTGCCTGGTCCATCCAAGTGGCCCATGCTGGCAGGTATTTCCCTGCTGGTGACCATGACCGGCGCCTCCGCCTGGGTCAACGATGCCTCCTGGGGCATGGTGGTCTGCCTGGCCGGTATCGCCATGACCCTGGCCGTGCTGTACTGCTGGTTCGGCGACGCCATTTCCGAATCGGAAAAAGGCTTGTACTCCAAGCGGATCGACGTATCGTACCGCTGGTCGATGGGCTGGTTCATTTTCTCCGAAGTGATGTTCTTCGGCGCCTTCTTCGGCGCGCTGTACTATGCCCGTTCGATCACCTTCCCCTGGCTGGCCGACCTGGACCACAAGCTGATCTGGCCTGACTTCACCGGCGCCTGGACGTCCAGCGTCGGCCCTGCCGGCACCGTGGACAGCTACACCCCGATGGGCCCGTTCCCGATCCCGACCATCAATACCGCGCTGCTGCTGGCGTCGGGCATGACCCTGACCATTTCCCACCACGCGCTGCAAGCGGCCAACCGCTCCAAAGCCATCTTCTGGCTGGCCGCCACCGTGCTGCTGGGTGCCGTGTTCATGGGCTTCCAGGCGTACGAATACATGCACGCGTACAGCGAACTGAACCTGAAGCTCACCTCCGGCATCTACGGCTCGACCTTCTTCATGCTGACCGGCTTCCACGGCTTCCACGTGACCATGGGCGCGATCATGCTGGCGGTCGTGCTGTACCGCCTGATCCGCGGCGACATGAGCGCCGAGCACCATTTCGCCTTCGAAGGCGCGGCCTGGTACTGGCACTTCGTCGACGTGGTCTGGCTGGGCCTGTACGTCGTCGTGTACTGGATGTAAGACGCGGGTATAATCACCCCGCAATAAAATAGCCGCATCTGCACAGAGCGCGACCTAGGGCGCGTTCTGGCTGATGCGGCTTTTTTGCATTTGGCGCGAAACTATCGGATGCCGGTTGGCTTGATGTAGCCCATCTTGGCCAGCACCAGGATGGTGATGAACAGGAAGATCGAGAAGCCGACGCGCAGCGCAAAGGCGCGCACCATTTTCGGGTTGGCCGATTTGCTGCGCATCATGCTGATGAAGGCCGACGCCAAACTGCCGATGATCAGCACGAAGGCTACGGCGACAAAGTATTTCATGGTAATTAAGCACTGACTAAGGAAGATAAGGTTTCATTGTATGTCATTCCGCTTCCGCCTGATCCCATTCCTGGCCACCCTGGTGCTGGTCACCATCGGCGTTGGCGCCGGGCGCTGGCAGGATGGCCGCGCCGCGCAAAAGCTGGCGCGCGAGGCGCGGCTGGCCGCAGGCAACGCCGCCGCGCCGCTGGCGCTGGGCGCCGCGCCGGTGGCTGCGGCCGAGGTGGAATGGCGCCGTGTGCGCCTGCAGGGCGAGTGGGTGGCCGGCTGGCCGGTCTACCTGGATAACCGCCCGCACGCGGGACGCCCCGGCTTTTACCTGCTGATGCCTTTGCGCCTGGCCGGCAGCGACATGCACGTGCTGGTGGCGCGCGGATGGCTGCCGCGCGACATGGCGGACCGCAGCAAGCTGGCGCAGTACGCCACGCCGGCCGGTCCGGTCGTGGTCGAAGGCATCGCGCGCCTGGCGCCTGGCCATGTCATGCAGCTGGGCGAGGCGCCCAGGCTGGCGCCCGGCGCGATCGTGCAGAACGCGGATGCGGCGGCGCTGGCCGCGGCGACGGGCTGGCGCTTCCAGCCCATCGTGGTGGAGCAGACCACGCCGGACGGCGCTGGGCAGGGTGCGGCGGAAGCGCTGGTGCGCGACTGGCCGGCGCCCGCGCTGGGCGCCGACAAGCATAAAGGTTACGCCTTCCAGTGGTATGCGCTGGCGGCTATGGCAGTCCTATTCTTTGTATTCACTGGGTTGAGAAAAAGTGGAAAACGCTAATCAAGTCGAGAACCAGCGCCGCCGCGGCCGCTGGAGCATGTTCGCGGTGCTGCTGGTGTGCGCGGCGCCCATCATCGCCTCCTACATCACCTATTACTTCATCAAGCCGGAAGGCCGCACCAACTACGGCGACCTGATCGACCCGCGCCAGTATCCGATCCCGGCGATGGCCAGCACCACGGTCGACGGCAAGCCGCAGACCCTGGCGGAGTTCAAGGGCAAATGGGTCATGCTGAAAGTGGGCGGTTCGGCCTGCGACCAGAAATGCCAGGACATGCTGTTCATGATGCGCCAGCTGCGCACCATGCAAGGCAAGGAAGCCGACCGCATCGAGCGCGTGTGGCTGATCACCGATAACGAACCGCTGGAAACCTTCATGCTGCGCGTAAACGACGGCACCCGCTTCCTGCGCGCGCCGGCAGAGGCGGTGCACAAGTGGCTGCCGCTGGAGCAGGGCGGCAAGGTGGACGAGCATATCTACCTGATCGACCCGCTGGGGAACCTGATGATGCGCTTCCCGAAAGACGCCGACCCGTCCAAGGTGAAGAAGGATATCGGCAAGCTGCTCAAGGCTTCGGCCATCGGCTAAGGCGGCGCCATGGACCGCAATTCCCTTGCCCATATGGCGATCACGGCGCTGCTGATCGCGTCGCTGCCGCTGTCCGTGGTGTGGATTTCGAAGGACACCAACAAGTACCGCAAGCTGGTGTGGATCGCCGTCTTCCTGACCTTCGACCTGATCGTGTTCGGCGCCTTCACCCGCCTGACCGACTCGGGCCTGGGCTGCCCGGACTGGCCAGGCTGCTATGGCGAAGCCAATCCCTTCATCGCGCATGAACAGATCCGCGCCGCCGAATCGCTGATGCCGACCGGGCCGGTCACCATGCTCAAGGCCTGGATCGAGATGATCCACCGCTACCTGGCGATGGGCATCGGCGTGCTGATCGTGGCCATGATGGGGGTGGCATGGTGGCGCTGGGCCGGCCGCCGGCGTGCGGCGCCGGGCGTGGCGGCACCGGGCTTTTCCACCTTCCTGTTTTTCTTCGTCTGCCTGCAGGGCGCGTTCGGCGCCTGGACCGTGACGCAGAAGCTGCAGCCCATCTTCGTCACCGGTCACCTGGTGCTCGGCATGTCCCTGCTGGCCTTGCTGGCCTGGTTCGGCGGGCGCCTCGACCAGCTGCACGCGCCGCTGCCGCGCGCTGCGCCCCGGCAGGCTGCGCGCCTGGGCCGGATCCGCCTGCTGGCCGCGCTCTCCGGTGCGGTGCTGCTGGTGCAGCTGGCCCTGGGCGCCTGGGTCAGCTCCAACTATGCGACCCTGGCTTGCATGGAATTCCCGACCTGCGCCGGCGCCTGGGTGCCGGAAATGGATTTCGCGCACGGCTTCCACCTGTGGCGCGACCTGGGCAAGACGGCCGCCGGCCACTACCTGCCGTTCTCCGCGCTGACCGCGATCCATTGGGTGCACCGCAATTTCGCCGCCGTGGTGGTGCTGGCGCTGGGCCTGACGGCATGGCAGGCGTGGCGCGTGGAGGGGCTGGCCAGGCATGCGCGCTGGCTGGCGGCAGTCCTGGCGCTGCAGGCTTTCAGCGGCGTGGCGACCATTTATTTCAGCTTCCCGCTGACCATCGCGGTGGTCCATAACGCGGGTGCGACCGGCCTGGTGCTGCTGCTGACCATGATAAACTACAGGGCTAAGTATCTTGCTGCGCCCGCCTATCAACACGAATGAAATCCTCGACCTCCCGCATCGCCCAGTACTGGGCGCTGACCAAGCCGCGCGTGACGCAGCTGGCCGTGTTTTGTGCCGTCATCGGCATGTTCCTGGCGACCGACGGCCTGCCCGACTGGCGCGTGGTGATCGCCGCGACTGCCGGCATCTGGCTGCTGTCCGGCGCCGCGTTTGCGGTGAACTGCCTGGCCGAGCGCGAAATTGACGCGCGCATGGCGCGTACCGCGCGCCGTCCGATGGCGATGGGCGACATCACGGTGCCGCAGACCGTGGTGTTCTCGCTGGTGATCGGCGGCGCCGGCATGTGGATCCTGCATGAGCTGGTCAATCCCCTGACCATGTGGCTGACCTTCGTCACCTTCGTCGGCTACGCGGTGATCTACACCATGATCCTGAAGCCGGCCACCCCGCAAAACATCGTGATCGGCGGCCTGTCCGGCGCCATGCCGCCGGCCCTGGGCTGGGCCGCGGTGGCCAACGACGTGCCGATGCAAGCCTGGCTGCTGGTGCTGATCATCTTCGTCTGGACCCCGCCGCACTTCTGGGCGCTGGCGATGTACCGCCGCGCCGACTACGAGCGTTCGGGCCTGCCGATGCTGCCGGTCACCCACGGCATGGGGTTCACCGCCTTCCACGTCTGGCTGTACTCGATCATCCTGGCCGCCACCACGCTGCTGCCGTTCGCCGTGAAGATGAGCGGCTTGATCTACCTGGCCTGCGCGGTGGTGCTGAACGCGGTATTCCTGTACTACGGCTGGCGCATCTACAAGCATTACAGCGACATCGTGGCGCGCAAGGCCTTCACCTGGTCCATCATCTACCTGTCGCTGCTGTTCGCGGCGCTGCTGGTCGACCACTACATCAAGATCTGAGATGATGAAAAAACTCTTTGCGGCACTGTGCATGCTGGCCGCGCTGGCAGGCCTGTCGGCTTGCGGCGAAAAGCAGCTCAAGTTCGAGAACACCGACCTCACCGGCCTCGGTTACGGCAAGGGCTTCGCGCTGAACGACCATACCGGCAAACCGGTCACGCTCGACAGCTACAAGGGCAAGGTGGTGGTGCTGTTCTTCGGCTTCACCCATTGCCCCGACGTGTGCCCGACCACCATGGCGGAAATGTCGTCCGTGATGAAGGAGCTGGGCCCGGACGCCGACAAGGTGCAAGTGCTGTTCGCCACCCTCGACCCGGAGCGCGACACCATGGAACTGCTGGCGCAATACGTGCCGGGCTTCGACCCGCGCTTCGTCGGCCTGTATGGCACACCGGAGCAGGTCGACGCGACCGCCAAGGAGTTCAAGGTGTTCTACCGCAAGGTGCCGGGCAAGACGGCCGGCAGCTACACCATCGACCATACGGCCGGCAGCTATGTCTTCGACAAGAACGGCAAGATCCGCCTGTTCCTGCGCCACGGCGGCGGCACCGCGCCGATCGTGCACGACCTGAAATTGCTGATTGGCGCTTAAGCCCGGCCTAAGCTGAAACTTTGATAAGCTGTCGGGCATGGAGAAACGATTTCAGCCCTATAGCCGCCTTGCCGCCATCGTCTTCCTTGTTGTTGGCTGCCTGGTCGTCCTGCGTCCCTTCCTGGCCGGCATCCTGTTTGCCGCCGCCATCGCAATCTCATCCTGGCCTCTGTACCTGCGCCTGCTGGCCCGCCTGAAAGGGCGGCGCACGCTGGCGGCGGCCGTGATGACGGTATCGCTGATCATGGTGATCGTGCTGCCGCTGTCGCTGGTGACCTGGAACATCGCCGACAGCGTGACCCACTTCTACCACGGCGCGCGCGAAGCGTTCGACGCGGGCAGCTTCGAGCCGCCGGCCTGGCTGCGCCAATTGCCGCTGGTGGGCGAATCGATCGATGCCTACCTGCGCCAGATCATGAGCAGCAGGGAAGAACTGGTGGCGGTGGCCAAAAAATATGTGGAACCGGCCCGCACCATCCTGCTGAACAGCGGCATCGTGCTGGGCGCCGGCGTGGCGCAGGTCAGCCTGGCCGCCTTCGTCGCCTTCTTCCTGTACCGCGACGGCCACAATATCGTGGCGGCGCTGGAAGTCGGGATGGACAAGATCATGGGTGAGCACGCGGTGGAAGTGGCCGAAACCGTCAGCCGGACCGTGACCGGCGTCATGTACGGCATGCTGGGCACCGCGCTGGCGCAGGCGGCGGTGGCGGCCATCGGTTTCCTGATTGCCGGCGTGCCGGCGGTGGCGCTGCTGTCGGTGGCCACCTTCATCTTCTCGCTGGTGCCGGTGGGCCCGCCGCTGATCTGGGGCGGCTCGGCGATCTGGCTGTTCGCGCAAGGCGAAACTGGCTGGGGCATCTTCATGCTGGTCTACGGCATGGTCATGATCAGCGGCGTCGACAATGTGGTCAAGCCGATCCTGATCTCGCGCGGTTCCAGCCTGCCGTTCGCCCTGGTGCTGCTGGGCGTACTGGGCGGGGTGCTGGCGTTCGGCTTTGTCGGCCTGTTCATCGGCCCGACCCTGTTGGCGGTGGCGCTGGGCCTGCTGCGCAACTGGACCAAGGTCAAGCCGGTCGTGTAGCCTTAATCCTGTTCGTCGGAATCGGGCGGCAGGTTGCGCGGGATGACCTTGACCAGCAGGATGCGCGGGCCATTCATCTTTTTCACCACCAGGTCGAAGGCATCGAACTCGACGCGCTGGCCCTGTTTCGGGATATCGCCGATCTTGAGCATGATCAGGCCGCCGACCGATTCGACTTCGCCCAGGCCCAGTTCTTCATTTTCGATGTCGACGCCCAAGGTGCGCTCGAGCGAGAAGATCGGCAGGCTGGCCTTGCCGATCAGCGAACCGTCCGGCTGCTTCAGCCAATCGTTCTCGTTGAGGCGGAACTCGTCGTGGATTTCGCCGACCATGGCGCCCAGCAGGTTGTCCAGCGTCAGGAAGCCGACCGGGCGCTTGCCCTTCTCGCCGATCAGGGCGAAATGCGGCGCCCCATCCTTGAAACGGCGGAACAGTTCCAGGGCCGGGGTGCGGGCCGAGATGGTTTCCACCGGGCGCAGGAAGCCCGACAGGTTCTTGATGTCCTTGCGCGACTGCAGGGCGAAGAACAGGTCCTTCAAGTGCACCACGCCCAGCACGGTGTCGCCTTCTTCATCGAAGTAGGGATAGCGGCTGAAGCGGTTGCGCACCACGGTGTCGAGGTTTTCATCGATCGAGCGGTCGGCGTGCAGGGCGATCACTTCATTGATCGGGCGCATCAGGTCGGCCACGCGCAACTGTGAAAAGTCCAGCGAATTGGCCAGGATGTTGCGTTCATCCTTGTTGAACGCTTCGCCCGGCTGGCTGGTGCGCAGGATCAGCTTCAATTCTTCGGTCGAATAGTGCGATTCATGGCCGCCGGCATCGCCCAGGCCGGCCAGGCGCAGCACCCAGTTGGCGCTCTGGTTGAGCAGCCAGATGGCCGGGTACATGGTCCAGTAGAACGCGTACAGCGGGATCGCGCTCCACAGCGCCACCGCTTCCGGCAGGCGGATGGCCAGCGATTTCGGCGCCAGCTCGCCCACCACGATGTGCAGGAAGGAAATGGTGACGAAGGCGAACACGAAGGATATGCCGTGCACGATCTCCGGCGCGGTAATGCCGATCAAGGTGAGCAGCGGTTCCAGAAGGCGGGCAAAGGCGGGTTCGCCGATCCAGCCCAGGCCGAGCGAAGCGAGCGTGATGCCCAGCTGGCAGGCGGACAGGTAGGCATCCAGGTGGCCGTGGACCTTGGCGAGGATGCGGCCGCGCAGGCCCTGGGTCTTGGCGATGGCACGCACGCGGGTGCGGCGCAGGGTGACGATGCTGAATTCGGCGGCCACGTAAAAGCCGTTCAGTGCTACGAGGAAGAGTGCGAAGATTACTAGTAAAAGGTTGTCCATATGCGCCCTAAGGCGGGGAGTCGAAAACCTCTATCTTAGCCGACCCGGGCCCCGCCTCGCGCATTTCTTGCAATTTCTTGATGGAAATTCAAGCTTGCGGCGCCAGGCCGCTGGCTTTGCAAATGGCCAGCAAGCGCAGGGCCAGCGCAGCATCGCTGGCGGCACGCTCGCGCTGCAGGGCCAGCAGGGCGCGTTGCGCCTGCAGTAGCGGCAGCTGGTCGCTCAGGCCGCGCCGGGAGCGCGTGCCGGCCAGCTCCAGCGTGCTGCGGGCGCTGGCCTCGCGCGCGGCCAGGGCTTGCCGGCGCTGGCGTTCGGCGGCGTAGGCGGACAGGGCGTCGTCCATTTCATGCCAGGCTTTCAGCACGGTTTGCTGGAAGGCGATGGCGGCTTCCTGCTGCTCCAGTTCGCGCAGTTCGACGGTGGCGCGGCGGCGGCCATTGTCGAAGATTGGCAGCTGCAGGCTGGGGCCGAGCGACCACTGGCGGCTGCCCCAGTCGCCGAAGCTGCCGGCAGCCAGGGACTCGAAGCCGAGCGAGAGGCCCAGTGTGATGCGCGGGTAGAGGTCGGCCATGGCGACGCCAATGCGTGCCGTTGCCGCCTGCAGGCGCGCCTCGGCCGCCTGGATGTCGGGGCGGTGGCGCATCACTTCGCCCGGTACGCCCAGCGCGAGGTCGGGCCCGCGCCACGCCGCTGCAGCGCCGGTGGCGGCGTCGGGCTGCGGCGGCGCGAGCTGCGCTTGCAGTGCGCCAGGGGGCTGCGCCAGCAGCATGGTCAGCCGGTTGAAGGCTGCGGCTTCGGCTTCGAACTGCAGCGGCAAGCGCCCCTCCAGTTCTGCCAGCGCCGCCTGCTGCTGCTCGACGTCCAGCACTGTGGCCAGCCCGCCGCGCTGGCGTGCCGACGTGAGCGCCGACATGTCGCGCAGGGTGGCCAGTTCGGCCTGCAGCAGCGCCTGCTGGCGCTGTGCCAGGCGCAGTTCGTAATAATTGCGTGCCACCTCGACCTGCACCGCCAGCTGCACGTCGCGCAGCACCGAGCTGGCTTCCGCCATCCCGGCATCGGCCGCCTCTACGCTGCGCCGTACCCGGCCCCACAGGTCGAGCTCCCAGCTGGCGTCCAGCCCGGCCTGGTACAGCGTGAAAGGATCGCTGAGCTTTTCGACCAGTACGTCGCGGTTGGCGGGATTGATGGCATCGACCATGCGCGTACCGGCGCCCGATTCGGATTGGCGCTGCCGCGACGCGCCGGCATGCGCCGCCACTTGCGGACCCTGGCCGCTGGCGACGACATTGCGCGCCATGCGGCTCTGTGCGAAACGCAGCGCAGCGCTGCGCACGTCGAAGCTGGCGGCCAGCGCCTGCTTCTGCAGGCTGGCCAGCACCGGATCGTCAACGCGCGCGAAGGATTGCGGGGAGCCGGCCGCCAGCCCGGTATCGCGCAGGGCGGCCGCGCCGCCGTGCCAATCGCCATAGGCGGCGGGCGCCTTGACTTCGGGCGCATGGAAATCCGGGCCGACGGCGCAAGCGGCCAGCGACAGGCAAAACATGGAAATGAGTGAGCGTTTCATGATGTTTCCGTTTCAGGCAAGGCGATGGCGGAACAGCCAGGCCGCCAATGGCAGGGTAATCAGCGCAATCAGGAGCAGCGGCACCATATTCGGCCACAGCGTCCACAATCCCGCGCCTTCAAGGTAGATTCGCTGCACCATATCGATGGCAAAGCGCAGCGGGTTCGCCATGGTGGCAATCTGCAGCGCCTGCGGCATATTGCGCACCGGCGTGGTCAGGCCGGACAGCAGCATCATCGGCATCACCATCACGAAGGTGTACAGCATGGCCTGCTGCATATTCAGCGACACGGCGGAAATCGACAGCCCGATGCCCACGCTGGCCACGGTGAACAGCGTCAGCGCGGCATACAGCGACAGCACTGACCCGGCCATCGGCACGCCGAACCACAGGCTGGTGACCAGCAGGATCAGGGACGATTGCAGCAGGCCGATCATGACCGGCGGCAGCGCCTTGCCGACCATGATGTCGAGCGGGGTAAGCGGCGTGACCAGCAGCTGGTCAAAGGTACCCTGTTCCCGTTCGCGCGCCACGGACAGGGCGGTCAGCAGCAGGGTTTGCAGCATGCTGAGCGCCGCGATCATGCCCGGCATCAGGTACCAGCGCGTTTCCAGGTTGGGATTGAACCAGGCACGCGATTCGATGCGCAGCGGGGGCACGGCGCCGCCGTGCCTTTCGCGCCACTGGCGGTTGAAGTCCGCCACCACGGCGCCCAGGTAAGCGCCCGCCGAACCGGCGGTATTGGAGTTGCGGCCATCCAGCACCACTTGCAGCGGTGCCGCATCGCCCGCATACAGCCGGCGTTCGAAATCGGCCGGGATGCTGATGGCGAGCAGGGCGCGTTGGCGATCGATCGCTTCGCGCAGTTCTTCCTGCGTATCGAAGGCGACGGTGTGCCGGAAGGTGCCGCTGGCATCGAGTTTGGCCAGCAGCTCGGCCGAGGCGGCGCTGCGGCTGGCGTCATGCACCGCGTACGGCACGTGCGTCAGGTCGTAGGTGGCCGCGTAGCCGAACAGCAGGCTTTGCACGATGGCCGGCACCACCAGGATGGCGCGGCTCTTGGGGTCTTTGAGCACCGCCAGGAATTCCTTGCGGACGATGACGGCGATGCGGCGGAAGAAAGCAATCATGGCTGCCTCAGTCCAGTCGTTTTCGGGTGACCGCGCGTGCTATGCCCAGCAGCAGCACGGCGTAGGCGGCGAGGATGGCGCAGTTGCGCAGGATGAGCGGCCAGACGTTCCCGGCCAGGAACAGGGTCTTGACCAGCTCCATGAAATAGGTGGCGGGCAGCACGCGCCCCACGGCCTGCACCACCAGCGGCACGTTGCGCAGGTCGAACAGGAAGCCGGACAGCATCAGCGAGGGCATGAAGCTGCTGACCAGGGCGATCTGGCTGGCCAGGAACTGGTTCTTGGTGGCCGAGGAAATCAGCAGGCCAATGCCGACGGCGACGAGCAGGTACAGCATGGAGGCGAACACGATCACCAGCAGCGATCCGTGCATCGGTACGTGGAACAGGAAGCGCGCGGCGGCCAGGCAGAGGAACAATCCCAGCATCCCGACGCAGAAGTAGGGGATGATCTTTGCCAGCAGGATTTCCTCCGGGCGCACCGGTGTCACGAACAGCGCCTCCAGCGTGCCGCGTTCCCATTCGCGCGCCATCACCAGGGCGGTGAGGAAGGCGCCGACCAGGGTCATGATCAGCACGATCAGGCCGGGCACCAGGTACCAGGTGCTGGTGTTGGCGCTGTTGTACCACATGCGCTGCTCGAGCTGCACCGCGCCGCTGGCGGGCAGCGCCGGGCCGCGTGCGGCGCTGCCCAGCCGCTCGGCGCGGCGTGCGCTCCATTGCTGCAGCGCGCCGCTGGCGTAGTTCATGATGATGCTGGCGCGGTTGGCCTCCGCGCCATGCACGATCACCTGCACGGCGGCGCTGCCGGCGCCGACGTCGCGCGTGAAGGTGGCGGGAATGCGCACGATGGCATCGACGCGGCGCTCCCGCATCAGGGCTTCGGCATCGTGCATCGAAGCGACCGGCATGGGCGCGAAGACGGGTGACAGGCTCAGGCCGGCCGCGGCGTCGTGGGCGGTGGGCGAGCTGTCCTCCATGACGATGGCGACGGGGGCGTTCTTGACGTCCAGCGACAGGCCATAGCCGAAAATCAGGATCAGGACGATGGGCAGGGCGATGCCGATCGCCAGATTCGATGCGTCGCGCAGCAGCTGGCGGAATTCCTTGCGGACAAGTGCGGCCAGGCGCCTGGGGAAGGCGCGGTTCATGGGTGGCCTCCGTTGCGGTGCTGTTCGACGATGGCGATGAAGGCGTCTTCCATATTGCCGGCGCCACCGGCCTGGGTGCGCACTTCGAGCGGGGTGCCGATGGCGAGCAGCTTGCCGGCATCCTGGATGACGATGCGGTCGCAGTACTCGGCTTCTTCCATGAAGTGGGTGGTGACGACGATGGTGACGCCCTGGTTAGACAGGGTGGTGATGCGGCGCCAGAACTCGCGCCGCGCCAGCGGGTCGGCGCCGCTGGTGGGTTCGTCCAGGAACAGCACCTCGGGCTCGTGCAGCAGACCGGTGGCCATCGCCAGGCGCTGCTTGAAGCCGCCGGGCAGTTGGCCGCTTGGCTTGTCCTCCTGCCCGCGCAGGTCGAATTGCTCCAGCACCTGGCTGGTGCGCTGCTGCAGCCGCTTGCCGTACAGGCCGTAGGCGCCGCCGAAGAAGTCCAGGTTTTCAGCGACGGTCAGGTTGCCGTACAGGGCGAATTTCTGCGACACGTAGCCAACCCTGGCGCGCGCCTGGGCACGGGCGTGGCGCAGGTTGACGCCTGCCACTTGGAGGAAGCCGGAGCTGGCCGGCAGCAGGCCGCACAGCATGCGGAAGGTGGTGGTCTTGCCCGCGCCGTTAGGGCCCAGCAGGCCGAAGATCTCGCCGCGTGCGACGCTGAAGCTGGTGCTGGCCACGGCCGTGAAATCGCCGAACTTGCGCACCAGGTCGCGCACCTCGATCATCGCCTCTGCGTGCCCGCCCCGCGCCGCCGCCACGCCGCCGCCCGGCGCGCCCGCCGTACCGCGCACGTCGGCCACGCCGCCTGCACCGGCCGCGCCGCCTGCATTGCCAGCGCCGGCCACACCGCCTGCGCCGTATTCGTCGGCGGAGGCATGCCGGAGTGCGTCGCTGTCGCGCGCCGCGTCCGCGCGGCCGTGCGCGGCTGCGACGGGTGCCGCGCGCAGCAGCATCATGAAGCCATCTTCCACGCGCGCCTCAGCGGGCGAGGGCTGCGCGCCGTTCAGCAGCTGCGCCAGCGCGCCGTCGGCAGCATCGGCACGGCGGATAAACCGCACCTGACCGCCCTCGGGCACCGCATCCACCACCAAGGCCCGCGCATCGATCAGCCGCGCCTGCAGCGAACGCGCCGAGTCGCCGGCGCCCGGCGCCGCGACGTAGCACAGGCCATCCGCCCGCGCCCGCAGTTCGGCCGGCGCGCCGGAAGCCAGCAGCCGTCCCTCATGCATGACAAACACCTGCTGGCAGCGCTCCGCCTCGTCCATATAGGAGGTACTGACGATCACCGACAACTGCTCGGTCTCCACCAGCTCCTGCACAATGGCCCACAACTCGCGCCGCGACAGGGGATCGACCCCCACCGTCGGCTCATCGAGCAGCAGCAGGTCGGGCAAGCGCACCAGCGTGCAGGCCAAGCCCAGTTTCTGCTTCATGCCGCCCGACAGCTTGCCCGCCGGCCGCGCCGTAAAGCGCGCCAGGTCCGTCATATGCAGCAGCCGTGCGAACCGTTCGCGCCGCACGTCCTGCGGCACGCCATGCAGGTCGGCATACAGGTCCATGTTCTCCTGTACGCTCAAGTCTTCGTACAGGCCAAAGCGCTGCGGCATATAGCTGATGCGGTCCTGCACCCGCTGCGGCTGCGCAGCCACGTCGATACCCAGCACCGACAGCGAGCCCGCACTGGGCGCCAGTAAGCCGGCCGCCATGCGCAGCAAGGTGGTCTTGCCGGCGCCGTCCGGACCCACCAGCGCCGTCAGGGCGCCGGCCCGCACGTCGAGCGACACGCCATCCAGCGCTATGGTCGGCGCCGCGGCCTCCTTGCTGGTGAAGTGGCGCGACAAACCGCGCCCGCTGAGCACGACGTTTTCCATGATTACTGCCCGAGAGCGATGCGCACCGTGGCCGGCATGCCCATGCGCAGCACGTCGGCCTTGTCTTCGGCCAGCACCCGCACCTCGTACACCAGCGCCGTGCGCAAGTCTTCGGTCTGTACCGTTTTCGGCGTGAATTCCGCCACCGAGGAGATGTAGCCCACCTTGCCCGCCAGTACCTTGCCCGGCTGGCTGTCAATGCTGATGGCCGCCGCCATGCCGGGCTTGACGCGCCCGAGGTCCGACTCGCGCACATAGGTCCTGACCCACTTCGGATCGGCCATCGCCAGCGTATAGACAGGGCGCTGCGGCGAGGCCATGTCGCCCGGCTCCATCAGGCGCGCCCGCACCACGGCATTGAGCGGCGCCTTCAGCGTCGCCTCGCCCAACTGATGCCGCAGCAGCGCGATGGCCGCCTGGGCCGCATCGGACTGTGCCTGCGCCTGTGCGATATCCTCGCGCCGCGGGCCATGCCGGGCTAGTTCCTGCCCTTGGCGCGCCTGTTCAAGCTGGGCCTGCGCCGCCTTGGCACGGGCGCGCGCCGCATCGACGTCCTGCTGGCTGACGGCGCGGCCGCTGCTGTCCTGCTGCACCGCCAGCACGCGTTCGAGCTGCTGGCGCGCCAGGTCGGCCTCGGCCTGCGCGGCTGCGGTGCGGGCGCGCGATTGCGCCACTTCCTCCGGCCGCGTGCCGGCCTTCAGCCGCGCCAGCGCCTGTTGCAGCGCCGCCGCCTGCGCTTCGGCCTCCGCTAGCCGCAGGCGCAGGCCGCGCGTGTCCAGCTCTGCCAGCACTTCGCCAGCCTTTACCCGCTGGCCTTCCTCGGCAAATACACCGGCTACCCGCTCGCTGGCAGAAAAGGCCAGCGCCACCTGGCGCAGGTCCACATTCCCGTACAGCACGAGTTCCTTATCATTCGCCGCCGGGCGGCTCCAGTACCAGACGCCGGCACCGACCAGCGTTGTGGCCAGCATGGCAATTCCAACAGATTTCTTGTTCATGGCGAACCTCCTGCGGAAATTCTACATCAAATTCAAATTTGGATTTGAATTTATTTTCGACGTACAATGCAAGCCATGGGAAATACTGACAAACAGGCTAGGGGACGCAGCAGCCGGGGCAGCCGCCAGGATGGCGACGCCACGCGCCAGACTTTGCTCGACGTGGCAGGGCAGGTGTTTGCGGAGCGCGGCTTCGCCGACGCCACCAGCAAGGAAATCTGCGCCCGCGCCGGTACCAATATCGCTGCGGTCAATTATCACTTCGGCAGCCGCGGCGCGCTTTATGAGGCGGTGCTGGTGGAAGCCCACCACCATTTGCTCAAGCTGGACGAAATGCAGGAAATCGCCGCACGCGAGTTGCCGCCGCGCGACAAGCTGCGCGTGATCCTGCGCGGCATCGTGCAGCGCGCCACCGGCCCGCTGGCCCATTGGGGGGCGCGCGTCGTCATCCGCGAGCTGATGTCGCCCACCGAGCACGCCCCTGCGCTGGTGCAGAAAGCCATCGCCCCCAAAGCCATGCTGATGGTAGGGCTGGTAGCCCAGATCACCGGCCTGCCGCCCACCACGCCGGGCCTGCAGCGCTCCCTGTTCCTGCTGATGTCGCCCTGCCTGGCCCTGCTGGTGGCGCCGCGCGAAATGCGCTCCAACCTGTTTCCGGCCTTAAGCAACGACGTCGACGCCCTGGTCGACGATATGATGGCTTACGCCAGCGCCGGCCTGGCGGCTATCGCGGCGAAGTATTCAGCATCCGCTCCACCACCGGGTGGCTGATGCGCCGCTCGCTGGAAATCGCATAGAACTGCTCGCGCAGTTCGGGCGCCGGGCCCACCGGCAGGGCGCCGAACTGCTCCAGCATGTCGCCCGCCAGCGCCGCCGGCGCGAAGAACAGCCCCATGCCGTTGCGGCCGAAGGTGTTCAGCATCGCGCTGTCCTCGAATTCCCCCACCACGTCGGGCCGCACGCCCTGTTCCAGCAGCCAGGCATCGATGCGCCCACGCAGGGCCGTGTTGCGGGTCGGCAGCAGCAGCGGGGCGCCATTCAGGCCGGCTGGGAAATCCTTGCCGTACTTGCGCGCCAGGACGCGTGTGCCGAACAGCTGCATTTCGCTTTCGCCCAGCAGGTGGCTGAACACGCGCAGCGAGGCGCTGGCGCGCACCGGACGGTCGGTCAGCACCACGTCCAGCTTGTGCAGCGCCAGTTCGGCCAGCAGCGCGTCGAACTCGCCCTCGGTGCACACCAGCCGCACCGCCCGCTCGGGCGGCAGCGCGGCCTCCAGGTAGTGCGCCGCGATCAGCTTGGGCATGGAGTCGGATATGCCGACCGCCAGCCGCACCTTGCCCGCATCGACTTCCTCCAGCGCCTCCTGCATGCGGTCGCCCAGCTGGAAAATCTGCTCGGCATAGGTGAGCGCCACCCGCCCGGCCTCGGTCGGCACCAGGCGGCGCCCCTGCTGGGTCAGCAGTGACTTGCCGATCGACTGCTCCAGGGCGGCAATCTGCGTGCTCACGGTCTGGATGGCCAGGCCCAGGCGGTCGGCGGCCCGCGTCACGCTGCCCTCGGCGGCGACCGTGCGGAAGAAGTAGAGGTGACGGAAGTTCAGGCCAGTAGTTTTCATGCTTCGGTTTTCCGGAAGTAATACTTCGATTATCTTCTATTTTTAAATGGGCTGGCAGACCTTAGACTTGCCGAACCAAACAACGAGAAAGGGAAAAACCGATGAAGCACTTCAGGGTCTCATTCCTGGTCTCCTTCATCTGTCTTGCGGCAGCAGGGTGGTGGGGATACCAACAAACCGGCATCAGCGGCGCCCTGGCGGCCCTGTGGATCGCCTTAATCCTGAGCGTGATGGAAGTTTCGCTCTCCTTCGATAACGCCGTGGTCAATGCCTCCGTCCTGAAAACCTGGGACGCGTTCTGGCAAAAGCTGTTCCTCGGTGTCGGCATCATCATCGCGGTATTCGGCATGCGGCTGGTGTTCCCGCTGGTAATCGTGGCGGTGGCGGCAGACCTCAGCATTCCCGACGTCTGGACGCTGGCACTGAACGACCCGAAAGCCTTCTCGACCCACCTGACCAACCACCACGCGGAAGTGGCGGCATTCGGCGGCATGTTCCTGCTGATGGTGTTCCTGAATTTCATCTTCGACCATGAAAAGCAGATGCACTGGCTGGGCCACGTCGAGCGCAAGCTGGGCGCGCTGGGCAAGGTGTCGTCGATTGCCATCATGATTTCCATGGGCGTGCTGCTGGGGAGCCTCAGCATCGTCGACGAAGCGCAGAAATTCATCGTGCTGGTGGCCGGCATGTGGGGCTTGCTGATCTACGTCGGCGTGGACGCGCTGTCCACCTGGCTGGAGAAGGAAGAAGAAGGCGGCGTGAATGCCGGCGACCTGGTCAAGCGCGGCGGCGTGGGCGGCTTCCTGTACCTGGAAGTGCTGGACGCCTCGTTCTCCTTCGACGGCGTGATCGGCGCGTTTGCCATCACCAGCGACGTCGTGATCATCATGCTGGGCCTGGCGATCGGCGCCATGTTCGTACGCTCGATGACGGTCTACCTGGTGCACAAGGGCACGCTCGAAGAGTACGTCTACCTGGAGCACGGCGCGCACTATGCGATCGGCATCCTGGCGGTGATCATGTTGGCCAGCATGAAGTTCCATATACCGGAAGTGATTACCGGCCTGATTGGTGTGGCATTCATCGTGGCTTCCCTGTGGTCCTCGATCCGCCATAAGAAACTTGAAATGAACGCTTGAGAACCATGACGACTTTCACTGTGACCGGGGATATCGATCCCTTCCTGCAAGTGTCGATGAAGCAGGGCGAACGCATCTTCTGCGAATCGAATGCGATGGTGATGATGGATGCCGCGCTTGAGCTGAAAGGCAAGATGCGGGGCGGCCTGGGCGGCGCGCTGATGCGCTCCCTGGCGAACGGCGAATCGTTCTTCCAGCAAAACATCGAAGCCAGCGGCGGCGACGGCAGCTGCCTGCTGTCGCCCAACCTGCCGGGCGCCATGCGCGTGCTGGACGTGGGCGAGCGCCAGTACATGATCAGCGACGGCGCCTTCGTTGCCGCCAGCAGCGGAATCGATCTGCGCGTGCGCACCCAGAACGTGGGCAATGCGCTGTTCGGCCAGAGCGGCGGCTTCTTCGTCACCGAATCGACCGGCCAGGGCCAACTGGTGGTGTCCGGCTTTGGCGCGTTGCATGAAGTCGAGGTCGAGCCGGGCCGGGAAGTGGTGATCGATAACGCCCACGTGGTGGCCTGGGATAGCGCGCTGCGCTATGAGCTGGCGGTGGCAACCCGCTCGGGCGGCGGCCTGCTGGGGAGCCTGGTGAATTCCGTGACCAGCGGCGAAGGCATGGTGCTGCGCTTCTCCGGGCGCGGCAAAGTGCTGATCTGCTCGCGCAACCGCGCAGCCTTCGTGGCCTGGATGATGTCGCACCAGAGCCAGTAATGAATTGACGCGCTTTGCGCTCCGTTTAACGCCCCCATGGCGTTCTTCCTTGCGGTGGTCCTGTTTTCAGGCCACCGCTTTTTTTTACTGCAGCACCAGCATGCCGCCGTTGTACAGGGCGTGCGCCAGCATGGGGGCCAGCAGCGATTTGCTGCGCTGCGCGGCATAGGCGGTGCAAAGGCCCAGTACGAACACCGGCGCCATGGCCAGCGGGGGATGGATGACGGCGAACAGCGCTGCGCTGGCGGCCATCGCAGGCCAGCCTGGCAGCGAGCGGCGCAAGCCGCCGAAAAGCTGGCCGCGGAAGATGAATTCTTCGAATATGGGTGCGGCCAGTACGGCCAGCGGCACCAGCCAGACCAGCGCGGCGCGCGCTGGCGCGGGCGGCATGGCGCCGGCATGGCGCAGGACGGCCAGCCATAAGGCGCCGGCAGCCAGGGCTGGCAGCCCCATCAGCAGCCCCCAGCCGAGCGCACTGCGCCAGGCGTCGTGCCAGGCACCATGCCATAGGCGCGGCACGCCCGTCGTGCCGCTGCGCCAGTACAGCAGGCGCGCCAGTGCATATACCAGCGCGCCGGCGATGGCAAAGGAGGCTGCCAGCTCCGGGATCGCGACAGTCCTGCCGGCCAGGTGCATTGCCCCTGCCACCAGCAATTGCAGCAGGAAGAACAGGATCGCGGCCATGATGCCGTCCGATGCGGAGACGCGCGGCGGCGGGGTGGCGGTCGGGTCGAGCAGGTAGGGCAGGGCGTCGCGGGCGCGCTGCCACAGCGACAGGGCAAGTGCGGCCAGCAGGACGATCGCCGCCAGGCGCACATGCCATGCGCGCGTGTTCAGGGCATAGGTGTACAGCGAGGACAGGATCAGGTAGGCGTACGCGAATGTGGGCCGCACGCGCGTGTGCGCATCCTGCGCCAGCGGATCGCAGGCCCACACGCCCAGCGCTACCGCAATGGTGGCGAAGATCGGGATGCCGGCCAGGACCAGGACGGCTTGCGCCAGCAGGCGGCCATCGGCCGTCACGCCGAACCAGAGGCCCATGCCGAATACCGCCAGCGGATAAGCCATTGCCAGCAGTGACCACAGTTGCGCCTTCTGCGCCAGCATGCTGCCGATGCTGTGCGGGTAGGTGTACAGCATCCACAGCGATTGCCCTTCGGTGTTGATGGTCTGGAAGGCGGACAGCATCAGCACGTAGGCGCCCAGGCCGAAGGCAACCGAGGACAGCAAGGCGGGGCTGCCGAGGAACTGGCCCATATTCTCCACCTGGCCATTCAATACCAGCTGGCTGCCGAAAATCACAATGGGAATCAGCAGGCTTTGCACCAGGAAGTTGCGGTCCCGGCTCAGCAGCCGCAGCTCGCGCCGCTGCAGCGCTGTGCCGGGCGCCCAGCCGGCAACGATGCCGGCGAACTTGGCGCCGATCCTGGCGCCGGCCGTGGTGCCGGTTGCGCCAGTTGCCGCGCGCTCCGTGGCGCGGCCGGTCTCGCGCGCACCGGTGGCGACCACACCGTCCGCCAGCAAGGCGCGCAGCAGGCGCAGGCCGAGCCATAGCAGCAGCGCCGTCTGCCCCGCCAGGAGTGCGCCATAGCCCAGCGCCTGCAGGCTGCCGCGCGCCTGCAGTGCCTGCAATGCCAGGCCGGGAGGCGTCCACAGGGCCCATGCCGGAAAGTGGGCGGCCCAGCCCAAGGTGAGCGTGGCGGTCGGCATGGAAAACGAAATGGCGAGGTACATCAGCGGCAAGCTGGCGACCGAAGCGATGGCTTGCAGGTTGCGCAGCTGTGAAGGGGCAAGGCGCAACCGCAAGCCGGTATCGGCCACCGTGCGCAGCGTGGCGGCGCATGCCAGCAGGGGCAGGGTGGCGGCAGCCGCCAGCAGCGGCGCGCTCCACCGCTGTCCCGCGTGCCAGGCGATCGCCACGCACACCGGCCACAGCGCCAGGATGCCGGACGGGTTGGCCAGCGTGCGCTCCGCGATGCGCGCCAGCAGCAGGGTGCGCCGCGGCAGGGGCAAAGTGACCAGCCATTCGAGGTCCCAGTCGGGCCGCGCCATTTCCTTGCTGCCCAGCGGCATCAGGAAAGCGATGCCGAACAGCAGGCAAAGCTGCATGGCGGCTGCCCGCATCAGCACCGGATGAAAAGGGGCGCTGCGCAATTCCCGGCTGGCCTGTTCCGGCCCCGGGCCTGGCCCGGCCTGGTGGCCGGTGGCCAGGCACTGGCTGCCGGTCGGCAGGCGGCACTGCATGTTCAGCAGCGACGTGCTGGCGGTATTGAGGAAGGCAAACAGCATGAAGCCTGCGAGCAGGCTGGAAATGAGCCAGCGCACATTCTTTTTGCCGCTGGTGGCGGGGCGGCCGGCACCCGTTGGCGCCTTGCGCAAGCGCAGCGCATTGCCCATGTTCAGGAGCCGCAACAAGCGCAGGCGCGCCAGCAGCCAGAATGCACGCGGGGCGCTGGGCAGGTCCCTCATGCGCTCAGGCGGTCTTCGTCGGTGAGTTCGAGGAACAGCTCTTCCAGCGTGCTGTTGGCGCTGCTGACGCCGCGCAATTCATCCAGCGAACCGGTTGCCACCAGCGCGCCGCGGTTGATGATGCCGACGCGGTTGCACATGCGCTGTGCCATATCGAGCAAGTGGGTCGAAACGAAAATGGTTTTGCCGGCGCCAGCGCTGGCCACCAGCCGGTCCTGCACTTCGCGCGCCGCGCGCGGGTCGAGGCCGTTGATCGGCTCGTCCAGGATCAGGACGGCGGGATCGTGCACCAGGGCGCAGGCCAGGCCCAGCTTCTTCTTCATGCCCATCGAATAATTGACGGCGAATTCCTCGCTGACTTCCTGCAGGCCGAACTCCTGCAGCAGCCGGGCGGCGCGCTCGATGGCAGCCTGGCGCGGCATGCCGTGCATCTCCGCCACAAATTGCAGGATCTCGCGGCCGCGCAGGAAATCGTAAAAGATCGGATTGTCGGGCAGGTAACCGACATGGCGTTTGACCAGGGCCGCATCGGCCTGGCAATCGAGGCCGCCCACCAGCACGCGGCCGGCGCTCGGCACCAGGATGCCCATCATCATGCGGATGGTGGTGGTCTTGCCGGCACCGTTCGGTCCGAGGAAGCCGAACACTTCGCCGCGCCGCACCGTCAGCGTCAGCGGCTGCACGGCGGCAAACCCGCCGTATTGTTTGGCCAGCCCCTGGAATTCGATCATGGCCGCAAGCTCATGCCGATGCGTTCCGTGCGCGGCTTCCAGTTGCCCAGGATATCGGCCGACACCAGGATGCGCTCGGCACGGCCGATCAGCAATTCGCGCGGCACGAAGCCGATGTAGCGCGAATCATGGCTGTTGTTGCGGTTATCGCCCAGCATCAGGTAGCTGCCGGCCGGTACCGTGACCGGGCCGAAGTCGCGCCGGGCATCGACTTGCGGCAGCACCTGGATGCTGTAGCTGGCGCTGGCATTGTGTTCCTGCAGTTGCAGCGCCTGCAGGTCGCCGACCTGTTCGATATGTTCCACCGCATTGCCCAGCACAGCGTACTCGGAGGGCTTGCCGTTGATGACCAGGCGTTCGTTGCGGATTTCGACGCGGTCGCCCGGCAGTGCCGCCACGCGCTTGATCAGGCGCGTGCCATCCTTCGGCGAGGAAAAGGTCACGATGTCGCCGCGCTGCGGCTCGCCGAGCTGGCGCAGCGAAATGTCGGTCAGCGGCACCTTCAGGTCGTAGGCGACGCGGTTGACGAACACCACGTCGCCTTCCAGCAGGTTGGGGTGCATCGAGGCGGACGGGATCGGGTTCCAGTCGGCGATGGCGGTGCGGAATACGCCCAGTGTCAGCAGGAAGACGATGAAGCCCTTGTTTTCGCGGATGAATTTTTTCATGGCCGGATGCCTCCGATGAGTTCAGGAAACCGCATCATCTTATCAAAACCTTAAGCGCTGCTTAGACCGAAGGCCGCCAGCATCTGGCGTTGGCCTTTGGGCGGCAGCTGCAGTGCGCGGCTGTCGAGATCCTGTTCCACCCAGCCGCGCTGCAGCGCCAGTTGCAACAGGGCGGCACCCAGCGCGCCGCCCAGGTGGGGCTTGCGCTCGCTCCAGTCCAGGCAAGGGCAGGCGAAGCGGCGCCGCAGCTTGCGCAGCGCGGCCAGGTCCAGGCCAAGCTGCGCGAAGCGCTGTTCGCCTTGCGCGCTCAAGCCGTACGCGTCGCCGTCGGCGGCCAGCCAGCCCTGGGCGGCAAAGTGGTCGTGCAGCCGTACCGCCACCGTGCCCGCCATGTGGTCGTAACAAGTGCGCGCATGGCGCAGGCGGTCGGGCGTATTGGGCTTGAACTCGTCGCGCGGCAAGCCCGCCACCACCAGCAAGGCTTCCAGTGCGGCGGCCACCTCCTGGCTGGCGAGTTTGTAGTAGCGGTGCTTGCCTTGCGCCAGCTGCAGCAGCAGTTGCTCGTCCTTCAGGCGCGCCAAATGGGCGCTGGCAGTGGAGGGGCTCACTTCCCCCACCACCGACAGTTCGGTGGCGGTGCGGGCACGCCCGTCCAGCAGGGAGCACAGCATGCGGGCGCGGGCAGGTTCGGCGATGGCGCCGGCGATATGGGCGAGCTTGGAATCCATAGTTCGATGCAGGGCGAATTGTCGTTGCGGTTTTTTCAGGATACTGCAATTTCTTGATCGATGCCGGAGGAATGGGATGCAGGATTTGATATGGGATACGGGGCGGGGCATGTGGCTCGCCGAAGGGGCAGCCTTGGTCGAGCAAGTGCTCAGCCATCCTGCGCTGCGCGTGCGGCCGTTGTCCGAACCGGTGCCGGCGGCCATTGCCGGCGGCAGCGCCGGCGCAGTGTTTGGCGCGCTGGTGCGCATGAACGAAGGGGAGCGCCATGCCGCGCCCAAGCTTGCCCTGCAGCGCGCGCTGGCGCAAGCGGCGCCCCCGGCCCTGGCGCGGCAGCGGGCGCAAACCGTGGCCGCGCGCCTGCTGGCTGACGGCCGCACGTGGGGCACGTGGACGTTCGAGGCGCCGGTCAGCACGGTCGCCAGCCTGCTCGGCTTTGCCGACGCGCAGTTGCCCGCGCTGGCGCGCTGGATGGGTGATTTCGTGGCCTGCCTGTCCCCATTGGGCAGTGCGCAGCAAATCGAAGCGGCGCATGCGGCAAGCCTGCGCCTGCTGGCCGCCATGCGCGAGCTGCTGCAAGCTGCACCATCGGGCTCCCTGGCTGCCGCCGTGGCGCTGGAGGCTGGCGCTGCCGGCTGGCGCAACGACCATGCCATCCTCGCCAACCTGGTCGGCCTGTTGTCGCAGACGTACGAGGCCAGCGCCGGCCTGCTGGGCAATTGCCTGGTCGCGCTGCAGCATGGCGCCAGCCCTGCCGATCCCGATGCGCTGGTGGCGCAGGTGATGCTCACCGACCCGCCCATCGTCAACACGCGCCGTTTCGCCGCCGAGGCTTGCACGGTCGGCGGCGTGACAGTGGCGGCAGGGCAGGCGATACTCGTGATGCTGGGCAGCGCGCAGCGTGGCTTTGGCCACGGGC
>CBFGQI010000074.1:0-24444 GCA_965650885.1 uncultured Oxalobacteraceae bacterium
CCTTCAGTACGCGCGTGTTGCAGTACTCGCACACCGCCATGACGGAGGCGTGCGAACGGAAATTGACCTCCGCGCCGCAGCTTGGGCAGGAAACGGTTTGCATGCGGCCCGGATTATCCGATCAGTTTTTTCAGCAGTTCAGCCTTGGTGGCATCGTAATCGGTAGCCGAGATCAACCCCTTGTCGAGCAGGGCCTTCAGCTTGCCCAGGCGGTCTTCGATCGACTCCGGCGCCGGCGCGGCGGGAGCGGCTGGCGCGGCCGCCGCAGGGGCCGGCGCCGCGCCGGGCTGCATGGCCTGGCCCATGGCTTGCCCCATCACCTGGCCGACGGTCAACCCGGCACCCAGGCCGGCGCCGATGCCTGCCAGGCCACCTTCGTTCTGGGCCGCCAGCGGAATGGCTTGCGCCGTCTGGTAGCGGGTGTAGCCGGTCATCTTGTCGGCGCCCAGGCTGCCCTTCATGCCGGCGGAAATGCGCTCGTCCAGCGCGGCTTGCAATTCTTCCGGCAGGCTGACGCTGGCCACATTGAATTCATCCAGGCCGATGCCGTAGCGGGCGAAGGCGTCCGCCAGGCCGCCTTTGACTTCCTGCGCCATCAGCGCCTGGTTTGCCGCCATGTCGAGGAAGGCGATCTGCGAGGCGCCGAGCGAGCTGGCCATGGAGGCCAGCAGGATACCGCGCAACTGGTCTTCCACGTCCTCGCGCGTATAGGTGTCGCGGGTGCCGCTCAATTCGGTGAAGAACTTGCGCGGGTCGCTGACGCGGTAGGAATACATGCCGAAAGCGCGTACGCGGATCATGTCGAAATCCTTGTCGCGGATCGTGATCGGCTGCGGCGTGCCCCACTTGCGGCCAGTCTGCACGCGGGTGCTGAAGAAATAGACGTCCGACTTGAACGGCGAGTCGAACAGCTTGTCCCAGTTTTTCAGGTTGGTCAGCACGGGAAGGGTCTGCGTGGTGAGCTTGTGCGTGCCGGGGCCGAACACGTCGGCGATCTGGCCTTCATTGACGAATACCGCGACCTGCGATTCGCGCACGATCAGCACGGCGCCGTTCTGGATCTCGAAATCCTGCATCGGGTAGCGCCAGGACAGCACGCCCTCCGTTTCCTCGTTCCACTGCAGTACGTCGATAAACTGCTTCTTGATAAAGCTGCCGATACCCATGATGTGGCCTCTTTCAGGTTCAGGAAATGCAAGCGGCGTTGATGCCGCCGATGGAAAGCGAAATGGTGCCGAGCAAGCCGCCGAAGGCGCTGTTGTCTGCTTCAATCTGGTCTTGCGCCATTTTCAGGCAGCGCGTCGTCACCGCATAGCCGAGCGCCTGCACGATCATCGCGCCGAAGGCCCAACCGAGGAACTGCTGCACATTATTGGTGTGCAGGATGCTTGAGCCGATGGTCAGCGAAAAGCCGAGCAAGGCGCCGCCCAGCGAAAATGCGGCAGCGTGGTTGCCTTGGCGGATCAGCTTAACTTCGTCGTACGGCGTGAGCCAGGTATAGGCCTTGAAGAAAACAACCAGCAGCAAGGCGGCGAGTGCCAGGTGGACCAGATAATTTAGGATGGCGTTCACGTCGATCCCCGGTTAAAGTGACAAGCTTGCTAACAAAGAAACATATTAGAGCATAAGCGCCCAAATGACCAAAAAGATTCTCATCGTTTCAGTCTTCGTCGTCGCGTCTTGCGGGCTTGCCTATGAATTGATCGCCGGCGCACTTTCCAGTTATCTGCTGGGCGACTCGGTGCTTCAGTTTTCAACCATCATCGGCTGCTACCTGTTCGCGATGGGCGTGGGTGCGCACTTCTCGAAATATGTGAAGGATGAAGACGTGCTGGCGCGCTTCGTCGACATCGAACTGGCGGTCGGCCTGATCGGCGGGCTGTCGGCGGCGGCGCTGTTCATGACCTATGCCTGGGCCGCCGCGCCGTTCCGCACCTTGTTGTACACGACGGTGTTCCTGGTCGGCGCGATGGTGGGCATGGAGATCCCGCTGGTGATGCGCGCCTTGAACGCGCGGCAAACGGAATTCAGCGAGCTGGTCAGCCGGGTGCTGACCTTCGACTACCTCGGCGCGCTGGCGGTTTCGCTGCTGTTCCCGCTGGTGCTGGCGCCGCAGCTTGGCCTGGTGCGCACGGGCTTCCTGTTCGGGATGCTGAATATCGGCGTGGCCCTGTGGACAATTTATGTGTTCCGCACAGAGCTGGCGAACGTGGCGGGCCGGCTGCTGCGTGCCAGCGCCGTGATGCTGGCGCTGGTGATCGGTTTCAGCGGCGCTGACCGCCTGACCGGCTGGGGCGAGCATGGACTGTTCGGCGATGAAGTGGTGTATTCGACCAGCACCCCTTACCAGCGCCTGGTGATCACGAAATGGAAGGATGACCTGCGCCTGTACATCAACGGCAACCTGCAATTCTCCTCGCGCGACGAATACCGTTATCACGAGGCGCTGGTGCATCCGGTGATGGCCGCGCTGCCCTGGGCCAAACGCGTGCTGATCCTGGGCGGCGGGGACGGCCTGGCCTTGCGCGAAGTCCTGCGTTATCCACAGGTGGAACACGTCACCGTGGTGGACCTGGACCCGGCCATGACGGCGGCGTTCACGCAGCGCGCAGAGTTGGCGGCGCTGAACAACGGCGCCTTCCGCGACAAGCGGGTGCGGGTGGTGAACGCGGACGCCGCAGTCTGGCTGCAGCGGAACCAGGATATGTTCGATGCGGCGGTCGTCGATTTTCCCGATCCGTCCAGCTTCGCCCTCGGCAAGTTGTACTCGGTACCGTTTTACGGCGTGCTGAAGAAGCACGTGGCGGCAAATGGCCTGGTGGTGGTCCAGGCAACTTCGCCCTTCTTCGCGCCGCATGCCTACTGGACTGTCGATGCCACGCTGCGGGAGGTGGGCATGCGCACCTGGCCTTACCACGTTTACGTGCCGTCGTTCGGCGAGTGGGGATTCATCATGGCGTCGCCCCAGCTGGATTACCGCGCGCCGGAAACGTACAGCTTGCCGATGCGCTTCCTGAATGCGGATACCACACGTGCCATGTTCAGCTTCCCGCCGGACATGAAGCCGTTGCCGATGGCACCCAACCGGCTCAACACGCAATCGCTGGTGCATGAATTCGAGCAGGATTGGCGCAAGGTGATCCGCTGATGCTGCGGCGTTCTTTCCTGGCCTGGGCCGCTGCCAGCGGCGCGACGGCTGCGGCCAGCGTGGCGGGCTACCTGCGCTGGCAGGAGATCACGCCGGCAGTCCATGCGCCAGGGCGCGAAGAAGGACACTTCCTGCGCGACCGCCAGCCTTTGCCGGCGCCGTCGCAAGCGCTGTCGACGGACGTCCTGATCCTCGGTTCCGGCATTGCCGGGCTCACCGCCGCCTGGAAATTGCGCAAGGAGGGCCATGATGATTTCCTGATGCTCGACGGCCCCGAACCGTATGGCAACGCGGCGGGCGGGCACTTTGACGACCTGGCCTTCCCTACCGGCGCGCACTACTTGCCCTTGCCGACCCAGGAGTGTTTCCACGTGCGCGAATTGCTGGCGGACCTGGGGGTGATCCAGCGCGGAGCCGATGCGCGCAAGCCCTATTACGATGAGCGCTTTGTGCTGCATGGGCCCGAGGACCGCTTGCTGTACCAAGGCGCCTGGCAGGAGGATGTATTGCCGCATGAAGGCGTGCCGCCGGCCGAACTGGCGGAGCAAAGGCGCTTCTTTGCGCAGGTGGAGGCGCTTCGGCATGCGGTGGGAGGGGACGGCAAGCGCAGGTTCAGCTACCCCAGCGAACATGCTTCGATGGACGCGGAGGCGCTGCGGCTGGATGGCATGAGCTTTGGCGCCTGGGTTGCGCAGAACGGCTACAGGGCGCCTTCCTTGCTGTGGTACCTGGATTATTGCTGCCGCGATGACTATGGCGCGGGAATGGATGCAGTGTCGGCGTGGGCGGGCCTGCTGTATTTCTGCGGGCGCGGCGGGGAAGCGGAAAATGCGCAGCAAGGTGCCTGGCTCACCTGGCCGGAAGGCTTGCAGGCGCTGGCGAGCGGCCTGGAGCGGCGTGCGCAGCCACGCCGGCTCGCGGGCAGCGCGGTGCGCGTGCGCGCGCCCGATATTGAGGGGCGTGCGGGACGGGAAGTGGAAGTGTTGTGCTTCGCACTCGAACGCGGCGTGCCGCGTACCTTCACGATCCGTTGCCGGCGCGTCATTTGCGCAATGCCGCTTCATGTGGCTGCGAGGGTTGTGGAAAACATGCCGGATGTCCACAGGCAAATTCACGCGCCATGGATGGTGGCGAATTTCCTGCTCAAGCGTTTTCCGGTTGAACAGCCTTCGGCGCCGCTGTCCTGGGATAACGTCGTGTATGGCAGCAAGGGCTTGGGCTATGTGGTGTCGACGCACCAGGATATCCGCGTCGCTCCGCCGGAAAAAACGGTGTTCACCAGCTATCTTGCGCTGTCCGATCGTGACCCGCGCGAGGCGCGTAAATTGATGATGTCCGCCAGCGGCGAAGAACTGCTGGCGCTGGCGAGTGTCGATTTGAAGGCGGCGTACGGAACGCTGTTCGAGCGGCACGTGGAGCGCGTCGATATCACCTTGCGTGGACACGCGATGGCCGTGCCGGTGCCCGGATTCCGCAGCCAGGCGGGCTTGAAGGCATTGCGTGAGGCGGATGGACCGGTGCTGTTTGCGCACTCGGACCTGAGCGGCTTCTCGGTTTTCGAAGAAGCTTCCTGGTGGGGATACCGCGCAGCGCAGCGGGCGCTGCGCGGTTAGCGGGCATTACTTGGCGGCTGGCGCTGCAGCGGCGGCCGGGGACGGGGCGGCCGCTGGCGCAGGTGCTGCGGCCGGGGCGGCAGCCGGTGCAGGCGCCGCGGCCGTGGTTGGGGCCGGGCTCGCCTTCACTTCGGACTTGGTTTCAGCTGGCTTCTCGGCCTTTTTGTGCGTGCCCTTATGTGCAGTCTTCGTCGTCGCTTTCGCTTCCGGCTTCACTTCAGCCTTGGCGCTGCTGGAGGTGGCAGCCGCGGCGGCCGGCGCTGGCGCTGGGGCTGCGGCAGGGGCCGCAGGGGTGGTGGCAAATGCAGCGGTGGCAAACAGGCCCGCGATCAGGGTGGCGATAGTCTTTTTCATGGTAATCAGTCCGTAGGTTAAATTGTATAAATCGTTTATATAGGTAACGTTATTTCTTTTCCGATGCAGGTTTCTGCACGTCCTGCTTCACTTCCTGTTTTACTTCTGTTTTGACTTCAGCCTTCACTTCGGCCTTTACTTCCGGGGTTGCCGGTGCAGGAGTTTGTGCGAATGCGGCGCTTGCGAACAGACCGGCGATCATGGTTGCGATGACTTTTTTCATTTTTAAATCCTCACTGTTGGTTGATCTTTTGTAGCGCACTGTTTCCTGTGTCACTGAGCTGAAAACGGGCTCACTCAGCAGTGTGTTGACGGTCATTACAAACCCTTACATTTGTCGCAGATTTACAAAACTTTACGCAGGACTCATCAAAGCGAAACCTGGTCTTCCTAAAGTGGCTACACCACCAACCTTATCGAGGAGATGACATGAAAGACCTGCACAACCTGCGCCGCCGCTGGGGCGCCATTGCGTTCGCTGCCGCTGCCGCCATTGGCGTCACCGCCACCGCTGCCATTGCAGGCGGCGCCGGCATTCACGACCATGGCCAAAGCCATGGCCAGGGAAAATGGCGGTTCGACCCTGCAAAGGCCGACCAGCAGATTGCCCGCTTGGTTTCGCACGTTTTGGAAGGCGGTACCCCGGCCCAAAAAGCGCGCCTCACTGAGATCGCCACTTCCTGCTTCAAGGATGTTCAGCCGTTGCAAAAGCAAATGAGCGAAGGTCATTCGCAAATCAGCAAAATGCTGCTGGTACCCGAAGTCGACCGCGCTTCGCTCGATGTCGTACGCTCGCGGAACATGCAGACAATGGACCAGTTGTCGCGCCGCGTGCTGCAAGCGGCGATGGATGCCGCCGACATGCTCACAATCGAACAGCGCGGGATGTTCAACCATGGCCTGCATTTGATGGCGACCAGCCATATGCAGCAGCATTAAGCGGAACCAGGGAAGTCCAGGCCGGCCCAGGGTTACGGTGCCGGCCGAAGTTGACCTACAATTCGTCCATGACCCAACCCAATGTCCTGTTGATCGATGATGACCAGCGCCTGGCCGCCATGGTCGAGACGTATCTCGTGCAAAACGGCTTCGCCATGGAGCACGCGGAAACCGCTCTCGATGGGCTGGAACGGTTGGACAAGGCGGCACCCGGCGAATTTTCAGCTTTGCTGCTGGACCTGATGCTGCCCGACCTTGACGGACTGGAGGTCTGCCGCCGCCTGCGCGCGCTGCCCGCGCCATTGCGCGGCTTGCCGGTGTTGATGTTGACTGCCAAGGGCGACCCATTGGACCGCGTTATCGGCCTCGAGCTCGGGGCGGACGACTACCTGCCCAAGCCCTTCGAGCCACGGGAACTGCTGGCGCGCCTGCGCGCCTTGCTGCGCCGGCCCTATCTCGTCGACGCTGCCGCGACGGCTGCCGAGCCACTGTTGCGCTTCGGCCGGCTCGAGATCGATCCCGGTGCTCGCATCGTGCGTGTCGACGGCGTCGACCGCCCACTGACAGCCTACCAATTCGACCTGCTGTTGGCCATGGCCCAGCGCGCGGGACGCGTGCTGTCGCGCGAGCAGCTGATCGAAGCGCTGAAAGGCGGATCCCTGGAGCCGTTCGACCGCTCGATCGACGTCCACATCGGGCGCCTGCGCGCCGCCATTGAAGATGAGCCAAAGCAGCCGCGCCGTATCATCACCGTCCGGGGCGCAGGCTATGTCTTCGCGAAAGTGCAGGATGCCTGAATTCCTATCGCGCATGTACGTGCGCATCTATGCCACCTTGCTGGTCTGCCTGCTGATTGCGGCCTGCATGTTCGCTTTCATGCATTTGTGGGTGGAGCCGGCGCGGCACGTACATGGCTTCGTTGCTGTGAAACCGGAAGTGCTCGGCGCCATGCTTCCCGCTGACGCCCCGCCGGAGACGTTCCAACGGTTTCTGGTGCGCTGGCGCAATGAACTGGGCGCCGATCTTGCCCTGTACGACGCAGACGGGCGCCAATTGGCCGCCATAGGCCGGCCCTTGCCCGGGCCGGAGCTGGAGCAGCGCACGAGTGGCGTCATGGCCGCCTTCCCGTCCGTTTTCGCGTTCAGGCTGCCGGATGGCCGCTGGCTGATGGCGCAGAAAATGTATCGCAACAGCGCCACCATGGCCGGGATAGTCCTGCTGATCATGATCGCCGTGACGGTGGCCATCGGCGCTTACCCCGTGGTGCGGCGCATTACGCGCAGCCTCGAGCAGCTGCAGCGCAGCGTGCAGGCTTGGGGGCAGGGCGACCTGGCTGCGCGCGTACCGGTGCAGGGCAGGGGAGAGGTGGCGCAACTGGCCGCCAGCTTCAATGAATCGGCAGCGCGCATCGAAGCACTGGTCGGCGCGCAGAAATCGCTGCTGGCCAACGCCTCCCATGAACTGCGCTCACCGCTTGCGCGGATCCGGATGGCAGTGGAGCTGCTGCAGGAATCGGCGAGCCCTGCCATGCGGCAGGAGCTGGCGCGCAACGTGGCGGAACTGGACCAGCTGGTCGATGAAGTGCTGCTGGCCAGCCGCCTTGACGCAGTACCCGCCGATGAAACGGCTGGCGGGGATGTCGACCTGACCGCCATCGTGGCCGAGGAGTGCGCACGTGTCGGCGCCGCCCTGGACGGCGTCGCCCCCATCCTGCGCGGCAATGCCACGCTGCTGCGGCGCA
Organism: uncultured Oxalobacteraceae bacterium; assembly: GCA_965650885.1. GTDB lineage: Bacteria > Pseudomonadota > Gammaproteobacteria > Burkholderiales > Burkholderiaceae_D > Rugamonas. The sequence goes on from CBFGQI010000074.1 coordinate 7,796, forward strand.
TGGTGCGCAACCTGCTGGAGAACGCCCGCCGCCACGGCGGTGGCGCGCAGGTCTCCGTGGTGCTGGCCCGCGGTGCCGCCGGGCGGGACAGCGAAGGCGTGGTGATCGACGTCTGCGACAACGGCCCCGGGGTGCCGGCGGCCGAACGTGAGCGGATCTTTGAACCGTTCTACCGCCTGCCCGGCGCATCGGAGAAAGATGGCAGCGTGGGTCTGGGCCTGGCGCTGGTGCGCCAGATTGCGCGGCGCCATGGCGGCGAGGTCGAATGCCTGCCGAATGGCGAGCACGGTGCCTGCTTCCGCGTCACACTCAACGCCGTCCACGCGACTGAGTGAAATCTATACACCGCCTTTATACGTTCCCCGATACGCTTCAGGCATCGGAAACTATGAAGGGAACAAATGTCGGCAACCCACAGGAAAACGTCAGCTTTGACGCTCGCGGCGCTGGGCGTGGTGTACGGGGATATCGGTACCAGCCCGCTTTATGCGATGAAGGAAGTGTTTGCCCCGCAGCACGGCATTGCGCTGACGGCCGCCAACATCCTCGGCGCAACTTCACTGATCATCTGGACCTTGATCATCGTGGTGTCGTTGAAGTACGTCGCACTGATCCTGCGCGCCGATAACCGGGGCGAAGGCGGCATCATGGCTTTGCTGGCATTGGCCCTGGGAGGCCGCGCCCAGAATACGCGCAAGTATCTGGTCCTGATGCTGGTCGGCCTCGCCGGCACCGCGCTGTTCTACGGCGATGGTGTGATCACGCCGGCGATCACTATCCTGTCTGCCGTGGAGGGGCTCGAGGTCGCGACCCCTTTATTCAAGTCTTATGTCGTCCTGATTACCGCGCTCATCGTGATCGGCCTGTATGCTTGCCAGCGCCGCGGAACGGCTGGATTGGGCCGTTACTTTGGTCCCTTCATGCTGCTTTGGTTCGCGGCGTTGGCAGGCATGGGCGTGGTGAACATTGCCGAAATGCCTGCAGTCCTGTCGGCATTCAACCCCATGCATGCGCTGAACTTCTTCATGGCGAACAAATGGCTCGGGTTTGTGGCACTGGGCGCGATTTTCCTGGCGGTGACTGGCGCGGAAGCGCTGTACGCGGATATGGGGCATTTCGGCAAGACCCCAATCCGGGCCGCATGGTTTTACATCGTCTTCCCTGCGCTGGTGCTGAACTATCTGGGCCAGGCCGCAGTGCTGATTGCCAATCCGGGGGCTGTCAGCAACCCCTTCTATCACCAGCTGGGCGCCTGGAGTATCATGCCGCTGGTGGTGCTGGCGACCATTGCGGCAGTAATCGCGGCGCAAGCCACGATTGCGGCGACTTTCTCGGTGACGCAGGCAGCGATTTCGCTAGGCTTCCTGCCGCGGATGAAGGTGATGCACACCAGCGAACGCGAGATCGGGCAGATTTACATCCCGATGGCCAACTGGGCGCAAATGGCCATCGTCCTGTTGGCGGTAGTGGGCTTCGGCTCGTCGACCGGCCTGGCGGCGGCCTATGGTATCGCTGTCACCACGACCATGCTTGCCACCACCATACTTACCTTCTTCGTCATCCATGACCGCTGGCACTACAACTGGCTGCTCAGCCTGTCGGCTACCGGATTCTTCCTGGTGATCGACATCGCGTTCCTGGCCGCGAACAGCCTGAAGATCGCGGATGGGGGCTGGTTCCCGCTTGTCCTGGGTGGTGTGATGATGGCGATCATGTTCATCTGGCGCAGCGGCCGTACTGCCCTGGCTGAGAATCTGCAGCAGCATGCCATCCCCCTGGCATCCTTCCTCGAATCGCTGTTTGCTTCGCCGCCGGTGCGCGTCCCCGGTACTGCCGTGTTTTTCCGCGCCGAGGGCGATGGCGTGCCGCACGCCTTGCTGCATAACCTGTTGCATAACAAGGTGCTGCACGAGCAGATCGTGTTCCTGACCGTCGTCAATTGCGACATCCCGTCCGTGCCTGCCGCCGAGCGTTTGTCGCTGACGGCCCTGGAGCACCGCTGCTACCAGCTGGACGTCAAGTATGGCTTCAAGGATGACCGCGATATACTGGCGGCCCTGGACCTGGCGGCCGCGTATGGATTGGAGTGCAACTTGATGGAAACCTCGTTCTTCATTGCGCGGCAGACGGTGATCCCGGCGCCGGGCGGGAGCATGCCAGTGCTGGGCGATTCGATTTTCGCTTCGATGTACCGCAATGCGCGCGACGCCGCCGAATACTACAAATTGCCGGCGAACCGGGTGATCGAACTGGGCACGCAGATCGAAATCTGATGCGCAAGGGATTGTTAAGGCCCCCGGCGTCGGCTGGCCTGGTGAACGGCGTCCTGCTACCGCTGCTGGGATGCACGGCGGTGGCCGCCGCCGGCGTCGTCCTGCGCGACGTCATCCTGCCCGAAAACCAGGTGCTCCTGTTCCTGCTGCTGGTGGTGACCTTGACCATGAAGCTGGGGCGCCTGGCGGGTTTCGTCTCGACGCTGGCGTCGGTGCTGGCTTATGACTTGTTCCTGGTACCACCTTATCTTTCGCTCGATGTGCACGATACTCAGCATTTGCTGACATTCGCCCTCATCTTTGTCGTATCCCTGATAACCACCCATTTTGTCGAACGCATCCGCGAGCAGCATCGCCTGGCGATGGAAAGGGAACAGCAGGCAAACGCTTTACGCGAGATGTCCGTGGCCCTGGCCGGTGCCACCGATATCGCATCCGCCTGCGCGCTCGGGGCGGATTGTGTCTGCCGCACCTTTGGCGGGACATCGGAAGTCCTTGTGTTCAACGAGGACAGACAGCTGGTGCAAGGCGGACGCGCGGGCCGCAATGTGCCGATGCCCTTCGGTGGCGCGAGGATTGCGTCGGCGCTGACTTCGGATACCTCGGATCGGCAGGAACATCCGGTCTATTCTGCCGGCGTCTATTACTTCACCTTACAAACGCCGACCAGTATCGGCGGCGTGCTGGCCTTCATGCCGGACAATGGCAATGTCCGGCTGTCGCCGACCGACGAACGTTTGGCCCAGGTCGCGGCACAGCAGCTCGCGATGGCGATCGAGCGCGTACGCTTGTCCGAGGTGGCGAACGAATCGATGTTGGCAGCGCGCGCGGAGCGCTTCCGGAACTCGCTTTTGAACAGCGTGTCGCATGACTTGCGCACCCCATTGGCGGCGCTGAGCGGGCTGGCCGGGCAGCTGCTGGCCGAAGGCGATAGCCGGAGCGGGCTGCCGGCGGCCATTGCTCGGGTCGCACAGCGCATGGAGGGCATGGTAGGCAACCTGCTGGACCTGGCACGCTTCAGCCAGGGGCATATCCAGCTTCGCCAGGATTGGCAACTGATCGACGAAGTGATCGGCAGCGCCATCGCACAACTGCGCGAACATGGCGCCAAACTGCGCTATGTGTCGGCAGTGCATGGCGGGCCCACGCTGGTGCGCTTTGATGCGGTGCTGATCGAGCGCGTGCTTTGCAACCTGCTCGAGAATGCGGAGCGCCATGCCAGTGGCGCGACGACCGTGCGCTTGCAGGCGGCATGCCGCGGCGGGCGCTTGCTGGTGCTGGTCTGCGACGACGGCATCGGCATCGCAGATGAAGTTGCGCGGCACCGGCCAGGCGTCGATACCGGTGCGTCGGATACGCGCCCGGGCCTCGGCCTGTCCATCTGCCGGGCTATTATGGAGGCCCATGGCGGCACCCTGGACATTGCGCGCCGCCGGAGAGGCGGAACGCGGGCCGTATTCTGCCTTCCCATCACCGAGCCACCGGCACTGGAACTGGATGAACAAGCCGCTAGTACTGATCATTGAAGACGACCCTGACGTCCGCGCGGCATTGTGTGGCATGCTGGGGGCGGACTTCGTTGTGGAAGCCGTGGCGACGGGACGCGCCGGCATCGCCGCAATGCGCGCGAATGTTCCGGCCATCATACTGGTAGACCTGGGCTTGCCCGATATCGGCGGCAGTGAAGTGGTGGCAGCATTGCGCGGCACCTGTACCGCACCGATCATTGTCGTTTCCGCGCGCCATCAGGAAACCGAGAAAATCGCCGCCCTGGACGCGGGGGCGGACGACTACCTGACCAAACCATTCGGCATCGGCGAACTGCTGGCACGGGTCAGGGCACACTTGCGCCGCCAGGCCGGTACCTTGCTGGCTTCAAACGAGGAGTACAGCTTCGGCGATGTGACCGTCGATTTCGCTGCCAAGAGCGTCCACCGTTCCGGAACCCTGGTGCACTTGACCCCGATCGAGTTCAAGCTCCTCGCCATCCTGGTCGCCAATGCCGGCAGGGTGCTGACCCATGCCGAATTGCTGCGGCAAGCCTGGGGCGTGGCGTACCAGGACCGTCCGCATTATCTGCGCATCCATATGGCGCATTTGCGCCAAAAGCTGGAGGAATCGTCGACCCAGCCCCGCCATTTGCTGACCGAGACCGGGGTTGGCTACCGCTTCATGCGCTAGGCGCCGCCGGTCAGTCGGTCGGCCATCTTCTTGATGGCGCGCAGCTGGCGGCCACTCTGGATCGAGTAATCCTGGTCATCGTAACCCCACCAGTCCCAGCATGCGCGCGGATTCGGCATCGGGCTGAGCGCGGCCGCCTGCGGGTACAGCACAACGATGCGGTTGGTGTCGGCCCAGGCGTTGTAGCCGGCGTGGCGGGCGTACGTATCCTTGATGGTGCCGATGTCCTGGGTGCAGCCGTGCAGCGCGATATGCAGCTTGCAGCCGGTGCCGCCCGCCTCGCAGCCGGGCGGGATATAGACGTAGCCGGTGTTGGCCATGCCATGCGTGGTCGGGGCGGCCAGGAATTCCGACTGGTCGAACTCCTGCAGCCTGCCGGCCGGGGCGGCGTTGTCGCCGCGTGCCTTCAGCGGCCCATAGATCCATTGCAGCAGGCTGCCGGCGGCGTCGAAGCCGCAGTTGCTGATGAAGGGCGCGGCCAGCGCGTCGCATTTGTTGCCATAGGAGTCGGTCGGCATGGCGTGGCCGGCTGGCAGGTCGGCTTTGTACTGCAATTGCGCGGCAGGGATGAAGGCGGCGTAATACCTGGCCAGGTCGGCCATCGATGCCGGCGGCACCAGCTTGTCGAGGGTGCCGGAGAACATCCACACGCGGTGCGCGGCCAGCCTGGCGACCGGGTCGATCTGGCCGGCTTCGGCGCGCTTGCGGGTCAGCGCCGCCAGGTCGGCGACGTCGGCGTCCTTGCAGCTGCCGACCGCGGCCAGCATGCTGCCGCGCGCGCAGTAATAGGTGCCGCCGGCCACGATGCCGGCACCGACCACGCTGCCGGAGTACGCAACCTGGTATTGCACGGCCATGAAGGCGCCCGAGGAAAGGCCGGAGACCGACACCTGCTGCGTTTTCATGGCCGGCAGCGGAGCGGCCGCCTGTGCCTCATGCGCCGCCGGCAGCGTTGCCGCGAGGCCCGCCAGCGCGAACGCGCGGCCGGCATTTGTCATACAATCGAAAATCCGAACGAAACGGAAGAGACTACCCATGCCATCCATCCTCACCAAGTTTGCAGCGCTGTCCGCGCTGAGCCTGAGCGCTGCCGCTGCCTTCGCACAGGCACCTGCCGCGCAACCTGCAACTGCCGCCGCCGCGAATGCACCGGCCGCCAGCTGCCCCGCCATCCTGAAACAGTCCTTCAACCGCCTGCAGGACGATGCGCCGCAGGACCTGTGCCAGTATGCCGGCAAGGTGATCCTGGTCGTCAACACGGCCAGTTATTGCGGCTATACGCCGCAGTACAAAGGACTGGAGGAAGTGTATGCGAAATATTCGGGAAAAGGGTTGGTGGTGCTGGGTTTCCCGTCGAACGATTTCGGCAAGCAGGAACCGGGCAGCAGCAAGGAGATTGCTGACCTGTGCTACAACACTTATGGCGTGAAGTTCCCGATGTTCGCCAAATCGGTGGTGTCGGGCGATGCCCCTAACCCGTTTTACGCAAAGCTGATCAAGGCGACCGGCAAGGCGCCGGCCTGGAACTTCCACAAATACCTGATCGACCGCAAGGGCAATGTGGTCGAGAGCTTCCCCAGCAAGGTCAAGCCGGACGACAAGGCCCTGGTACAGGCGGTCGAGAAAGCCCTCGCGGGCTGATCACGCGGCGGCGGCGGCCGGGGAGGCGGCGAGGGCGAAGCCTTCGTCCAGCCAGCCGGTGATCCCGCCCGTCATGATCTTGACCGGACGGCCCAGCTTCGCCAGCCGGATCGCGGCGCGCGCCGCGCCGTTGCAGTGCGGCCCGGCGCAATAGGTCACGAACACGGTCTCCATCGGGTATTCGGCCAGCTTGGAGCCGATGATCTTGCGGTGCGCCAGGTCGACCGCGCCCGGCACGTGGCCGGCCGCGTATTTTTCCGTTCCGCGCACGTCGAGCAGCACGAAATCCTGTTGCGGCGTGCCCATCACGCTGTGCACGTCCCAGCAATCGGTCTCGAAGCGCAGCGAGTCTTCAAAGTGGGCGAGGGCTTCGGCGCTGGGGGCGGCGGCGACTTCGGTGACGATGGATGGCATCTGGATTCTCCTGGTGCAGTTGAAAGTGGCTCCATTGTCGGCCTCCGGCGGCCCGCGCGGCAGTGGCGCGGATGCCATAATGCGTTAAGATTACGCCATGAGCGCGAAAAAACACCTGGTCGTGGCGCTGGCCTACGATGGCCTGTGCACCTTCGAATTCGGCTGCACGGTCGAACTGTTTGCACTGGAACGCCCGGAGCTGGGTGTGGATTGGTACGAATTTGCCGTGTGCGCCGTGGAGCCTGGCCCGATCCGGGCGGCGGGTGGCATCACGGTGCAGGCTCCTTACGATCCCTCCCTGCTGGAGCGCGCGGACACCATCGTCATCCCTGGCTGGCGCGATGCCGACGAGGAGCCGCCGCCGGCCCTGCTGGCGCAAATCCGCGCCGCCCATGCGCGCGGCGCACGTTTCTGCACCATCTGCTCGGGCGTCTTCATCCTGGCGGCGGCCGGCGTGCTGGATGGGCTGCGCGCCACCACCCATTGGCGCTATGCCGAGCGGCTGGCGCGCCGCTACCCGCGCGTGCAGGTGCTGGCGGACGACCTGTATGTCGACGAAGGGCAGATCATCACGTCCGCCGGTTCGGCGGCAGGGCTGGACATGCTGCTGCACCTGGTTCGGCGCGATTACGGCGCGCGGGTCGGCAACCTGGTGGCGCAGCGCCTGGTGGTGGCGCCGCACCGCGAAGGCGGCCAGGCGCAATTCCTGCCGCGCCCCATGGCGCACGATGAGCAGGGCAGGCTGTCGCGCCTGATGGACTGGCTGCGCAGCCACCCTGCCGAGCCGCATACCGTGGCCAGCATGGCCGAGCGTGCGGCCATGAGCCCGCGCACCCTGCAGCGGCAATTCCAGGATTCGACCGGCATGGGACCGGTCGAATGGCTGGCGCGCGAGCGGGTGGCGATCGCCAAGGATTTGCTGGAGTCACCGGATATTGCGTTGGCGCAGGTGGCGGAACGGGCGGGTTTCGGATCGGAAGAGTCCTTGCGCCATCATTTCCGCCGCATCGCTGCCACCACACCGGGGGCCTATCGTCGCGCTTTCCTTGTCACGGCCAATCGTGCGGCATAAGCTAGGAGCTCTTTCCCCACAGGAGGTTGCGATGGCTTACGTCGATGGCTTTGTGGTACCTGTCCCCAAGGACAAGCTGGATGCTTACCTGGAAATGTCGCGCACCGCGGGCGCCGTATGGCGCGAACATGGCGCGCTCGAATTCCGCGAAACGATCTCGGACGATGTGAAGATGGGCGTCCATACGTCCTTCCCGCAAGCGGTCAAGCTGGAGGATGGCGAGCTGGTGGCTTTTTCCTGGATCGTCTACGCCTCGCGCGCCGAGCGTGACCGTGTCAACGAAGCGGTGATGGCCGATCCGCGCCTCAAGGACATGATGGACCCGGCCAAGATGCCGTTCGACGGCAAGCGCATGATTTTCGGCGGCTTCGAAATGCGCGTGGATCTCTAGAGCGTTGCACGCAGCGCGCCGCGCAGGGAATTGCAGACGACAATTTCCTCCGCGGCGAGCAGCATGTCGCGCGTGACGATGCGTTCCTGGGCGCCCCAGGCTTCCAGGATCACGGCGCGCATCACGCCCGGCAACATGCCGCTGGATAAGGGCGGCGTTATCCATAGGCCATCCTGGCGGATGAAAACATTGCTGCGGCCTCCCTCCGTCAATTCGCCCCGTTCATTGAAGAACAGCTGGTCGAAGGCGCCTTGCGCGTCGGCCGCCTGCCATGCGGCGTCGTAGCGCGCGCGGATGGTGGTTTTGTGGCGCAGGAACAGGTCGCTGCTGTCGGTGGGCGTGTCCGCCAGCAGTACCCGTACCGGTTCCTGCAGCGGGACCAGTGCCCCGCTTTGCACGGCGAAAGCACCGGCGCTGTTCATTGCCAGCCGCAATCGGTACGGCTGGCCGGGCGGGAGGGCCTGGCACGCCAGTGTGATGTAGGCGCGCGCGGCCGCGTCGTCCCAGGCGAAGCCGAAGTAGCGCGCCGAGGCAGCCAGGCGCTGCAGATGGCGCTCGGCGTGGCGCGCGCCGGTTTCGCGTGTGGCATGCATGGTTTCGAACAGTTCGAAATCGTTCGACAGGCCGGTCAGGAAACGTGCCTTCAACTGGCACTCGGCGAATTCCTCGTGCGGGTCGCTGTCGTAGACGATGCCGGCGCCGACACCCATGACGCCTTGGCGCACGCCGTTGTCGGGCGCCTGTAGCGTGAGCGTGCGGATCGGGACATTCAGGCAGAAGTCGCCATCCGGCGCGAACCAGCCGATGGCGCCGGTGTAGATGCCGCGCGGCTCGGGCTCCAGTTCGGCGATGATTTCCATGGTGCGCTTCTTGGGCGCGCCGGTGATCGAGCCGCAAGGGTAGAGGGCGGTGAAGATGTCTTGCAGCGTGGCGCCGTCGCGCAGGCGGGCCTGCACGGTGGAAGTCATCTGCAGCACGCTGCTGAAGCGGGTCACCTCGAACAGTTTGGGTACCTCGACACTGCCGGTGGCGGCCACGCGGCCGATGTCATTGCGCAGCAGGTCGACGATCATCAGGTTTTCGGCGCGGTTTTTCGGGTCGGCGGCCAGCGCGGCGGCGCGGCGGGCGTTTTCCGCGTCGAGCGCCTGCGCGTCGTCCGCTGCGGCGGCGGTCGCGCCGGGCAGGGCGGCCGGCGCGGTGCCCTTCATCGGGCGGGCGGTCAACACGTCGCCCTCCTTACGCACGAACAGTTCCGGCGACAGCGACAGCACGGCGCGGCCGTCTTCGAAGCCGATCAGGGCGCCGTAAGGCACCGGCTGGCGTGCACGCAGGCGCTGGTAAAGCGCAAAGATCGAGCCGAAGGCATCGAAATGCAGGCGGTAGGTGTAGTTGACCTGGTAGGTGTCGCCGGCGGCGATGTAGTCGCGGATGCGCTGGATGGCGTCCACGAACTGCGCCTGGCTGACGTTGGCGCGGATCCCGGCCACGCCAGCCAGGCCAGCCGGCATCCACGGCTCGCGCCCGGCGTCCGGCCCGGCACCCGCGTCGGCGCCGCCGGCGGCGCGTTCGGCCAGCCATGCCGCCACCTCGGCCTGCGTCAGCTCGTCGCAGCGGTCGAACAGCAGCACTTGCGCCAGCGGCGGTGACGAAGCCGCGTCGCCGGCTTGCGGCGCCACGCCAACGATATGACCGCCCAGCTCATAGCTGAGGACAGGCACGGCATGCAGCCCGCGCGCGAGCGCCTGCTCCATCCCCGCCAGCACATCCGGCCAGCCGGCGAAATCGCTGCACGCAAGGGTGGCCTGAAGGCCGGTATAGAGGCGGGAAAGCCGGCCAGCACCGGTGGCCGGATCGACGCTCGCGTCGTCCAGCAAAGCGAAGGTAAAGCAGTTCAATTCAGCAGCAGTGCAATCTGTACGGCGGCGTCTTGAGAAGGATTCGACTTGAAGCCGCTCTTGGCGTATCGGTGCCAGCGGCCCAGCACGAAGCTGACCAGCAGCCCGGCGCGGGCCGCCACGTCGGCCTCATGGGCCTGGCCTTCGGCCGCTGCGGCACGCAGCGCCTGTTTCAGTGCCAGTTCCACGCGGTCGTAGAACTGGTTCATGCGCTGCTGCAGGCGCTCGTCTTCGTTGACCAGCGCATCGCCGATCAGCACCCGCGTCATGCCCGGGTTGCTGCTGGCGAAATGCAGCAGCATGCCCAGGATATCGCGTGCCTGGGCCATGCCGTCCGTCTGCTTTTCGGCGATCTGGTTGATCAGGCCGAACACGGAGGACTCGATGAATTCGATCAGGCCCTCGAACATCTGGGCCTTGCTGGCGAAATGGCGGTACAGGGCCGCCTCGGAAACGTCCAGCTTGCGCGCCAGCGCAGCCGTCGTGATCTTTTCTCCTTTTGGATGCTCCAGCATTTCAGCCAGTGCCTGGAGGATTTGCAGCTTGCGCTGTCCGGGCGGTGTACTTGCCATGGGTTTTGGACCTGTTTATTTAAATTTCAACAGCTGTTTGACAGATTTTACTTTGACATCGAGCCATGCCGGTTTTTTCCCCGGCTCCAGCAGGTATTGCGTGACCCACACGGTGCGCATGCCCAGCGCATGCGCGGAGCGCAGGTTATCCAGCGTATCCTCGACAAGGATACACCGGCGCGGGTTCAGCCCCTGCCGCCGCATCAGCCGGCGCAGCATCAGGCGCGATGGCTTGGGCCGCAACTGGCGGTGCACGAACATCGACTCGATCGACACCTGTTCGCTGAAATGGCGGCCGATCCCCATGTGGCCGACCACCTTGCGCGCATAGTCGCGCGGCGCATTGGTCAGCAGGATCTTGCGGCCGGGCAGGCGGCGCAGCAGCCGGCCCAGGCCGCGTTCATGGCGGATCAGGGCCTGCAAGTCCCCCAGCTCGTGCGTTTCGCGCAGGAAGTGGGCCGCATTCACCCCATGGTGGCGCACCAGGCCAAGCAGGGTGGCGCCGTACAGCCGCCAGTACCGGTCACGCGCCGCGTTGACCTGCTCCAGGCTGGCCGGCATCACGCCATCGCCCAGCACGCGCGCCATATAGACGTTCATCTTCTGCACCATGGCAGGGAAGATGGCGTGCGAAGCATTGTGCAGCGTGTTGTCCAGGTCGAACAGCCAGACCGGCGCCGAGGGTTTAATATTCACGTTCACCATGGAGGGATTATGCGACGCACGATTATAGTGATGTTTTGCCTGCTGCTTGGCATCGGCCTTGGCGCCGGCGCGGCGGAGCCGGCTGCGGCCACGGCAAAGGCCGCACAGCCGGCGCGCGGCGCGCTGTACAAGCTGGAATACGCGGGCAATACCTCCTGGCTGTTCGGCACCATCCACGTCGGCATCCCGGACTTCTATCCCTTGGAGCCGCGCGTCACCGAGGCGATGCAGCGCGCCACGGCGATCGCGCTGGAAATCGATCCGGCTGCCGACCCGGCCAAGTCGATGGCCGTGATGCGCGAATACGGCCTGTATGCGCCGGGCAGCGGCAGCGCGATGAGCGATATCCGTCCCGAATACCGGCCGCGCCTCGAACGCATGCTGAAAAAGCATGGCATTGCGCCGGAAATGGTCGCGGCCATGAAGCCGTGGCTGGTGGTGATGATGATTACCATTGGCGAATACCGCAGCCTGGGCTACCGCCCGGAGCTGGGCGTCGACCTGCACCTGGCGCGCGCGGCGCACGGACAAAACAAGCGCGTGGTGGAACTGGAATCGGTCGGCGGCCAGGCCGCGCTGTTCGGCCGCCTGTCGCCGCAGGAGCAGGCGCGCTTCCTGGAGGACAGCCTGGATACGTTCGAAGACCCGAAGCAGGGCGTGCAGCCGCGCGACCTGCTCGATGCCTGGGCTTCGGCCGATGCCGCCAAATTCGATGCGCTGGCGCGCGAAGTGGAAGGCGACAAGACCTTTTCCGGCAAGTTCATGAAGCAGGTACTGCTCGACGAACGCAATCCCGTGCTGGCCGACGGCATCGTGGCAATGATGAAAAAAGAACAGCACAGTTTTGCCGCGATCGGCACACTGCATCTGGTGGGAACGGGGAATGTTGCGGAACTGCTGCGCCAGCGTGGCGTGAAAGTAGAGCGGATCTACTGAGGAGAATGGTGCCCTTGACGTGGATTGAACACGTGGCCTCTCCCTTACCAAGGGAGTGCTCTACCACTGAGCTACAAGGGCATTCACGATTCTGGCGGCTGTTGAAAGCCGCCAAAAAAATTAGTGAGACCGGATCATAGTGCCAAAAGCCTGTTCGGTCAAGACTTCCAGCAACAAACTGTGTTCGATCCGCCCGTCGATGATGTGCACGGTGTTCACGCCCGACTTGGCCGCGTCCAGTGCGGAAGAGATTTTTGGCAGCATGCCGCCGGAAATCGTCCCGTCGGCGAACATTTCGTCGATTTCGCGCGCCGACAGGTCGGTCACCAGCTTGCCGTTCTTGTCCTGCACGCCGGCGATGTTGGTCATCATGATCAGTTTTTCCGCCTTCAGGATTTCGGCGATCTTGCCGGCCACCACGTCGGCGTTGATGTTGTAAGCCTGGCCATCCTTGCCGAAGCCGATCGGGGAAATAATTGGGATAAAGGCATCATCCTGCAGGGCTTTCACCACCGCCGGGTTGATTGCCTCGATTTCGCCAACGAAGCCAATGTCCAGGAATTCACCCGGTTTTTCCTTGTCCGGCATGGACATCTTGCGGGCGCGGATCAGGCCGCCGTCCTTGCCCGTCAGGCCCACCGCCTGGCCGCCGTAGTGGTTGATCAGCATCACGATGTCCTGCTGCACTTCGCCGCCCAGCACCCATTCCACCACTTCCATGGTCTCTTCGTCGGTGATGCGCATGCCCTGCACGAAGGTACCCTGCTTGCCGATCTTCTTCAGCGCGCTGTCGATCTGCGGGCCGCCGCCGTGCACCACCACCGGATTCATGCCCACCAGTTTCAGCAGGATCAGGTCGCGCGCAAAGCCGTGCTTCAGGCGCTCTTCGGTCATGGCGTTGCCACCGTATTTGATGACGATGGTTTTGCCGTGGTAATTGCGGATGTACGGCAATGCCTCAGCCAGGATCTGTGCTTTGACCTGGGGCGTTACGCCGCTCAGGTCAGTGGTCAGGTCCGGGTCGGTGGCAGGCAGGTTGGTCATGTCAGTTCCAGAAAATGTGATTGAAGGTCAATGCTGCGCATTATAGGGCCAATCGGCTTGTCATTTCCGGATTGATCCGCTAGGCTGGCTTGGTTCCCGACGCATGATTGCAATGATTATATGAGTACCTGTGAGCGTTGCGGCGCAGAGTTCCACTGCGCAATGGCCGATGCGGCGCCTGGCGCCAAACCGACCGGTGCGCCGGATGAGACGCCATGCTGGTGCACCTTCCTGCCGCCCGCCGTGCCGGTGCCTGGCGTGGAAGCCGTCGGCTGCTGGTGCCCAACTTGCCTGCGCGCCCATATCGACCTCACAGCGCGCTGAAGAACCTCATCATTTCCCGGCTGGCATCCGGCCCGCGCGGGTCGGTATAGCTACCGGCCGCGCTGCCGCCCGACCAGGCGTGGCCGGCGCCGTGGATCACCCAGTGTTCGCCCAGCGGCGAACCGTCATCGAGCCAGTGGGCTTTCAGCGTGAAGGCGTGGCCGTCGGGCACCTGTCCCGCCAGCGTGGCTGGGTTGGCCCGTTCGCCCAGCGGGTGGCTGCGCAATCCCTGCGCCAGCACTTGCTCGCCATTGGCCGGGTGCACGGTACGGTCCTGGTCCCCGTGGAAGACGATGATGGGCTGGCCGGCCGAAAGAGCCTCCTGGGCCCGCGCCGCGCCGCGCCGCATGGCCAGCATTGCCGAAGGCAGGTCGCGCGCGGCGGCGAAAGGCAGGCCGGAATGGACGCCGACTGCGGCGAACAGGTCCGGATACAGGGTGCCGGCAATGACGGCCATGGCGCCGCCCGCCGACAGTCCGGCGATATAGACCTGGCTTTGCTGCACCGGATAGCGCGCCATGATGTCGCGCGTCATGGCGGCGATGATGGCTGGCTCGCCCTGGCCGCGCGCCTGGTCCAGGGCGCTGAACCAGTTCCAGCAGCGTGTATGGTTGGCGTCCGGCGCCTGTGCCGGGTACAGCACCAGGCAGCCGCGCTCCTCGGCCACCGCATTCATTTGCGTGCCGGCGGCGAAATCGTCGGGATCCTGCAGGCAGCCGTGCAGCATCACCAGCAGCGGCACGGGCTGGCCGGCGTAACTGGACGGCACGTACAGCTTGTAACTGCGGCTGCCGGCGCGGCAATGGAAGTCGCCGCCGATGAATTGCGGCTGGCCGGGATCGGGATCGGCGCGGTCCGGGCGGCGGCGCGCCAGCATGCCCAGCGCGCGGGAAAACCAATGGCGATCGAGCTTCATAAGCACCTCGGAGGCTGGTTGGTCTGCGGGTCTCCTCGCCACTCCTTATTGTTCTGGTGCGCCATCAGTATAGCAAGGTTATCGAATTTGCTAGTCACGGCTGGTTTGCCGCACTGCGGTAAAATGGCGGCCATGAGTACTGAACTGCCGCCAGGCGCGCCGGAACTGGCGACGCCTGTGCCATCCCCCTGCATCAGCCTGTGCAAGATGAACCGTGACACCGGTTATTGCGAAGGTTGCCTGCGCACCATCGACGAAATCGTCGCCTGGTCGCGTGCCGACGACGCTTACAAGCGCGCCGTGTGGGCTGAGCTGCGCCGCCGCGAGCAACTGATCGACTTTGACTGAAGCAATGAAGCTACACTCCTCCATCCACGTTTTCGAACGCGGCTGGCTCTCGTCCAATAATGTGCTGCTGCTGGGCCGCCATGACGCGGCCCTGATCGACAGCGGCTACTTCACGCACCGGCAACAGACGCTGGAACTGGTGCGCCACGCCCTGCACGGGCGCCGCCTGGATCGTTTATACAACACCCACCTGCACTCCGACCATTGCGGCGGCAATGCGGCGCTGCAAGCCCATTTCGGCTGCAATACCTATATCCCGGAAGCGGAAGCGGACAAGGTGCAGCGCTGGGATGAGGATGCGCTGAGCTTCAAGGCCACCGGGCAGCAGTGCGAACGCTTCACGATCGACGGCGTGGTCACGCCCGGCGAGACCCTGCTCCTGGGCGACCTGGAATGGCAGGTGCACGGTGCGCCGGGCCACCATGCGCATTCGGTGATCTATTACTGCCCCGCGGAAAAGGTGCTGGTCTCGGCCGACGCGCTGTGGCAGAACGGCTTTGGCGTGATCTTCCCCGAACTGGAAGACGATGGCGGCTTCGAAGAAGCCGGCGCCACGCTCGACCTGATCGCCGGACTTGACGTGCAGACCGTCATCCCCGGCCATGGCGCCGTGTTCCAGGACGTGGACGCTGCCCTGAGCCGTGCCCGCCGCCGCCTCGATTTCCTGTCGGCCGACCCCAAGCGCAATGCCGAATACGCCGTCAAGGTCTTGCTGAAATTCCTGCTGCTGGAGCGCCAGAGCATGCCGGTGGCCGACGTCGGCCCCTTGTTTGCCACCATCCCCCTGATGGAAGCGATGGGCCGCCGTCACTTCGGCATGGCGCCCGACGAACTCGCCGCCTGGGCCATCAAGCAGCTGGTCCGCGCTTGCAGCGCGCGCATCGACAACGGTCTTCTCCTCAACGACGGCTAAGCTATACTGGGCCGCATGAGCGCCCAATCCCCGCATGTGCAGCATGTCCGGCAAGTCCTGCTATGGCCGCTGCGGCTGATGCCGCCCGAGGGGGCTGAGCGCGCGCATGCGCGGCCCTGGGAGTTGCTGGGCCCCGATTCGCCCTGGCGCGAAGTGACTTCGGCGCAGGATGCGGGCGCCGCGTTCCAGGAGCGCTATTACACCGAATTCGTCAGCTTCCTGCCCTATGTGCAGCGCTTCCTGTTCGGCGCCGGCCAGCGCCGCATCTTCCGCCGCCGCGATATCGCCCAGGTGCGCGTGGTGCCGCAGCCAGGCGCGCAGCCGCGCGTGCTGGAAGTGCACAACCTCTGCCTGCACTTCTTCTTCGACATCGACATCGTCCTGCTGGTGATGGAACTGGGCACGAGCGACCTGCCGCTGGACGCTGCGCAGGACCTGTTGTACCGCTTCGGCCGCGCCTATCCCGCCGGCTGGGATGAACATGGCAGCGCCCTGCATTGCATGCACGGCGTCGAATGGCTGGATGCGGATGGCCGCCTGCTGGCGCAATCGGATGCGCAGGAACGGCAGGCATTTATCGACCAGGTGGTGCGGCACCAGGCCCCGCGCATCGCCTCGCACTGGCGCTACCTGCTGGAACCGATGGCGCCCGACGCGCCCGGAGCCACGGTGGCACTGCGCTACCGCCAGGTGGAGTACTACCGCATGCCGATGATGGCTTACCTGGCGGTCGACCGGCCGAGCGAGCTTTCGACGGCCGATTTCGCGGCGCTGGGCGCCATGGCCGGCACCTCGGCTGCGCCGGCGGCCGCGGCCGATGCGCAGCGCATGCAGCCGGACGGCGTCGACCGCCGCTATTTCTACGACCGCTTCTGGTGCGATGGCGGCTCGGCGCCGTACACGCGCTATATCTGCAGCGGCTACGCGCTGGTGGTGGTTGGCGACGCGGCTTCGCAATTCTTTTGCTGCAAGGAGCGCGGCGTGCTGTCGCAGTTCCGCCACCAGCACTTCCTGCTGTTCATGA
>CBFGQI010000075.1:0-24381 GCA_965650885.1 uncultured Oxalobacteraceae bacterium
AAGAAGTGGAATTCGCGGATCAGGCGCGGCGACAGGTACTGGGCGATGAAGCTCTCATCCTTGAAATTGCGCATCGCGAAGTCCAGCGTTTTCTTCCAGTCGCTGCCGGCAATGTCGGGGAACCATTCGCGGTCTTCAGCGCTCGGGTTCTCGCAGATGCGGCGGATGTCGGACATCATCGCAAAGCCCAGCGCATACGGATTGATCCCATTGTAATAGGGGCTGTGCACGGGCGGCTGGTACACCACATTGGTATGGCTCTTCAGGAATTCCATCATGAAGCCATCGCTGACCACGCCCTCGTCGTACAACTGGTTGAGGATGGTGTAGTGCCAGAACGTGGCCCAGCCTTCGTTCATCACCTGGGTCTGGCGCTGCGGGTAGAAGTATTGGCTGATCTTGCGCACGATGCGCACGATTTCGCGCTGCCATGGCTCCAGCAGCGGCGCGTACTTCTCTATAAAGTACAGCAGGTTTTCTTCCGGCTCGGGCGGGAAGCGCGGCGCCGGCTTGTCGACCGCTTCCTCTTCGCGCCGCGGCACGGTGCGCCACAGTTCATTGATTTGCGATTGCAGGTAAGCTTCGCGCTCTTTCTGCTTGGCCTGCTCCTGCGCCAGCGACAGCTTGGCCGGCCGCTTGTAGCGGTCCACGCCATAGTTCTGGATGGCGTGGCAAGAGTCGAGCAGCAATTCGACCGCATCGATGCCGTGGCGCTGCTCGCATTCGGTGATGTAATTCTTGGCGAACAGCATGTAATCGATGATGGCGTCGGCATCGGTCCAGGTGCGGAACAGGTAATTGCCCTTGAAGAAGGAATTGTGGCCATAGGCGGCGTGGGCGATCACCAGCGCCTGCATGGTCAGGCTGTTCTCCTCCATCAGGTAGGCGATGCAGGGATTGGAATTGATGACGATTTCATAAGCCAGCCCCATCTGGCCGCGCTTGTAGCCCTTCTCCGTGGCCAGGAAGTGCTTGCCGAACGACCAGTGCGCATACGACACCGGCATGCCCACCGAGGTGTAGGCATCCATCATTTGCTCGGCGGTGATGATCTCGAGCTGGTTGGGGTAAGTGTCGAGGCCGAAGTTATGCGCCACGCGGCGGATTTCCTCGTGCGCTTGCTCGATCAATTCAAACGTCCATTCGGATTGCTCCGGCAGGGCCCTGGGATGCGGTGGCCGCTTGGTCATCTGGTTCATACTATTTCGGCTGCTTCTTGAACAATTCGCGGAACACCGGATAGATGTCGGCCGGCGTGACGATTTTCTGCATGGCGAAGTGCTGGTGGTATTCCGGCACCTGGGCATATTGCTCCCACAGGTTTTGCGGCGGCCCGTCGGTGATTTCTACATAAGTGTAATACTGCACCTTGGGCATGATGGTGTTGACCAGCAATTGCCGGCACAGCACGGAATCGTTGTCCCAGTTGTCGCCGTCCGACGCTTGCGCCACATAGGCATTCCAGCTGCCGCCGCCGAAGCGCTCGTCGAGGATCTTGTTCAGCAGGTGCAGGGCGGAGGACACCACGGTGCCGCCCGATTCGCGCGAGTGGAAGAATTCATTCTCGTCCACTTCCGACGCCGCCGTATGGTGGCGGATGAACACCACCTCGATCTTGTCGTACACCCGCTTCAGGAACAGGTAGAGCAGGATGAAGAAACGCTTGGCCGTATCCTTGCGCTGCTCGTCCATCGAGCCCGACACGTCCATGATGCAGAACATCACGGCCTGGGTCATCGGCTTGGGCACCTTGATGCGGTTGGAATAGCGCAAGTCGAAGGGGTCGATGAAGGGGATGGCCAGCAGCCGCGTGTGCAGGTGGTGCACCAGCTTCTTCAATTCCATCACGCGCGGGTCGTCCAGCGGGGCGCCGGCCACCAGCAATTCCTCCAGCTCCCGCTCGGCCTCGATCAGGCGCTTGCGCGAGGAACCGCCCACCGCGATGCGGCGCCCCAGGGCGCCGCGCAGGGAACGCAGCACGTGGATATTGGACGGCGTGCCCGACACCGTATACCCGGCGCGCTGCGGCTTGAACTCCGTGGTGGCCGTCAGCTGGGTCTTGATCATGTGCGGCAATTCCAGGTCTTCGAAGAAGTAGTTCATGAATTCTTCGCGCGACAGTTCGAAGATGAAATCATCCTCGGTGGTCTGGTCGCTATTGCCTGCGCGGCCGCGGCCGCTGCCCCCGCCGCCTTTCGGGCGGTTGATCAAGTCGCCTTTCTGGTATTCCTGGTTGCCCGGGTTGACCACTTCCCACACACCGCCGTGGGCGTGGCCGAACGACGGTTCGTTCACGTCCTTGACGGGAATGGAGACTTTTTCGCCATTCTCGATGTCGGTGATCGAGCGCCCCTTGATGGCGCGCCCGACCGCATCCTTGATCTGGCTCTTGTAACGCCGCAAAAATCGTTCGCGGTTGACCGCGGACTTGTTCTTGCCCTGCAAACGACGGTCGATGAGGTAAGTCATGTGCCTCCTGCCTGCTTGATTGGCGCGTCCTGATTATCCCACTTCCCAATCAGGACGACTTCCGCACCCGCAGATACCATTCGCACAGCAGCCGGACTTGCTTGGCCGTGTAGCCTTTTTCCACCATGCGCGCCACGAAGTCGGCGTGCTTGTTGGCATCCTCGGCACTGGCCTTGGCGTTAAACGAAATCACCGGCAGCAGTTCCTCCGTATTGGAGAACATTTTTTTCTCGATCACTGTGCGGAACTTCTCGTAACTGGTCCAGGCCGGGTTCTTGCCGCCATTATTGGCACGCGCCCGCAAGCCGAAGTTGACGATCTCATTACGGAAGTCTTTCGGGTTCGAAATCCCGGCCGGCTTCTCGATCTTCTCCAGCTCGTTGTTCAGCGCTTCGCGGTCGAAGCTTTCGCCGGTGTCCGGATCGCGGTATTCCTGGTCCTGGATCCAGAAGTCGGCAAAGGTCACGTAGCGGTCGAAGATGTTCTGGCCGTATTCCGAATAGCTCTCCAGGTAAGCGGTCTGGATTTCCTTGCCGATGAACTCGACATAGCGCTGGGCCAGGTGCTCCTTGATATAGGAGAAGTATTTCTGTTCGGTCTCCGGCGGGAATTGCTCGCGCTCGACCTGCTGTTCCAGTACGTAGAGCAAGTGCACCGGATTGGCCGCCACCTCGGTCGAGTCGAAGTTGAACACCTTGGACAGGATCTTGAAGGCAAAGCGCGTCGACAGCCCGCTCATGCCTTCGTCGACCCCGGCATAGTCCATGTACTCGTGGATGGACTTGGCCTTGGGGTCGGTATCCTTCAGGTTTTCCCCGTCATACACCAGCATCTTGCTGAAAATGCTGGAGTTTTCCGGTTCTTTCAGGCGCGACAGGATGGCGAACTGCGACATCATGCGCAAGGTGCCCGGGGCGCACGGCGCCTTGTCGAGCGAGGAATTGTGCAGCAGCTTCTCGTAAATCTTGATTTCGTCGGTCACGCGCAGGCAGTACGGCACCTTGACGATATAGATACGGTCGAGGAATGCCTCGTTGTTGCGGTTGTTCTTGAAGCTCTTCCACTCCGATTCGTTGGAGTGCGCCAGGATGATGCCCTCGAAGGGGATGGCGCCGAAGCCTTCCGTGCCCTTGTAATTGCCCTCCTGGGTGGCGGTCAGCAAGGGGTGCAGCACCTTGATCGGCGCCTTGAACATTTCGACGAATTCCATCAAGCCCTGGTTGGCCAGGCACAGGCCGCCCGAGTAGCTGTAAGCGTCCGGATCGTCCTGGGCATAGTCTTCCAGCTTGCGGATATCGACCTTGCCCACCAGCGAGGAAATGTCCTGGTTGTTCTCGTCGCCCGGCTCGGTCTTGGAAATGGCCACCTGCTTCAGCACGGAAGGGTAGCGCTTGACCACGCGGAACTGGTTGATGTCGCCATTGAATTCATGCAGGCGCTTGACCGCCCACGGGGAGGGGATATTGCGCAGGTAGCGGCGCGGGATGCCGTAATCCTCTTCCAGGATGGTGCCATCCTCCGCCTCGCTGAACAGGCCCAGCGGCGATTCATTGACCGGCGACCCTTTCAGGCAATAGAACGGCACTTGCTCCATCAATTGCTTGAGTTTTTCCGCGATCGACGATTTGCCGCCGCCCACCGGTCCCAGCAGGTAGAGGATTTGCTTGCGCTCTTCCAGCCCTTGCGCCGCATGGCGGAAATAGGCCACCACCTGCTCGATCACGTCTTCCATGCCATAGAATTCACGGAATGCCGGGTAAATCTTGATGACCTTGTTAGCGAAGATGCGGGACAGGCGCGTATCGTTGCGCGTATCGACCAGGGTGGGTTCGCCAATCGCAGCCAGCATCCGTTCCGCCGCCGAAGCGTAAGTCAGGCGGTCCTTTTTGCAGAGCGCGAGGTACTCGGTGAGGGACATTTCCTCTTCCTTGGTGCGCTCATAGCGTGCTGCGTAGTTGTCAAAAATGGTCATGTGAATGTCCTTTAATGAAAAATCTACTAGTCACATGGTCGGCAGTCGAAGCGTGGGCTGCAGGCCTGCTCAATCTTTGCCAGCTTGCCTGAGGTGCCGCGGATTGCCCGCGGCTCGGAGCTGGATCATTATTAGCCGGCGGGGGGATGGTTGCCGGGCTCGAAACGCATCTTACGTTGATGAAATTTATTATTGCTCTATTGGATGTAGAAGTAAAGCCAGTGCTGGTCCCCTCGCTTTTGGCACCACAGTAGCACGGCTCGCCCGACTCTGCAGCACACTTAATGCAGTAAGATGCCAAACCATACCAATAGTGAAAGAGAATCGAAATGACCACCCCCATGCGCTCCATCGTGCAAAACATGCCCAAGGCGGAATTGCACATCCACATTGAAGGCTCGCTCGAGCCGGAGCTGATTTTCGCGCTGGCCGAGCGCAACAACGTGCAGCTGGCCTATCCCTCGGTGGAAGCACTGCGCGCAGCGTACGCCTTCAAGGACTTGCAATCGTTCCTCGATATTTACTATGCCGGCGCCAGCGTGCTGCTGAAAGAGCAGGATTTTTATGACATGACAACGGCCTACCTGCAGCGCGCCAAGGCCGACCATGTGCGCCACGCCGAGATCTTTTTCGATCCGCAAACCCATACCGCACGCGGGGTGCCGATCGGCGATGTGATTAATGGTATCCATCGCGCCTGCGCCGAAGGCCCGGTGAGCGCCGCACTGATCCTGTGCTTCCTGCGCCACCTGAGCGAAGACGATGCGATCGCCACGCTGGAAGCGGCGCTGCCTTACCGCGACAAGTTCATCGGCGTGGGCCTCGATTCCTCCGAAGTGGGCCATCCGCCGGAGAAATTCGCCCGCGTCTTCGCGCGCGCCCGCGAGCTGGGCCTGCACCTGGTGGCGCATGCCGGCGAGGAAGGACCGCCGGCCTACATCGAAACGGCGCTCGACGTGCTCAAGGTGGAACGCATCGACCACGGCGTGCGCTGCCTGGAAGACCCGGCGCTGGTGCGCCGCCTGGCCGCCATGCGCATGCCGCTCACGGTGTGCCCGCTGTCGAACACCAAGTTGCGCGTGTTCGACCAGATGAAGGACCACAACCTGCTGCAGCTGCTCGATGCCGGCCTGGTGGCCATGATCAATTCGGACGATCCGGCTTACTTCGGCGGCTACATGAACGACAACTTCGTCGCCGTCTTCGATGCATTGCCGCTCGGCCTGGCGCACGCCCACCGGCTGGCGCGCAACAGCTTCGAGGCCGCTTTCCTGCCGGCGGCGGAAAAGCAGCGCTTCCTCGATGAAGTGGATGCCTATTTTTCCGCCTTTAACGTGGTCTGACCGATGTTCCGGCTCGCCTTGAAGATGACGGCGCGCGACTGGCGCGCCGGCGAATTGCGCTTCCTGGTGGTGGCGCTGGTGGTGGCGGTGGCCGCGCTGTCGGCCGCCGGCTTCCTGATCGACCGCCTGCGCAGCGGCCTGGCGCGCGACGCCCACCAGCTGCTGGGTGCCGACCTGGTGGTGGTGACCGACAATCCCGCGCCCGCAGCCTGGCGCGCGGAAGCGCAGCGGCGCGGCTTGCTGGTGGCCGACACGCTGTCCTTCCCCAGTATGGCGCAGACCGGGCAGGGGGATGCCACCCGCTCGGTGCTGGTGACGCTGAAAGCGGTGAGCCCCGCTTATCCCCTGCGTGGCCGGGTCAAGGTCAACACCGACCTGGCGCAAGCCAACGAAAGCATCGGCGCGCCGGCGCCGGCTGCGCCGCAGGAGGGCACGGTCTGGATCGACCCGGCGCTGGCCACCTCGCTGGACGTGGCGGTGGGCGGCACGGTGCAGCTGGGCGACAAGCAATTCCGCGTGGCGCAACTGGTCGCGGCGGAACCGGACCGCGGCGGAGGCTTCATCAATTTCGCACCGCGCGTATTCCTCGCACTGTCGGACATGCCGGCCACCAACCTGATCCAGGAAGGTTCGCGCGTCGGCTACCGGCTGCAGGTGGCGGGCACCGGCGACAGCGCCAAGCCCGCGCAGGAATACGGCGACTGGCTGCGCGCCCTGATCAAGCGCGACAATGTGCGCGGCGTGCGCCTCGAAAGCCTGGACGAGGGGCGCCCCGAGATGAGCGTCACGCTGGAGCGCGCCGACCGCTTCCTGTCCCTGGTCGGCCTGCTGTCGGCCATGCTGGCCGCCGTCGCCATTGCGATGGCCGCGCGCCGCTTCATGCAGCGCCACCTCGATTCCTGCGCCATGCTGCGCTGCCTGGGGCTGACGCAGAACCAGGTCACGCTGATCTACCTGGTCGAATTCCTGCTTGTCGGCCTGGCCGGCAGCGCGCTCGGCGTACTGGCCGGCTTCGTCGCGCACCAGGTGCTGCTCGACATGCTGAGCCGCCTGGTGGGCGCCGACATTCCGGCGCCGGGCATGCTGCCTGCGGTGCAGGGCATGGCCACCGGCATGCTGCTGCTGGCCGGCTTCGCCTTGCCGCCCATCCTGCAACTGCGCAACGTGCCGCACAACCGCGTGATCCGCCGCGAACAGGCCGCGCCCAAGCCGGCGGCGCTGGCGACCTACGGCCTGGGCATCGCCGCTTTCGGCGCGCTGCTGCTGTGGCAGTCCAGCGACCTCAAGCTGGCCGGACTGACCGGCGGCGGCTTCCTGCTTGGCTTTGGCGTGTTCGCGCTGGCCGGCTGGCTCGGCTTGCAAGCCCTGCGCCCGCTGCGCAATGCCTTCCCGCAGCAATCCTGGCGCTTTGCCGTCACTTCGCTGCGCCGCCGCCCCGGCGCCACCGTGGTGCAGGTGGTATCGCTGTCGCTCGGGCTGATGTCGCTGCTGCTGTTGACCGTGGTGCGTGGCGACCTGATGACGGCCTGGCGCAACACCATGCCGCCGGACGCGCCCAACCGCTTCATCATCAATATCCAGCCGGACCAGAAAGACGCCGTCGCCGCGCAGCTGAAAGCAGCCGGGGTGAAGGAAGTGCCGATGTTCCCCATGATCCGCGGCCGCCTGGTCGCGGTGAACGGCAAGGTCATCACGCGCGACACTTACGCCGACGATCGCGCCCGCGGCCTGGCGGAACGCGAATTCAACCTGTCGACGATGCGGGACATCCCCGACCAGAACAGGATCACGGCCGGCACCTGGGCGATGGACGGCACGGCCGGCGAAGCGTCGGTGGAAGAGGGGCTGGCCAAGACGCTGAACCTGAAGCTGGGCGACACCATGCGCTTCGACATTGCCGGCTCGCCGGTGGAAGCGAAGATCACCAGCGTGCGCAAGCTGGAATGGGGCTCGATGCGCGTGAACTTCTTCGTCATCCTCAACCCCGCCGTGATGGCCGACACGCCGCAAACCTGGATCACCGCCTACCACTTGCCGAAGCAAGCCGCCGCGGTGGGCAATGTGCTGTCGCGCGCATTCCCCAACCTGACGATAATCGACGTCGGCGGCATCATCCGCCAGGTGCAGTCGGTGCTCGAGCAGGTGATCCAGGCGGTGGAGTTCCTGTTCGCGTTCACGCTGCTGTCAGGCGTGCTGGTGCTGTACGCCGCCCTGATGGGCTCCCAGGACGAACGCCGCCGCGAAGCCGGCCTGCTGCGCGCCCTCGGCGCGACCCGGCGCCAGCTGTCGCAAGCGCAGCTGATCGAATTCATGCTGGTGGGCGGCGTGGGCGGCCTGCTGGCCGCCACCGGTGCCGGATTGATCGGATGGGCCCTCGCCACCTACCAGTTCAAGTTCACCTGGACCTTCAGTCCCTGGGTCTGGCTGGCAGGCTTGCTGGCCGGTGCGCTGTGCGCCGTGATCGGCGGCTGGCTCGGCCTGCGCAACGTCCTCAACCACCCACCCCTGCAAACCCTGCGCGAAGCCTGATTTGAAAGTCGGGGTCAGCTCTGGCAACCGGACATTTTGCTACGCAAAATGTCCGGTTGCCAGAGCTGACCCCGACTTTCAAGCTGCCAGCGGCGGGGTGTGCTGGCGCAGGAATTCGGCGTATGGGGTTGGCTGGATGTCGAGCAGCGACGGGTCCACCTCGAACAGGGCCCAGTAATAGGTCTCCAGCCCCTGGCAGATTTGCGGCGCCTTGCAGTAGCGGTACCATTGCTGGCCGACTTCATCGGAATACATGCCATCCGGCGGGAAGAACGGCAGCATGCGCTTTTCTTCCAGCGCTTCCAGCAGCGCTTGCGGCGCCCGGCCGTCGCGCGCCATCTCCACCTGCGATTCGTAGCCGCGCGCGGTCTCGACCACCATCAGCTGGGCCGAGCCGTCGGCCTTGAAGAACAGGATGCCGCTCGGGCTCGGGAACGGATAGTGTTCGACGAAGCCGTGCTCCTGGTACAGCTGCTGCACCACGCGCGCCAGCGCGCTGCAACGCAGGAAGCTGAACTCGTGCAGCACCAGCATGTCGAGCAGGGTTTCCGACTGCTCCTGGAAATAGGCTTTCTGCAGCGCCGCCACTTCCTCCTCCAGCCGGTCCAGCGCGTCGTCGGCGCTTTTCTTGATGTAGCGGTCGATCAGGCCGCGGTTGAAGGCATCGACCGCGATCTTTTCGTCGGCCTGGCCGGTAAACAGGATCTTCTTGCACGGCAGGTGCTGGATCGCCTGGCAGAACGCCACCCCGTTCATCTGCGGCATCGAATAATCGATCACCAGCACGGACGGGATGGAAAAGCGCTGGCGCTGGGCGCAGATGCGGTAGATGCGTTCCAGGTCCACCGCGACATTGCGCTGCTCGGCCGACTGGTTCGGGTTGTCGAAGTCCACCTGCAGCGGCAATTCGCTGCTGCGGGCGTTCGCCTTGAACCATTCCAGCGCCTGCAGCGGATCGTGGAAGCACACGCTGGCCTGCATCGGGTCGAGCTGGAAGACCAGGCTATGCAGGAAGGTATCGCTGTCGTCCACCAGGACGGTCATGGTTGGGTGGGCGTAAACTGGCAGTTTCATGTTCAACGGCTGGCTTGTAATGGAAATTCAAGCACAAAGATAGCATATGCGTGCTCGCGGGAGACACAATGCAGTCGCGCATCCCACGCCTGCATCACCTGGCGGCACAGCGCCAGGCCGATGCCGGCGCCATTATGCTCCGGATAAGCGAAGAAGCGCTGGAAAATCAGCGGCAAATGGTGCGGTGCAATACCACAGCCGGTATCGATCACCAGCACGCGCGGCACCGGCCGGGCGCCATCGATGACGATCCGCACCCGGCCCTTGCCGGCGCGCTGCACGGCCTGCATGGCATTGCGCAGCAGGTTCAGCAGCAGCATGATGGCCAGCTCATTCTGTCCCCCGAAACGAAAATCGCGGCGCACCTGCAGCGCCACCAGCTGGCGCTGGGTCTCGCCCGCGAAGGGGTAGCGGCGCAGCGCCGATTCCACCGTATCGAGCATGGACACGGTTTCATGCGGGTCGAGCTTTTGCCGCACGGCCTGGGCGCTCAGCAGGAACAGGTCGATCATGTGGTTCATATGGCGCACTTCATACTGCATGCGGCCCAGTGCCTGGCGCATCACGGGATCCTCGCGTCCGGCGCGCTGCTGCATGCGCGACAAGCCCCGCACATTGGCATCCAGGCTGGCCAGCGGGGTACGCATTTCGTGCGCGACCGCGCCCAGGCCCTCGCCCAGGCCATCGAGCTTTTCCTCTTCCAGTGCCTTGCGGCTTTGCGAGAACACCCACATCCAGCCCACCAGGAACAATTGCACCGGCAGCAGTTCGAGCACCGGGGCAGTGAGCAGCACATCGCCGGCGCCCACCGCGCCCGCCAACAGCACGGCGGCGGCAATGCCGACGGCGCCAACCCGCAAGGCCATGCGGAAATCGAAATGGAACAAGGCGACCAGCATCACCAGCATGACTTGCGACCAGGTTGCATTGGCGCGGTTCATCAGGAACATGAAGGTGCAGAAGAAGGGCAGCTCATACGTCACCAGCAACTGGGTGTAGCGCTCGCGCAGGCTGGGCGGCAGGTGGCGCGCCAACAATCCACCCAGCGCCAGGGCCAGGCCGGTCAGGCGCAACGGCAGGCTTTCATAAGGTTGCGGTACCAGCCAGGCAAAGATGACGTAATACAGGGGAAAGCAGATGATGCCGAGCCAGCTCAAGGCGACCAGGCGCAGGTCGGCGATTTCCTCGGCGCTGCGGGCGCGCAGCATGGAGCGGATGAGGCGTGGGGTCATCCGGCCATGATGGCGCTTCGCGCCTGGATTTTGCGAAGAATCAGCACGAAGCTTGATCCACATCAATACGTCGATGCGCTATCATCTGGTCATGAATGATGAAGCACGCACCCTTTACGAGGTCATCGGCGGCGAAACCAAGCTGCGCGAAATGGTTGACCGTTTTTACGACTTGATGGAACTAGAGCCGGAGTTTGCCGGCATCCGCGCCTTGCACCCGCCCAGCACCGAGGGTTCGCGCGACAAGCTGTTCTGGTTCCTCAGTGGCTGGATGGGCGGTCCGGACCTGTTCATCGAGCGGTTCGGCCATCCGCGCCTGCGCGCCCGCCACCTGCCGTTCCCGGTCGGCACCAGTGAACGCGACCAATGGCTGCGCTGCATGGCCTGGGCCATGCAGGATGTCGGCATCGCCGAGGATTTGCGCCTGCGCCTGATGGAATCGTTCTACCAGACCGCCGACTGGATGCGGAACAAGGCCGATTGATGGAACTGGCCATCCTGCTGGCGCTGGCCGCCGTCATCGTCGTCCTGCAAATTGTCAGCCTGCTGCGCAGCCGCGGCGGCGGCGTCGCCGACCAGCTCGACCGGGTCGAGCGCGAAGTGCGCCTGCAGCTGCAGGCCACCGCCCAGGCCCAGCGCCAGGAAATCGGCAATATCCTGGCGCAATCGCACGGCGCCACGGTGCAGCAGCTGGAGACCATGCGGCGCCAGATCGAAGTGCTGACCGAATCGAACACGCGCCGCCTGCTGGAAGTACGGGTGGCGCTGGAAACCAAAATGCGCGAGCTGCAGGCCGACAACGGCGCGCGTCTTGAAGAGATGCGCAAGACGGTCGACGAGAAACTGCACGAAACGTTGGAAACGCGCCTGAGCGAATCGTTCAAGCAGGTTTCCGAGCGCCTGGAGCGCGTGCACCAGGGCCTGGGCGAGATGCAGCAGCTGGCGCTGGGCGTGGGCGACCTGAAACGCGTGCTGACCAACGTGAAAACGCGCGGCACCTGGGGTGAAGTGCAGTTGGAAATGCTGCTCGAACAAATCCTCACGCCGGAGCAATACGCCAAGAACGTCGAAACCATTCCCGGCACGAATGCCCGCGTCGAATTCGCCTTGAAGCTGCCGGGCCAGAAAGAGGGCGGGGCGCCCGTCTGGATGCCGATCGACGCCAAGTTCCCGAAAGAGCAATACGAGCGCCTGCTGGAAGCGGCCGACCGCGCCGACGCCGACGCCGTGGCCGCCGCCGGCCGCGAGCTGGAACGCGCCGTGCGCGGCGAGGCCAAGACCATCGCCGAGAAATACGTCTCCCCGCCGCTGACCACCGACTTCGCCATCCTGTTCCTGCCGACCGAAGGCTTGTACGCCGAAGTGATGCGCCGTCCCGGCCTGGCCGATGAATTACAGCGCGTAAACCGCGTCAGCATCGCCGGCCCTTCCACGCTGACGGCGCTGCTGAACAGCCTGCAGATGGGCTTCCGCACGCTGGCGCTGGAAAAGCGCTCGTCGGAAGTGTGGCAAGTGCTGGGCGCGGTGAAGACCGAGTTCGCCAAGTTCGGCGACGTCCTCGCCGCCACCAAAACCACGCTGGAGCGCGCCGCCCGCAATATCGAAAACGCCGAAACGCGCAGCCGCCAGATGGCCCGCAAATTGAAATCCGTCGAGGCGCTTCCATCCGAGGAAGCCTTGCTCATGCTGGGCGCGGCCGACAGCACCGACGCAGACGACGGTCCTGTCTGAGCCGCCCGCCTCGCGCTGGCATTGCTGCTGACAATATCGGCTGGTGCGCGGGCTGGGAGCGGTAATATAACGCCATGATGAAAAAGTGGATCGCGCTACTGCTGAGTTACCTCGCTCTGGCGGTATGCCCGGTATTGGCCAAGGATCTGGATATCGTCTTCATTCCCAAGGCGAGGGACCAGGAATTCTGGACTTTCATGCGGCAGGGCGTCGAGCGTGCGATGCGGGAAGACGGGCATGTCCAGCTCACCTGGCGGGGGCCGGCGCACAATGACGACGTGGAGTCGCAGATCGAGATCCTCCGCATCTATTCCAAACCGGGCGTGGACGCCATCATTATCGCCGCGACAGATCGCAGCCGCCTGGTCCCTTCAGTTGAGCAGGCCGCGGCGCTGGGGATCAAAGTGGTGGCGGTCGATTCTTCATTGGACGGTAAGGCGCACACCAATTTCATCACGACCGACAATGTTGCGGCAGGCAGGCTGGCAGCTGAACGCCTGGCCGGCCTGCTGAATCGACAAGGCACGGTGGCGATATTGCGCACTCTCGCGGGCAGCGGATCGACAGAAGAGCGGGCGGAGGGCTTTATCGACTATATGAAGAAGAACGCGCCGCGCATCAGCATTGTGGTGGACGAGTATGGCGGCGGCACGCGTGGCAAGGCGGCACGCAGTGCAGGGCAATTGCTGGAGAAGCACCCCGATCTCGACGGCATTTTCGCCGTCAATGAATCGGCCAGCGATGGCGTGCTGCGGGCGCTGCGGCAAGCGGGCCTCGCAGGGAAGCGTAAATTTGTCGGCTTCGATACGAGCGATTTTCTGTTGGACGGATTGAAGAAGCAGGAAATCAACGGCTTGGTGGTGCAGGATCCGCGCGAGATGGGTTATCTCTCGATGAAGGCGGCGCTGGCCGCTGCGCGGGGCGCTGCCATCAAAGACCGGACCATCCTGACTGACGCGGTCTTGGTCACCCGCGACAACTACGGGAAACCGGAGATCCAGGCGTTGCTGGTCCCCTAAACCAGGCCGTCGAAGACGATCACGTCGACCATGTCGCCCTCGGCGACATTGCCTTGCTCGTCGTGCAGCACCACCATGCAGTTCGCTTCCGACATCGAGCGCAGGATGCCGGAGCCTTGCGAGCCGGTGATGCGTACTTCGCGCGTGCCTTCCAGCGTGGTGGAGAGAATGCCGCGCTGGTATTCGGTGCGGCCGGGCTTTTTGCGGATCGCTTGCGCGGAGCGCACGCGCAGCAGCTGGTCCTGCGGCGCGTCGGCGCCCATCATGCGCAGCAGGGCGTGGCGGGCGAAGAAGTAGAAGGTCACCATCACGGCGACCGGGTTGCCCGGCAAGCCGAACAGGTAGGCGCTGCGGCCGTTGGAGCGGATGCGGCCAAATGCCATCGGCCGGCCGGGCCGCATGCCGATCTTCCAGAAGTGCACGTCGCCCAGCGCGGCCATGACTTGTTTGGTGTAGTCGGCCGCGCCGACGGATACGCCGCCGGAAGTGATGATGGCGTCGGCGCATTCGGCTGCCGTGCGCAGCGCCTCTTCGAGCGATGCCGCATCATCCTTGACGATGCCCATGTCGACGACGTCGCAGCCCAATCGTTGCAGCATGCCGAACAGGGTGTAGCGGTTGCTGTCGTAGACGCAGCCTTCGGCCAGCGGTTCGCCGATCGAGCGCAGTTCGTCGCCGGTGGAGAAGAAGGCGACGCGCAGGCGGCGCTGTACCGGCACTTCGGCCAGGCCGAGCGAGGCCACCAGGCCCAGGTCGGCGGGGCGCAGGATTTTCCCCTGGCGCAGCGCGGGCGTGCCGGCGGCCAGGTCTTCGCCCTTGAAGCGGCGGTTGTCGCCGGTGCGCACGGTGTTCGGTGCGATCGTCACGGCGACGTCGCTCAGGTCGGCCGCCAGTTCCTGCGGCAGCACGGTGTCGCAGCCGTCGGGCATGACGCCGCCCGTCATGATGCGCACGCACTCGCCCGGGCCCGGCTTGAGCGGCGACGGCCGGCCGGCGTAGACGGTGCCGGCGATCTTCAGCGTGGTATTGGCGTCCGGTTTGAGCTGGCTCGCCGCAAAGGCAAAACCATCCATGGCGGAGTTGTCGTGCGCAGGCACATTGATCGGCGAGATCACATCGGCTGCCAGCACCCGGTCCAGGGCACTGCGCAGCGCGACCTTCTCGACGCCGCGCACCGGCTGGATGAAGTCGCGGATGATGCGTTGGGCGCTGCGCACCGGCAGCGCATCCGGATCGTAGCCGGACAGGCAACTGGCCACCTCCTTCAAGCTGGGGTTGGCGGCGGCTTCCTCTTCCTTTTGCAGCTCGGTCAGCGTATTGATGTTGCGGAAGGCGGCGGCATCGTTGAACAGCACTTCCGCCACCTTGATCGATTTGTACCAGCCATCCATCTTGCGCGCGCCGGTTTGCAGGTAGGCTTCCAGCGCGGGCAGGGCGCTCTTGTGCACCAGGCAGGCCACGGGATGCAGTTGCGTGTGCGTGTTGCCGCTGTCGTCGGTTTCCAGTGTAGCGGCGACGGCAAGGTCGGCGCCTTGCGCATGCAGCGCGTCGTACAGGCGCTGCGCCAGGTCGGCCGGCAGGAAAGGGGAATCGCAGGGAGCCGTCAGCAGCAAGTCGGTGGTGCAATGGCGCAGGCCGGTCTGCAGGCCGGCCAGTGGCCCTTCGAAGCCTTCAAGCTCGTCCTGCAGGACATCCACGCCCAGCGCGCCGTAGGCAGCAAGATTGCGGTTGGCGTTGATGGTGACACTCGCCACCTGCGGCGCAATCCGTTGCAGCACGTGCGAAACCAGCGTGCCGCCGCGGAATGGCTGCAAGCCTTTGTCGACGCGTCCCATGCGGGTGCCGCGGCCGCCGGCCAGGATCAATGCACTGATGCTTTCCATCGTCAGCTTATCCCCCGATATATGACATTTCGACTTTGCGGTCGGCGCCCAGCGCCAGGCCTTCGGTATTGATGGTGCGCTGCTCGGAATAGCGGTCGCCGCGCACGCGCCACAGCGCCGCAATGGCGCTGGAAATCTCGGCGTCGCTGCGCCCTTCACGCAGCAGCGCGCGCAAGTCGTGGCCGCGGGTGGCGAACAGGCAGGTGTACAGCTTGCCTTCGGTCGACAGGCGGGCGCGCGAGCAATCCTTGCAGAAGGCCTGGGTCACGCTGGAGATCACGCCGATCTCGCCGCCGCCATCCACGTAGCGCCAGCGTTCCGCAGTCTCGCCCGTGTAATTCGGGTCGACCGGTTGCAGCGGCATCTCGGCGCCGATCATCCGCACCACTTCCGCCGAGGGCACGACGTCGCGCATATTCCAGCCATTCGAGGAGCCGACGTCCATGAATTCGATGAAGCGCAGGATGGCGGGCGTGCCTTTGAAGTGGCGCGCCATCGGCAGGATTTCCTGCTCGTTCATGCCGCGCTTGACCACCATATTGACCTTGACCGGGCCAAGGCCGACGCTGTGCGCGACGTCGATCCCGTGCAGCACGTCGGCGACGGCGAAATCGACGTCGTTCATGCGCTTGAAGGTGGCGTCGTCGAGCGCGTCGAGCGAGACCGTGATGCGCTGCAGGCCGGCATCCTTCAGCGACTGGGCCTTGCGTGCCAGCAGCGAGCCGTTGGTGGTGAGGGTCAGGTCGAGCGGCTTGCCGTGCACCGTGCGCAGTCCGGCCAGCATGCCTACCAGGCGTTCCAGGTCCTTGCGCAGCAGCGGCTCGCCGCCGGTCAGGCGGATTTTCTCGACGCCATGCTCAACGAACAGCCGCGCAATGCGCGTGATCTCTTCAAACGTCAGCAGGGCGTTGTGCGGCAAGTACTTGTAGTCCTTGTCGAACACTTCCTTCGGCATGCAGTAGACGCAGCGGAAGTTGCAGCGGTCGGTGATCGAGATGCGCAAGTCGTGCAACGGACGGGCGAACTGGTCCCGCAGGCTGCCGCTTGGCGCCTCGAGCGTCGATGGGATGGCCGGCGCCTGGCTGCGGCCATCATTCAGGAGGATGATTTTTTCGGTCATGCTGGGTGTACGGTTACACCCGGTACGATAGCACGACACCGGCGATCGCACAGGCCAGCAATACGCGGATGGTGCCCTGTTGGTAACGCATCAGGGCGATGGCGGCAGCGGCCGCGATCAGGATGGCGGCCCAGTCCCAGCCTCCGGCCGGGAAAAACACGTGCAGGCCGAAAAATAGTGCCAGGCTGGCAATCACGCCCACCACGGCGGCGGAAATCGCGGTCAGCGGGGCGGTCATGCGGATATTGCCGCGCGTGGATTCGACCAGCGGGCCGCCGGCCAGGATGAAGACGAAGGAGGGCACGAAAGTGAACCAGGCGGCAACCACGGCACCCGCGACGCCGGCCAGGAACGGGTGCCCGGCAATGACGTCGTGCGTCCAGGCGCCGACGAACCCGACGAAGGCGACCACCATGATCAAGGGGCCGGGTGTGGTCTCGCCCAGCGCCAATCCGTCCACCATCTGGGCGGCGGTCAGCCACTGGAAATGTTCGACGCCGCCCTGGTAGACGTAGGGCAGCACGGCGTAGGCGCCGCCGAAGGTCATCAGGGCGGCCTTGGTGAAGAACCAGCCCATTTGCGCCAGCGGCTTGTGGACACCGAACAGCCAGGCGAGCAGCAGCCAGGCGCCGCCCATCAGGGCGGTGCCGGCGGCGCTGACGCGTGCCAGGCCGGCCCAAGTGAACCGGGCGTGCACTGGCGTCGGGGTGTCGTCGTCGATCAGTGCCGGAGCGTGGCTGGCCGTGGGGGTGGCCGGGCCATGCGCGGCGTGGCTTTTGCCACCAGGGGCGAACAGTTGCGGACGCAGGCGGCCGCCGATCCAGCCCAGCAGGGCTGCCGTTGCGACCAGCGCGGGGAACGGCAGCTTGAGGACGCTGATGGCAATGAAGGCGGCGAGTGCGATGGCGGCCAGAGGCCGGTTGCGCAGCGTGCGTTTGCCGATGCGCCAGGCGGCGGCCAGGACGATGGCGACCACGGCGGGCTTCATGCCGTACAGGATGCCGGCAATGGCGGGGACGCTGCCGTAGGCCATATAAACCCATGAGAGGCCAATCAACAGCAGCAGCGAGGGGAGTACGAAGAGTACCCCGGCAATGATGCCGCCCAGGGTGCGGTGCATCAGCCAGCCAATATAAATGGCCAGCTGGGTGGCTTCGGGGCCTGGCAGCAGCATGCAGTAATTCAGGGCATGCAGGAAGCGGTGTTCGGAAATCCAGCGGCGCCGTTCGACCAGCTCGGTGTGCATCAAGGCGATCTGGCCGGCGGGGCCGCCGAAACTGATGAAGCCCAGCTTGAGCCAGTACAGGAAGGCTTCACGCAATGGGACGTAAAAAAGGGAAGCGCCTGGCTTCCCTTTTTCGTCTGTGCCTGGGCGATTAGCCATTCACCTTGGTCTCAACCTGCACCAGCGGTTCGCTGGCGACCGGTGGCTGCGGCTTGCGCTCGCGTGGCACGCGGATCGGCTGGGCAGTGGCGGCGGCGGCGGCAGCTTCCTGGGCGGCACGTACCTTGGCCGGGTCGGTCACCGCCATCGACAGGCCGGCTGCGGCCAGCATGGCGTCGACGTCAACCGAGGCCTTGGCCGGTGCAGCGGCTGGCGCTGGCGCGGCTGCTGCTGGAGCGGCAGGTGCGGCGGCGACGGCTGGAGCGGCTGGTGCAGCTGCCTGTGCCGGCGCGGCGGCAGAAGCTGGCGCCAGCGTTGCTGCCGGTGCCGGGGCTGCGGCTGGCGCAACGTCGGCTGGGGCGACGGTAGCGGCCGGCTCAACCACCTCGGCGGCGACTTCTTCAGCCGTTGCCGGTTCGGCGGCAGGCACGCTCTCGGCGAACGGCAGCACACCTTGTGGCGATGCCGGCGCTGCAAGTTCCGCAGGTGCGGCAGCTGCCGGCGCGGCAACCGGCAAGTCCACGGCGGCTGGCTGCACCGGTGCCAGGTCGGACGGCTGCGCCGGAGCTGCCGCGGCTGGCGCGGCAGTTTGCTCGGCGGCAGCCGGTTCGGCTGCGACAGGCACGGCAGGGATCGGGGCTGCGGCGGGCGCCGAGGCTGCCGGGGCAGTAGCCGGAGCTGGCGCGGCGGCCGGGGCCGGAGCAGCGGCTACCGGGGTAGCGGCGACTGGCTCGGCAGCGGCAGGTGCTTCGACAGCGGCGGTCGCAGCAGCTTCGGCGGCAGCACCTTCGGCCGCGGCAGTGCTGGCAGCCACGGTGGAGGCAGGCTCAACGGCAGCGCTCACGGGAACGCTTGCCGGTACAGCGGCTTCGCCTTCGGCCGCTGCAACGGTGAACGTTGCCTCGGCGCCTTCCGCGCCTTCAACTCCCTCGGCGCCTTCGCGTTCGCGACGGTTACGGTTGCGGCCACCGCGGCGGCGGCGGCGGCGTGGCTCGTCGCCACCTTCCGCGCCTTCATGCTCATCGCCTTCCGGACCGGTATTGGCCTTCACCAGGACCGGGGTTTCCGGCGCGCCGGTGCCGGTGCCGACTGGACCGACGCCGGTTGCTGCCAGCGCCAATTCCTCGGCTTTGGCTGCATCGGCTGGAACCGGTTTCTCGGCGCGTGGTTCGCGCGGCTGGCGCGGCTGGCGTGGTTCACGCGGCTCGCGTGGTTCGCGTTCAGCGCGCTGGCCCTGGGCCGGAGCGGCCTCGGCGCCTTCACGTGGCTCGCGCGGTTCACGCGGCTGGCGCGGTTCGCGCGGCTTGCGGGCTTCCGCCGCCGGCTTGGCTTCCTCGGCACCCGGACGGGAACCTGGTTCGCGGTCTTCGCGCTCGGCGCGGCCGCCTTTGCCGCCACGGTTACGGCCGCGCTGGCCGCGGTCCTTGCGGTCGCCGCGCTCGGCATTGGCCGGCGCCTTGGTGACGATGACCGGCGCCTTCGGCTGCACCGGTTCTTCCTTGTCGCCGCCGGTGAAGAAGGACATCAGCTTGGCAAAGAAGCCCTTTTCGGCAGGGGCAGGAGCGGCAGCGCGTGGCGCGGCGGCCGGCGCCTTGGCGGCTTCCGGCTTGGGTTCCACCATCGGCGCTGGTTGCTCAGGGGTAATGGTCTTGACGACCGCTTCCTGGCGCGGCTTGGCTTCTTCCTTGTGGCGCTTGGAGAACGACATGTCGGTCTCGGCAGCTTCCGCCATGGTGTACGAAGCAGCGTGGTCTTCCAGGCGCGGATCGTCGTGCTTGATGCGTTCCAGCTTGTAGTGCGGGGTTTCCAGGTGCTTGTTCGGGATCAGGATCACGGTGATGCGGTGACGGGTCTCGATCTTCAGCACTTCGCCGCGCTTCTCGTTCAGCAGGAAGGCAGCCACGTCGACCGGCACCTGCACGTGGATGGCGGCGGAATTTTCCTTCATCGCCTCTTCCTGGATGATGCGCAGCACCTGCAGGGCGGACGATTCGGTATCGCGGATATGGCCGGTGCCCGAGCAGCGCGGGCAAGTCACGTGCGAGCCTTCCGACAGGGAAGGGCGCAGGCGCTGGCGCGACAGTTCCATCAGGCCGAAGCGGGAAATCTTGCCCATCTGGACGCGGGCACGGTCGTGGTGCAGGGCGTCTTTCAGGCGCTGTTCGACTTCGCGCTGGTTCTTCGACACTTCCATGTCGATGAAGTCGATGACGATCAGGCCGCCCAGGTCGCGCAGGCGCAGCTGGCGGGCCACTTCGTCGGCGGCTTCGCAATTGGTGTGGAAGGCGGTGGTTTCGATGTCCGAACCGCGGGTGGCGCGGGCCGAGTTGACGTCGATGGAAACCAGGGCTTCAGTGTGGTCGATCACGATGGCACCGCCCGATGGCAGCGGCACGGTACGGCTGTAGGCCGTTTCGATCTGGTGTTCGATCTGGAAGCGGGAGAACAGCGGCACGTCGTCGCTGTAGCGCTTCACGCGGTGCACCATGTCCGGCATCACGTGCGACATGAACTGGTGCGCCTGTTCGTAGATCTCGTCGGTATCGATCAGGATCTCGCCGATATCCGGCTGGAAGTAGTCGCGGATGGCGCGGATCACCAGCGACGATTCCTGGTAGATCAGGAAGGCGCCGGCAGCTGCCTTGGAGGCGCCTTCGATCGCGCGCCACAGCTGCATCAGGTAATTCAAGTCCCACTGCAGCTCTTCCACGGTACGGCCGATGCCGGCGGTACGGGCAATCACAGACATGCCTTGCGGCAAGTCCAGCTTGTCCATGGTTTCGCGCAATTCCTGGCGCTCTTCGCCTTCCACCCGGCGCGACACGCCGCCGCCGCGCGGGTTGTTCGGCATCAGCACCAGGTAGCGGCCGGCGAGCGAGATGAACGAGGTCAGGGCCGCGCCCTTGTTGCCGCGTTCTTCCTTCTCCACCTGCACCATGATTTCCTGGCCTTCGCGCAGCGCTTCCTTGACGGAAGCATTGCGCACGTCCACGCCTTCGCGGAAATAGGAGCGGGCAACTTCTTTAAAGGGGAGGAAGCCGTGGCGGTCTTCGCCGTAGCTGACGAAGCAAGCTTCGAGGGAGGGTTCGATTCGAGTGATGACGCCTTTGTAGATATTGGACTTGCGCTGCTCGCGTCCGGCGGTCTCGATGTCGATGTCGATCAATTTTTGACCGTCGACAATCGCTACGCGCAGCTCTTCCTGCTGCGTAGCGTTAAACAACATGCGTTTCATTTTTATTAACTCCGCGACCCTTGGGCCATGTCAAAGCCGCCTCCGCGGAGGCGGCGAAGTACCAGGATATACGCGTGAATTAAGGAGGCTGTAGGGGAAAATGCCTCGTCATGCGGCGGGCGCGAAGCGCTGCCGCCGCATAGGGCGCATGAAGCCGATCGTCATGCCGAGTTTGCGCACTGCGTGCAACATCATTCCAACGGCCCGAACGTAGTCGGGTGGCGGGAGAATGCAGGCGTGCGCACATCGTCGGGCCAGGGCATCTTGTATGGTGCCTTGGCGAAACGGCAAGCGTTATCCACTTCATCAAACCAGCGAGCAACGACTTTCGTGCTTGCTCACCGGACTTATCCTAACAATCCAGCCAGTCTAATCCAGCACCCGCGCGCCCGAACCGATGGCAACAGTGGTTGCGACCCTGATCGGCGCACGAATGTGCGTATACAATTTTTTCCACCGTAGTGCGTTTGGCGGGGACGGTGGGTACGCCCCTGTGTAAAATGTACGTTTAATTCTTTACACTTGCAGCAGATAAAACCGCGGCAAAACGATTATATATTCAAAATGAAGGACTTAGAGAGATTTTCTGGGAAGACGGGCCAAAACAAGCCGCAAAAAGCCGATTCCGCTTCCCCCCAACAGGTCCTGCCGCAAGCGCAATTCGTCACAATCACGGAAGAAGAGGCCGGTCAGCGCATCGACAACTACCTGTTGCGTGTTTGCAAAGGAGTGCCGAAGAGCCACGTTTACCGCATCCTGCGCTCGGGCGAAGTGCGCGTCAACAAGGGCCGCATCGACCAGTTGTACCGCCTGAACGCCGGCGACCTGGTGCGCATCCCGCCGATCCGAATTGCTGAGAAGCAAGAGGCGGTGGTCCCGGCCGCCGAATTCGCCGTGATTTTCGAAGATGCCCACCTGCTGGTGATCGACAAGCCCTGCGGTGTGGCGGTGCACGGCGGTTCCGGCGTCTCGTTCGGCGTGATCGAACAATTGCGCGCCGCGCGGCCCGACGCCAAGTTCCTGGAACTGGTACACCGCCTGGACCGCGAAACGTCCGGCTTGCTGTTGATCGCCAAGAAGCGTACCGCCCTGACCAGCCTGCATGACCAGATGCGCGACGGCCTGACCGACAAGCGCTACCTGACCCTGGCCGTGGGCGACTGGAAGAACAAGCGCCAGCACGTCAAATTGGCATTGCATAAATACACCCTGCCGGATGGCGAGCGCCGCGTGCGCGTGCAGGCCGATGGCCAGGCCGCGCATACCGTGTTCACGCTGCTGCAGAAGTTCGATGGATTCGCCCTGCTGGAAGCGGAGCTGAAGACCGGCCGCACCCACCAGATCCGCGTTCATCTGGCATCTTCGGGCTTCCCCATCGCAGGCGACGACAAATACGGCGATTTCGCGTTGAACAAGGCCCTGCAAAAGGCGACGGAAACGCGCGGCGCGCTGAAACGCATGTTCCTGCATGCCCACCAGATTACGTTTACCCACCCGGAAACGGGCAAGCCGATGACCCTGAATGCGCCATTGGCTGCCGAATGCCAGCGATTCTTGGTAAGCTTGGGGAAACCATTGAATTGAGAAAAAAATAATGCCGAGAAAGCAATTTGACCTGATCGTTTTCGATTGGGATGGCACGCTCATGGATAGCACCGCCACCATCGTGAAATGCATCCAGGCCGCCGCCAAGGATCTGGCCTTGCCGATCCCCAGCCGGGAGCAAGCCGCCCATGTGATCGGCCTGGGCCTGGGCGAAGCCCTGCAGGTCGCCATGCCGAATGTGGATCCCAAGCATTACCCGCGCCTGGTGGAGCGCTATCGCTACCACTACCTGGCGAAAGACCACGAATTGACACTGTTCGACGGCGTTCCCGAGATGTTGCAGGATTTGTCGCAACAGGGTTTTTTCCTGGCCGTGGCCACCGGCAAGAGCCGGGTGGGCTTGAACCGTGCCCTGAATGCGGCGGGCCTGTTGTCCACCTTCGATGCGACCCGCTGCGCCGACGAAACGTTTTCCAAGCCGCACCCGGCCATGCTGCAGGAATTGACCCGCGAACTGGGCCAGGACTTGCGCCGCACTGTCATGATCGGCGATACGACGCATGATTTAATGATGGCGCAAAATGCGGGATCTTCCGGCATCGCTGTCGAATATGGCGCCCACCCGCTCGACCAGCTGGCGGCCTGCAACCCGGTGTATTCGGCCCGCTCGGTGCCGCAGTTGCACCAATGGCTGAATGAGAATGCGTGATGGCCGCTGACATCCTGGTTTGCGCGGCCGATGAGCTGGCCGAAGGGGGCAAGGGCATCCGCTTCCCGGTGCGCGCCGGCGGCGAAGATACCACCGGTTTCGTGGTGCGTTTCGGCGGCAAGCCGTATGGCTACTTGAACCGCTGCGCCCACGTGCCGATCGAGCTGGATTGGGCCGAGGGGGAATTCTTCGAATCCAGCGGCTTATATATTATGTGTTCCACCCACGGCGCTATTTATATGCCGGAGAATGGGCAATGTGCCGGCGGCCCCTGCCGCGGTGGACGCCTGCGCCCGATTGCCGTGGTTGAGCGCGAAGGGAAGATTTACTGGCAACCAGACGACTATGTGTGTCCAAGACCATGAGTGATAACAACGACAACAATAACACCCCCGCCTCGCCCAGCCCCGCCCCGGGGCCGATGGACCAGCCGCCCATCAAATGGGAGCGCGAAGTCCTGGAAAAACTGGTCTTCGCCACGCTGAAGGAGCAGCGCGCCAACCGCCGCTGGAGCATCTTCTTCAAGGTGTCGACCCTGGCCATCATTTTCTTCGCCGTCGCCAGCTATTTCGGCGTCAACCTGATGGGCGGCGATGCCGAAGCGCTGGGCCGCCATACGGCGCTGATCGAAATCGAAGGCAGCATCGAAACCGAAGGCAGCGGGGCCGCCGACGTGGTGATCCCATCCCTGAACAAGGCATTTTCCGACACCGGCTCGGTGGCGGTGGTCCTGCACATCAATAGCCCGGGCGGCAGTGCCGTCCAGGCCGGCATGATCGTCGATGAGATCCACCGCTTGCGGCGCGGCTATCCGCAAAAGCCGCTATACGTGGTGGTGGACGAGATTTGCGCTTCCGGCGGCTACTACATCGCTTCCGCCGCCGACCGCATCTACGTCAACAAGGCCAGCATCATTGGCTCGATTGGCGTGCTGATGGATGGCTTCGGTTTTACCGGCACCATGGAAAAGCTGGGGGTGGAACGGCGCCTGCTGACCGCCGGCGAGAACAAGGGCTTCCTCGACCCGTTCAGCCCGCAGTCCGACAAACAGAAACAGCACGCTCAGAGCATGCTGAAGGAGATCCACCAGCAATTCATCGACGTGGTGCGCAGCGGACGCGGCAAGCGGTTGAAGG
>CBFGQI010000076.1:0-24254 GCA_965650885.1 uncultured Oxalobacteraceae bacterium
TGCTGCAGCTGCTGTGTATCGTGGCCATGGAGCCGCCGACCTCGATCGCCCCCGACGCCGTGCGCGACTCCAAGCTGCAAGTGCTGCGCTCCCTGAAGCACTTCACCCCGACCACGCTGGCGCAGAACATCGTGCGCGGCCAGTACCGTGCCGGCCACGTGGACGGCAAGCCGGTGCCAAGCTACCGCGACGAGCCGGAAGCGCCGCAGAATTCGCGCACCGAGACTTTCGTGGCAATGAAGGTGGAAATCGACACCTGGCGCTGGGCCGGCGTGCCGTTCTACCTGCGCACCGGCAAGCGCATGGCCGACGGCCTGGCCGAGATCGTGGTGCGCTTCAAGCAGATCCCGCATTCGATCTTCAACCAGCCCACTTCCAGCTTCCAGCCGAATTCCCTGGTGATCCGCCTGCAGCCGGACGAAGGCTTGCGCATGAACCTGATGGCCAAGACCCCGGGCGAAGGCATGCGCCTGAAACCGGCGGAACTGGAACTGGACTTCCGCGAAACCTTCAAGATGCCGCGCATGGACGCGTACGAGCGCCTGCTGCTGGATGTGCTGCGCGGCCAGCTGACCCTGTTCATGCGCGGTGACGAGCTGGAAGCGGCATGGGAATGGGTCGAGCCGATCCTGAACAACTGGGAGCAGGACGATACCGCCCCGCTGCCCTACGCTTCCGGCACCTGGGGCCCGGCCGCTGCCAGT
Organism: uncultured Oxalobacteraceae bacterium; assembly: GCA_965650885.1. Taxonomy (GTDB): domain Bacteria; phylum Pseudomonadota; class Gammaproteobacteria; order Burkholderiales; family Burkholderiaceae_D; genus Rugamonas. The sequence goes on from CBFGQI010000076.1 coordinate 705, forward strand.
GCACTGATCGGCCGCGACGGGCTACAATGGCGTGAAGAAGCCCTTCCCGAAGACTGATGCTGCTCGACTCCATCCGCACCCAGCTCGACTCGCTCTCCAAATCGGAGCGCAAGGTCGCGCTGGCCGTGCTCGACAACCCGGCCCGCACCGTGGGCGCCAATATCACCGCGCTGGCCAAAAGTGCGCAAGTGTCCGAGCCGACCGTGGTGCGGTTTTGCCGCACCCTGGGCTATGACGGCTGGCACGAATTCAAGCTCAAGCTGGCGCAGGGGCTGGCGCTCGCCCTGCCCGGCCTGAACGACCAGCCGGCGCAGGACGACCTGGCAGCGGACCTGGTGAACAAGATCTGCAGCCGCTCCATCAACACGCTGCTGGATTTGCGCAACAACCTGAACGCCGAACCGGTGCAGAAGGCGCTCGACATCCTGTCGCGCGCCCGCAAGATCGAGTTCTACGGCCATGGCACCTCCGGCATCGTGGCGGCGGACGCGCAGCACAAGTTCTTCCGCTCCGGCGTGCCGACCGTGGCCTATGCCGACCCGGCGATCCACAGCATCTCGGCCGCCCTGCTGCACGACGGCGATGCGGTGGTGGCGATTTCCCAACGCGGCAACAGCCCGGCCCTGGTGCGCTCGGCCAAGCTGGCGCGCGAAGGCGGCGCCGACGTGATCGTGCTGGCGCCGTCGGGCACGCCGCTGGCCGACATGGCCACGGTGCTGATCCCGATCGACCTGATCTTCAACACCGACCCCTACACCCCGATTTCGGCCCGCCTGGCCTACCTGGTGGTGATCGACGTGCTCGCCGTCGGCCTGGCACTGAAGCGCGGTCCCGAATTCCGCAAGAAGATGCAGAACGCCCAGAAAGCGCTGCAGGAATTCGACATGCAGTTCGACTCCTTCATCGGCTAAACGCCGCCCCTGGCTCCAGCGGTGACAAAGTGTGATATTTCTTCCATCCTTTCGGGAGTAGGATTTGCCCTACCCTGGAGGGAAGGAAGACATGGTCACGCAAAGCGATCTCCACGATAAGCGGGTTGCCATTGTTGCGGTGCATGGCGTCGGCTCGCCCGAAAAAGGCGAAACGCTGCGCCAGGTGGTCGAACTGCTGCAGCGTGCGTCGGACGACTACTCGCCCTTCACCGAAACTTCGCTGCACATCCCGGTTACGCCGCTGACCGCCGGCTCGTTCCCCGAGCCACCGAAAAGCCCCGACACGGCATTCAGCTACAAGACCATCCATCCCGAGCTGGTTCATACGGATGACGTCAGGCGCTACCGCACGTTGAAGCTGTCCGGCCGCCTCGGAGGCAAACGGGCGGCAAAGGACATCGATTGCTACGAGATGTATTGGGAAGATTTCTCTTCGGTCTCGCGCAACACGCCGCGCATCCTGGCGGAGCTCTACCAGCTGTTGTTTCACCTGGCATCGCTGGGCCGGAAGACGGTACTCGAAGCGTGCAAGCATGCGCCTGCTCCTGCGCTGGGCTTCCTTGGCAACGTACACCGCTTGATCGCCACCTTGCTGCCCACTTCCATCCCGATCGCCAACCTGTACCTGGTCCCCATGTTCCTGCCGCTGCTGGCGTTTGCCCTGACCAGGCAAAGTGCCGCCGTCGCCGCGGCTTTGCTTGCCGGCCTGCTGTCCTTTGGCCTGCTCTACCGCGCAGCTTACGCCGTCGGCAATCCCATGTTGGGCTGGCCGGCCCTGGTGCCCGCCGCAGCGGCCGGATGGCTGGTGTACGCTTACGGCGACGGCCACACCTTCCTCGGTGCCCTGCTGCTCTTCGCCGGACTGGCATTGGCGTGGCTGGGAACGTCGGCACTGACGTCGCGCTACGGCGAAACGCTACAGCGGTGCGCGCGGTGGGGCGGATTGCTTGCCGCCCTGGCCGTGCTGGGCCTGGGATACCTCCTGCTCCCGCACAACGCCGGCATCGCCAGCCTGGCAGGGAGCGCCTTCCTGATGGTGTTCAAACTCCTCAACGTCCTGTGGAAGCTGCTGTTTGTCCTGATGGTCGCGGCGGCCATTGCGCCATTCCTGGTCAGCGACCCCGCCGGCTACCGGGCTGCCCGTACCGGGCGTATCGGCTTGCTGGCATCGGCCACGCTGTTCCTCATCACGACCTTGCTGCTGTGGTCCTGGGTCTTCAACCTGGCCGGCAAAACCAGCATGGACAAGCTGCAATTCACCGTGCCGGCTGTGTTGTCGGGGCTATGCGGGGCGCCGGGGCTGAATTTCCGGGAAGTCGGCCAATGCTTGTTCAACGTCAGTACCAATGGCTCCGGCAACTGGTTCCTGGCCCTGGTTGCAGCGGCATTGGCGCTGCTGGTTGCCGCCATCATCCCGAGCGCGTGGTATGAGGCCGTTCCAGACCGGAGCGGCGCGGCACCGGGCAATCGCAGCAAATTATGGCGCTGGCTGGACAATGCATACCGTCCGCTCATCGTGGCCGAACTGGTGGTGCTTGGCGCCTGGCTGGTGCTGGGCATCCTGCCCTTGGTGCCGGGCGCCGCCAGCCAGGGCGGCAACCTGTCGTGGTTCCTGACGGCCGGCGGCATCATGGCCGCCGCGATTCCCTTGGCTGTCCTGCTGCGCAGCTACATACCGGGTGTTGCCGCCGCGCTGCTCGATATCATGCTCGACGTCAGCAACTGGCTGCGCGAGCGTCCTTGGGACTGCAATCCACGCGGCCGGATCATGACACGCTACATCGCCCTGCTGGAATACCTGGTCAAGGAACAGGCATACGACCGGGTCGTGATCGTCTCGTACAGCCAGGGCACCGTCATCTCCGCCGATACGCTCAAACTTCTGACGGAAACCGGCGTGCTGGAGCAATGGCCCAAGTCCCGGATCATGCTGCTGACGCTTGGCTGCCCGCTCCAACAGCTTTACGCGCAGCGCTTCCCCGACTGGTACGGCTGGATCCACACGGCGAGTCCCGCCACGCTTGGCGTCTGCGCCTGGGCCAACGGCTACCGGACCGGCGACTATGTCGGCCGCAGCCTCTGGGGCGGCAATGAACGCTCGGCGCCGCCGGCCACGCCGCACGGTGCCTATGATTTCTGCGTCGGAGAAGGCGCCCACCTGCACTACTTCGATGGCACGGCAGGGCTGGTCGGCGCCGAGATCGACCGCCTGGTCGACTCCCCCGTCGAGTGCAGCCCGGCGCGGCAAGCGGTGCATGCCCCCGCAGCCCGTGCCGCCGATCTTGCTGTGGAGAAGTAGCTCTGCCGTATAATCGGCGCATGCAAGAAACTACACTGTATGGCCGCGTGCTCGGCCTGGCCAACCTTGGCTTGTTGGTGCTGGATGCGGACCAGCGTATCGTGCTGTGGAACCAGTGGCTGGCCAGCCGCTCCGGCATGGCGGCGTCCCGCGTGCAGGGACTGGGCTTGCTGGAAGCGTTTCCGGAGCTGGCGGGACAGCGCATCGAGCAAGCCATCCATTCCGCCCTGGCCAACAACCTGCCCTCGGTCCTGCCGCAGAACCAGAACCGCTCGCCTTTCCCGCTGTTCGCGGCGGGCACCTGGGGCGGCGAGCGTATCGAGCAGTCGGTGACCCTGACGCCTTTCAATGAGGGCAGGGAGCGCTTCTGCCTGGTGGAGGTGGCGGACGTCAGCAATACCGTGGGCCGCGAGCGCCAGCTGCGCGGCCAGGCCGAGGCCTTGCGCGCGCAATCCTATGTGGATGGCTTGACCGGCATCGCCAACCGCCGCCACTTCGACGTGGCGCTCGACCGCGAACTGCGCCGCGCCCACCGCCAGGGCGGCAGCCTGTCCCTGCTGCTGATGGACATCGATTCCTTCAAGGCTTACAACGACCATTTCGGCCACCAGCAGGGCGATGCCTGCCTGACCCTGGTGGCGGAAGCCTTCGCTTCGCGCCTGCAGCGCCCGGCCGACCTGGCGGCGCGCTACGGCGGCGAGGAGTTTGCCGCCGTGCTGCCCGATACCACGGCCGAACAGGCGGCCCAGCATGCGGAAGTGATCCGCGCCTACGTGGAGTCGCTGAACATGGCGCACGCGCCCAACGCCGTGCATCCGCACGTCACCTTGAGCATCGGCGTCGCCAGCTTCGACAGGGAGCGCCTGAACGACGCCAAATCGCTGCTGGAGGCCGCCGACCGCGCCCTGTATGCGGCCAAGCGCGAAGGCCGCAACCGCGTCATCGTCGACCAGCCGGCCTAACCGCGATAGAAGTAGGGATCGAGCTCGGTCACCGGTGTGATCTTGTCCACCGGCAGGTGGTTCATCTCGGCGGTCTGGCGGATCGCATCGGGCGATGGCGCTTCGTACAGGCAGTAAGTCTTGCGCAAGTCATCGCTCACATACGAATGTATCCAGGTGACGCCGCTCAGGGCATTGGTGCCAACCACCTGTTCGCACGCCTTGGCGCCATCCGCTGTGATCGGGATATGCAAGCCTTCGGGGAAAGTACGCTCAACAATATAGCGGGGCATGATGGTCTCCTTCAGGATTGGCAGCGATGGCCGCCAATCTTCACCATAGACCATTCTGCGGCACTGTCCAGTCAAGCCACCGCGTGCTGCACCTGGCCCGCCACGATTTCGGCGGTGGCGGCCGACATGGTCCAGCCCAGGTGCCCATGGCCGGTGTTGTAGAACACGCCCGGCCGCTTGCCCGGCCCAACGCGCGGCATCAGGTCCGGCATCATCGGCCGCAAGCCGGCCCACGGCACCACCATGCGCGTGCTGACGCCGGGGAAGCACTGCTCGACCCATTGCACCAGCGGCGCGATGCGGTCGGCGCGGATATCGAGGTTGAAACCGTTGAATTCTGCCGTCCCCGCCACGCGCAGGCGGCCGTCGCCCAGGCGGCTGGTCACCAGCTTGGCTGCGTCGTCCACCAGGCTGGCGTTCGGCGCCGCGGCGCGGCTCGCTTCATCCTCCAGCATGACCGTGATCGAATAGCCTTTCACCGGATAGACGTTGACGCGGTCCCCCAGCATGGCAGCCAGCGCGCGGCTGGCGGTGCCGGCGCACACCACCACCGCATCGAAAAACTGTTCCTGTTCCACACCGTCGTGCGCGAAGCAGACGCGGACGCCGCCGTCCGCCCCCGCCCGCAGGTGCCGCACGCCGGTGCCGCAGGCCAGCCGCACGCCGCGCGCTTGCGCCGCCTGTGACAATCCCTGCGTGAATTTGTGGATGTCGCCCGTGCTGTCGCTCTCGGTAAAGAAACCGCCGTAGAACCGGCCGGCCAGCGCCGGCTCGATGGCCCGCATTTCTTCCGGCGTGACGGCACGCCGCTGCAAGCCCCCCTGCGCCAGCAGCGCCGATACCTGTGTGGCATGTTCGAAGCCCGCCTTGTCGCGGCAAACGTGCAGGATGCCTTGCTGCCTTGCGTCGAAGTCGATGCCTTCCTCGCGCGCCCAGCCGAACAGGTGCTCGCGGGCGGCGATGGACAGCCGGGTGCTGGCGATCGTGTTGTCTTCGTAGTGGGGGATGGCGGCCAGGAATTCGCCCAGCCAGGACAATTTGTGCCAGGCGGGCCGGGGGTTGAGCAGCAGCGGCGCATCCTTGCGCAGCATCCATCCCAGGCCCTTGCGCACCGTGGCCCAACTGTTCCAGGCTTCGGCATTGGAGGCCGACAGCTGCCCGCCATTGGCAAAGGAGGTTTCCATCGCCGGATAGCGGTGCCGCTCGAACAGTGTTGCCTGCAAACCGCGCCGCGCCAGGGCGTAGGCGGTCGTGACGCCGGTGATACCGCCGCCGATTACTGCAATGGACGTCATTTCACTGCGCCGCCACCTTTCCGTGCGAAGCGGCGCCGGTCGCGCCCAGCACGCCGGCAATCAGCAGCACGTACCACAGGGCCCCCGTGCCGCCATGCAGCGCCATCAGGGCGGTGGCATCGGCCACCAGGACCGCCGCGCAGCCCAGGGCCAGCAACAGCAAGGCGATCGAGACGGCAAACGACAGCACGCGGAAATTGGCCACGCGCGCGCCGGTGGCAAACATCAGGTAGCCCGTCACGCTGAACAAGGGGAACATCACCCACAGCGAGGCACCGGCTGCCAAGCCGCCAACGCCCAGTTGCGCCATGACCAGCGCAGCTCCGGAGAACAGGCCCAGCGCCAGCAGCAGCGCTCCAACGATGGCAAGGATCATGGCAACCTCCCTGGATTACTGCACGCGGCGTACGCGCGGCGCGCCCCGTGCACCTTCGATATCGATGTAGACCGAGCCCAGCGCGCCGCGGCGCAGCGTGGCTTTCGGGCTGTCCAGATAGACGATTTCCGAGCTGTCGTCTTCCACGCGCCACACCTGGCCGTTGGCCAGCTTGATCAGCGTGCCGCGGTCCCAGCCCTCAAATTTGCCGACAATGCTGGAGGTCAGCGTATTGTTCTCGACTTTCCGCGCTTCCTGCCGCACCTTCGATTGCAGCTCGAAGGCAGGATTGATGGCCGGAGCCGCTGCCGCTGCCGGCGCTGCAGCGGCGGCCGGCGCCGTTGCCGGAGCAGCGCCTGCGGCAACGGTGGCGGCGCTTGCCGCTGCCTGGGCGCTGGCCGGCGTGGTGGCGGCCGGGATGGCGTCGTAGCAGGCCAGGCGCGCGGAGGCCTCGGCCATGGCACGGCAGCGCAACAGCGCGCCATCATCGGCAGCCATGGCGCTACCAGCAGCCATCAGGAGTAACAGGACAGGCAACTTCTTCATTCGACATCCTTCTTTGCGAAAAAACACGGAATACGGCCATTCTAAACGCAACGGAGTGGCCCGCGCCGATTTAGTACAATATGCTCTTTTCGTCCCCAACGTTTCCAGGACTGCAATGAACCAGCTCGAACAGCTCAAGCAATACACCACCGTAGTTGCCGACACCGGCGATTTCCAGTCGATCAAGGCGTACGCGCCGCAAGACGCCACCACCAACCCTTCGCTGATCCTGAAGGCGGTACAGAAAGACGAGTACAAGCCGCTGCTGGAAAAGGCCGTGCGCGACAACCCGAACGCCACGACCGGCGACATCATCGACAAGCTGCTGATCGCTTTCGGCACCGAGATCCTGAAGTATGTGCCGGGCCGCGTGTCGACCGAAATCGACGCCGCCCTGTCCTTCGACGTGGCAGGCAACGTGGCCAAGGGCCGCGAACTGATTTCCCTGTACGAGAAAGCCGGCATCCCGCGCGAGCGCGTGCTGATCAAGATCGCCTCCACCTGGGAAGGCATCCGCGCCTCCGAGCAACTGGAGAAGGAAGGCATCCGCACCAATATGACCCTGCTGTTCTCGCTGTGCCAGGCCATCGCCTGCGCCGAAGCGGGCTCGCAGCTGATTTCGCCCTTCGTCGGCCGCATCTATGACTGGTACAAGAAGTCCACCGGCATCGATTACCAGGGGGCGGAAGACCCGGGCGTGCAATCGGTCAAGCGCATCTACAACTACTACCGCAAGTTCGGCTACAAGACCGAAGTGATGGGCGCCTCCTTCCGCAACACCAGCCAGATCCTGGAACTGGCCGGCTGCGACCTGCTGACCATTTCGCCGGACCTGCTGCAAAAGCTGGCCGACACCCAGGCACCGGTCGAGCGCAAGCTGACCCCGGCCGACACCGGCACCGCCGTCAAGATCACGGTCGACGAGAAGACTTTCCGCTTCATGCTGAACGAAGACGCGATGGCGACCGAGAAGCTGGCCGAGGGCATCCGCGCTTTCGTGGCCGATTCCAACAAGCTGAAACAGATGATTTCGGCCATGCGCTGATCGTCCCCGCTTCGGCTTCAAAAAAGGCGCTTCGGCGCCTTTTTTGTTGTACAAAACGTTACAATTGCCAGTGTTATACAATTTCCGGCGCAGTCCCACCACCCGTTATGAGACGCCCATGAAACCTGTATTGCGCACCCTGCCCCTGGCAGCAGCCGCCCTGTCGCTCACCCTCGCGGCCTGCGGCGACAAAAAAGACGCCGGCAAGGCTGCCCCGCCCCCTCCCACCGTTTCCGTCGTCACTGCCGCCACCGGCGAAGTGACCGTGACCAATGAACTGCCGGGCCGCGTCGAAGCGTCGCGCATCGCCCAGGTACGTGCGCGCACGCCGGGCATCGTGCTGCAACGGGTGTTCAGGGAAGGCGGCGACGTCAAGGCTGGCGAAGTGCTGTTCCGCATCGATCCGGCGCAATTCCAGGCCAATGTGGACAGCGCGGATGCGGCCATCGCCCGCGCCGAAGCCAACCTGGCGCAGGCGGACCTGAAGGCAAAGCGCTACAAGCCGCTGCTCGCCGCGCAGGCGGTCAGCCAGCAGGAATACGACGATGCGGTGACGGCGCAGAAGCAGGCCAGCGCCGAACTGCAGTCGGCCCGTGCGGCGCGCAAGAATGCCGGCCTGACGCTGGGCTACGCCACCGTCACGGCGCCGATTGCCGGCCGCGTGGGCCGCGCCCTGGTCACCGAAGGTGCGCTGGTGGGCCAGAATGAAGCGACGCCGATGGCGACCGTGCAGCAGCTCGACCCAATCTACGTCACCATCAGCCAGTCTTCGGCGGAGCTGCTGCGCCTGAAACAGGCGCTGGCCAAGGGAACGCTGAAGAGCGCGGGCAAGGACCAGGCCCGCGTCACCCTGCTGACCGAGGACGGCCAGGAATATCCGCGCCATGGCAAGCTGCTGTTCTCCGACGTGGCGGTTGACGAATCTTCCGGCGCGGTGTCGATGCGGGCCGAATTCCCGAATCCGGACCGTACCCTGCTGCCTGGCATGTACGTGCGCGCGCGCCTTGAACAGGGCGTCAATGAGGCGGCCATCACCTTGCCGCAGCAAGCGGTCGTGCGCGGCGCTGAAGGCGCTTCCGTGCTGGTGGTCGGCAGCGACAACAAGGTCAGTTCGGTGCCGGTCAAGGCCGACGCCTCGGCGGGCGGCAAGTGGGTGATCAGCTCCGGCCTGAAGGGCGGTGAGCGCGTCATCGTAGAAGGCTTCCAGAAGACCAAGCCGGGCGGCACGGTCAACCCGGTACCGTGGAAGGGGCCGGCGGCAGGACCGGCTCCTGGCGCCGCTGTGACCGGCCCGGCCCCGGCCGGCGCTGCGCCCGCCGCCTCCGCCACGGCAGCCAAGTAAAGGGGCCGCCAGATGGCAAAATTCTTTATCGACCGCCCCGTCTTCGCGTGGGTGATCGCCCTCTTCATCCTGCTGGGTGGGGCGCTGGCGATCACCGTGCTGCCGGTGGCGCAATACCCGACCATCGCGCCGCCTTCCATCGTGATCAGCGCCGCCTATCCCGGCGCCTCGGCACAAGTGCTGGACGATGCCGTGACCTCGGTCATCGAGCAGGAAATGAATGGCGCCGACGGCCTGCAGTACGTGGAATCGCAAAGCGACTCCAACGGCTCGGTCAGCATCACCGTCACCTTCCAGCCCGGCACCAATCCGGACCTGGCGGCGGTGGACGTGCAAAACCGCATCAAGCGCGTCGAATCGCGCCTGCCGCAAGCGGTGATCCAGCAGGGCGTGCAGGTGACCAAGGCCCGCTCCAACATCCTGATGTTCGTCGGCGCCGCGTCGACCGACGGCAGCATGGACACCACGGCCATTGGCGACTACCTGGCCCGCAACGTGGTCAACGAGATCAAGCGCCTGCCCGGCGTGGGCCAGGCCGAGCTGTTCGGCACCGAGCGCTCCATGCGCATCTGGGTCAATCCCGACAAGCTGACCGGCTACAAGCTCAATATGGGCGACGTCACCACCGCCATCCGCCAGCAGAACGCCCAGGTGGCGGCGGGCACGGTGGGCGACCTGCCCAACGAACGCTCGCAAACCTGGTTCGCCCCGGTGGTGGTCACCGGCCAGCTGAGCTCCGTCGAGGAATTCGGCAAGATCGTGCTGCGCGCCAACCGTGACGGTTCGCTGGTGCGCCTGCGCGACGTGGCGCGGCTGGAGCTGGGCGGCGCCAGCTACCGCGTCGGCGCGCGCCTGAACGGCGAGCCCTTCGTCGCCATCGCCGTGCAGCAATCGCTGACCGGCAACGCCCTGGCCACCGCCAATATCGTGCGCGCCAAGATGGACGAGCTGCAGAAGTTCTTCCCGCCCGGGCTGAAGTACACCGTGCCTTACGATACTTCGCTGTTCGTCAAGATTTCCATCGAAGAGGTGGTGAAGACCCTGCTGGAAGCCGTGGCACTGGTGTTCCTGGTGATGTACGTCTTCCTGCAAAACTTCCGCTACACCCTGATCCCCACCATCGTGGTGCCGATCGCGCTGATGGGTACTTTCGCGGCGATGCAGGTGTTCGGCTTCTCGATCAACGTGCTGACCATGTTCGGCATGGTGCTGGCCATCGGCATCCTGGTGGACGATGCCATCGTGGTGGTGGAGAACGTCGAGCGTATCATGAGCGAGGAAGGCTTGTCGCCGCGCGATGCGACGCGCAAGGCCATGTCGCAGATCACCGGCGCGATCATCGGCATTACGCTGGTGCTGATCGCCGTGTTCATCCCGATGGCCTTCTTCGGCGGCGCGGTGGGCGCGATCTACCGCCAGTTCTCGCTGTCGATGGTGTCGGCCATGGTGTTCTCGGCGCTGATGGCGCTGTCGCTCACGCCGGCCCTGTGCGCGACCATGCTGAAGCCGGTGCAGGCCGGCCACCACCATGCCAAGACCGGCCTGTTCGGCTGGTTCAACCGCGGCTTCGCCTCCACCGCCTCGCATTACCAGGGCTGGGTGGCGCAGATCCTGAAGCGCACCGGGCGCTTCATGCTGATCTTCGCGGCCCTGCTGGGCATCGTGGCATGGCTGTATGTGCGCCTGCCCTCCTCCTTCCTGCCGAACGAAGACCAGGGTTATATCATCGCCAACGTGCAGCTGCCGCCCGGCGCGGCGCGCGGCCGTACCGAAGCCGTGCTGGCGGAAGTGGACAAGTATTTCCGCAGCCAGCCGGGCGTGGCGCGCACCATTGCGGTGGCGGGCTTCAGCTTCTCCGGCAGCGGGCAGAACGCGGGCCTGGTCTTCATTCCTTTGAAGGATTGGAAGGAGCGCGGTCCCGACCAGTCGGCGGAAGCGATCGCCGGCCGCTCCTTCGCCGGCCTGGCCCATATCCAGGATGCGCAAGTGTTTGCCCTGAGCCCGCCGCCGATCCGTGAGCTGGGCAACGCGACCGGTATCACGGCGCGCCTGCAGGACCGCAGCGGCCAGGGACACGAAGCCTTGCTGGCGGCGCGTAACCAGCTGCTGGAGATGGCGGGCAAGAGCAAGGTGCTGGCGGGCATGCGTCCGGAAGGCCTGGAAGATGCGCCGCAGATGCAGGTCGACGTCGACCGCGAGAAGGCCAACGCGCTTGGCGTCGCGTTTGCCGATATCGCCGCCACGCTGGGCACCTCGCTTGGCTCGTCGTATGTGAACGACTTCGCCAACAGCGGCCGCCAGCAGCGCGTCATCGTGCAGGCCGACCAGGCGCGGCGCATGCAGCCGGAAGACATCCTGCGGCTGCACGTGCGCAGCAACAGCGGGGCCATGGTGCCGTTCGCCTCGTTCGCGACCACGCGCTGGGTGACCGGGCCGATCCAGCTGGTGCGCTATAACGGCTACCCGGCCTACCGCCTGAGCGCCAACGCGGCGCCGGGCTATTCGACCGGCGAAGCGATGGAAGAACTGCTGCGCCTGGCCGACCAGCTGCCGCCCGGCTTCGGCATCGAATGGACCGGCCAGTCGGCCGAGGAACGGCTGTCGGGCGCCCAGGCGCCGATGCTGTTCGCGCTGTCGCTGCTGGCGGCCTTCCTGGTGCTGGCGGCGCTGTACGAGTCGGAAACGATCCCGGTGGCGGTGCTGCTGGTGGTGCCGCTCGGCGTGCTGGGAGCACTGCTCGGCGCGCACTTGCGCGACCTGCCGAACGACGTGTACTTCAAGGTGGGGTTGATTGCGATCATCGGCTTGTCGGCCAAGAATGCGATCCTGATCATCGAGTTCGCCAAGGACTTGCAGGCGCAAGGCAAAGGGTTGGTCGAGTCCACGCTGGAAGCGGTGCATCTGCGCTTCCGCCCGATCATCATGACCTCGCTGGCCTTCATCCTCGGCGTGCTGCCGCTGGTGATCGCTTCCGGCGCCGGCTCCGCCTCGCAGCGCGCCATCGGCACCGGTGTGATGGGCGGCATGATCACCGCCACCGTGCTGGCGGTGTTCCTGGTGCCCGTGTTCTTTGTGGTCGTGCGCCGCATCTTCAAGGGCAGCGAACGCCAACGCCGCCTGGCCGCCCACCAACTGGATCTTCCGGAGTCGAAGCAATGATGAAGCCCTCATCCTCCGTCCCCGCCGTGCGCATGGTCGCCGCGGCGCTGCTGCTGGCGGGCGCCGTCACCGGCTGCTCGATGGCGCCGGCGTACCAGCGCCCGGGTGCGCCGGTCGCGGAAGCCTTCCCCGCCGTGCCCCCGGCCGCCGGCACGAACGGCGCGGCCCCGGCCGCCGCGCCGTCGGCCGCTGGAACGCCTGCAGCCCCGTCCGCCGTGGACACGGCCTGGCGCACCTTCTTCCCTGATGGACGCCTCCAGCAGTTGATCGCCACAGCGCTGGAAAACAACCGCGACCTGCGCATCGCCGCCCTGCGCATCGAGGAAGCGCGCGGCGCCTACCGCATCCAGCGCGCCGACCGCCTGCCAACCTTGAACGCCACGCTCAGCGAAACGCGCGGCCGCACGCCGGCCTTCGCCGGCGTCGCCGGCCAATCGCAGGTGGGCGAGCGGTATGACGCGGGCCTCGGCATCTCCGCCTTCGAACTGGACTTCTTCGGCCGCGTCAAAAGCCTGAGCGACCAGGCCCTGGCCAGCTACCTGGCGAGCGAGGAAGCCAAACAAGCCGCCCAAATCAGCCTGGTCGCCGAAGTCGCCAAAGCCTACTACACCGAACGCGCCTTCGCCGAACAGCAATCGCTGGCCGAACGCACCTACGAAGCCCGCAAGCGCACCTTCGACCTGACCCGCCAGCGGCTGGAAGCCGGCGCCTCATCGCGCCTCGACCTGCGCTCCAACGAGCAGCAGATGGAAACCGCCCGCGCCGCAGCCCTCGCCCTGGCCCGCCAGCGCGCGCAAGCCGCCAACGCCCTCACCCTGCTGGTCGGGCAGGCGCTGCCCCCAGGCAGCACGTCGCAGGACGCCAACGCCGGAGCCCCGTCCGCCGAAGCGGCTACGACCGGCGCCGGGGATGCCCAAGCCGACGCCATGTCGGCACTGACTGCAGGACTGCCGTCCGACCTGCTGGCCAACCGCCCGGACATCCGCGCCGCAGAACAGCGCCTGAAAGCCGCCAACGCCAACATCGGCGCCGCGCGCGCGGCGTTCTTCCCGCGCATCACGCTGACCACCTCGGTCGGCAGCGCCAGCCGCGACTTCAACGGCCTGTTCGACAGCGGCAACGACACCTGGACCTTCGTGCCGCAACTGGTGCTGCCCATCTTCGACACCGGCCGCAACAAGGCCAACCTCGACGTCAGCCACGCCCGCAGGAATATCGCCGTGGCGGATTACGAAAAAACCATCCAGCAAGCCTTCCGCGAAGTGGCCGACGCCCTGGCCGCCCGCAGCTACCTGGGCGAACAGGTGTCCGCCCAGCGCGCGGTGCAGGACGCCCAGGCCGAACGCCTGCGTCTATTACAATTACGCTTTGAGAACGGTGTCGCCAGCTCGCTCGACGTGCTGGACGCGCAACGCGAATTGTTCACCGCGGAGCAGGCCCTGGTCCAGGCGCGCCTGCTGCGCACGACCAGCGCCATCGACTTGTACCGCGCGCTTGGAGGAGGCTTGAAGTAGTGGATTCACCGATCAGTATCCGGCTCGGCCAGCGTGCCCGCCAGCGCATCGAGCGCGAAGGCTTGCAGGCCGCCGATATCGCCATCATCCCGGCCGCCGCCGGCGGCCCCAAAGGCTTGATCCTGAACGGCATCGACCAATGGATGTTCGGCGAATGGCTGAAACAGGCGCCGCGCCAGCGCCGCCTGATCGGCGCATCGATCGGCGCCTGGCGCATGGCGGCAGCCGCCTTCCACGACCCGGTGGCGGCGCACCGGCGCCTGGCCCACCATTACACCCACCAGACCTATCCCGCCAAGGTCGATGCCGCCTACGTCAGCCGCACCGTCGGCACCCTGCTCGACGCCGTGCTCGACGACCGTGGCCTTGAAATGCTCGATAACCCCGGCTACCTGCTGTCGGTGATCACGGTGCGCGGCATCGGCCCGCTGTCCGGCACGCGCGGCAGCCGCTGGCGCGAAATGGCCGGCTTCCTGCGCGCTGCCGCCGGCAACACGGTCTCGCGCAGCCGCCTGGCCGGCGCCATGGAACGCGTGGTCTTCCACGATGCGCGCGACGATGCGGCCTGGCTGCGCACCAGCTTCGACGCCTTCGCCTCGCACTACGTCGCCCTGTCCGAACGCAACCTGCGCCCCGCCCTGCTGGCGTCCGGCTCGATCCCGCTGGTGCTGCAAGCGGTCAGCGACATCCACGGCGCGCCGCCCGGCGACTACTGGGACGGCGGCCTGGTCGACTACCACCTGCACCTGCCGTACCAGCGCGACGAAGGCCTGGTGCTGTACCCCCACTTCACCGACCATATCGTGCCGGGCTGGCTCGACAAATCGATGCCGTGGCGGCGCGCCCGCGACAGCGCGCTGGACAACGTGATCCTGGTGTCGCCTTCGCCGTCCTTCGTGGCCAGGCTGCCGAACCGCAAACTGCCCGACCGCAGCGACTTCAAGCACTACGGCCAGGACCACGCCGCCCGCATCCGCGACTGGACTTACGCCGTCGGCGAAAGCCAGCGCATGGCGGACGCCCTGGCACGCTGGGCGGAACAGCCAGACCTGCGCGCCGCCCTGCCGATCTGAGCGCGCTGTTGCAGCCTTGCAACGGGATATCTACTGGTCACTATTCAGGCGCATACTAGAGCTCCACCTTCCGGGAGGCCAGTATGCAATTCCTGTCCCAGCTGCGCATCGGGCCACGCCTTGCGGCCGGTTTCGGCATCGTCCTGTTGCTGTCGGCCCTTGGCACCGCCTATGCCCTTTACCAATCCAACGCCACCGCCAATGCCACGCGCGCCATGATGGACCGCCCGCTGGCGAAAGAACGCATCGTATCGGACTGGTACGTATTGATCTATTCGGCCATCGCGCGCACCCACATGATCGCACGCAGCAGCGACACCGAATTGTCCAACACCTTCGCCACCGTGATCGCCGAGAGCACCAAGCGCGGCGGCGAACTGCTCAAGTCCATCGAAGGCTTGCTCGAATCCGAAGAGGAACGCAAGATCTACCAGGACGCCATCGCCATCCGCAACAAATACCAGGACGCCAAGAACCAGGTGATGAACGCCAGGAAGGCCGGCGATGCGGCGGAAGGCGAACGCCTGTACCGCGAAGTGTTCGACCCGGCCGCCAAGGCTTACCAGGACAAGGTGAAGGAATTGCTGGCGCAACAGCGCAAGGCCATCGATGCCACGGCAGCCGGCATCAATGCAGCCCATGACCGCAGCACGCGGCTGATGCTGACGCTCGGCGTGCTGCTGCTGGCATTTGGCGCCTGGGCCGCCTGGATCATTTCACGCAGCATCACCGTGCCGCTCCATTCCGCGCTGGGTATTGCCAACACCGTGGCCGAGGGCGACCTCACTACGCAGTTCGAAGAAGAGACCGCGCGCGACGAAATCGGCGACCTGATGAAAGCCCTGCGCGGCATGAACGATGCGCTGCGGCGCGTGGTCAGCCAGGTGCAAACCGGCACCACGGCGATTGCTTCGGCATCCAGCGAAATCGCGTCCGGCAACCTCGACCTGTCCTCGCGCACCGAGCAGCAAGCCAGTTCGCTGGAAGAGACGGCGTCATCGATGGAAGAGCTGACTTCCACCGTGCGCCAGAACGCCGAGAACGCCAGCCAGGCCAACCAGCTGGCGCAGGCGGCGTCCGACGTTGCGGCGCGCGGCGGTGAAATCGTCGGCCAGGTGGTCGACACCATGGGTTCGATCGATGCCTCCTCGCGCAAGATCGTCGACATCATCGGCACCATCGACGGCATCGCATTCCAGACCAACATCCTGGCGCTGAATGCCGCCGTGGAAGCGGCGCGCGCCGGCGAACAAGGGCGCGGCTTCGCTGTCGTCGCCTCCGAAGTGCGCAACCTGGCGCAGCGCTCGGCCGCCGCCGCCAAGGAAATCAAGGAATTGATCGACAACTCGGTGTCGCAGGTGAATGCCGGCACATCGCTGGTGCAGCAGGCCGGCACCACCATGGGCGAGGTGGTGAACAGCGTGCGGCGCGTGACCGACATCATGGGCGAAATCACTTCGGCCAGCCGCGAGCAAAGCATGGGCATCGACGAAGTGAACCGCGCCATCGGACAGATGGACCAGGTCACGCAGCAGAATGCCGCCCTGGTGGAGGAAGCCGCCGCGGCTGCGGCAAGCATGCAGGAACAGGCGGCCAAGCTGGCGCAGGTCGCCGCATCGTTCCGTCTCGGAACCGAAGCCGTGGTGCGCTGGAGCGCGAAGCCGGCGCGCCAAACGGAAATTGCGGACGACACCGCCTCCGCCACCCTCGCACAAGGGCCAAAGCGGCTTGCTGCGCCGGATCAACGCGCCACGCCCCGCACACCCGGGCGCGCGGCGGCGGCCGGCTCCCCGGCAGATAAAGGCGCGGCGGCACGCACAACCGAGCGCCGCTCCAAGACCGAGCGCCGCGTCCCGGCGGCAGCCAACGATGAATGGGAAGAGTTTTAAACTTCGCCCAGGAAGATTTGCTGGAGGTCGTTGAGGAAGCGCTGGCCCAGTTCCGTGGGCCTGATCAGCATGTGGTCGCGGTATAGCAAGCCCTTGGCTTCGGCCTCATTGAGCTGCTTCTCGATGGCGTTCAATGCCACGCCGGTACGCTCGGCGAACAGGTTCGGCTCGAAGCCGTCCTGGAGGCGCAGCGCATTCAGCATGAACTCGAAGCCCATTTCGTCGCGCCCCAGTTCGCGTTCTTCCTGAACCGGATTGCCGGCGGCCACCGCATCCATATACGACTTGGGTTGCTTGAAGCGCGCCTGGCGCAGCACGCGGTGCGGGAAGGACAGTTTGGAATGCGCGCCGGCGCCGATGCCGAGGTAATCGCCGAACTGCCAGTAATTGAGGTTGTGGCGCGCCTGGTGGCCCGGCTTGGCGTAGGCCGACACTTCGTAGTGGCCATAGCCGGCCGCCGTGGTCAGCTCGGCGATCATGTCCTGCATGTCCGCGCTGGTATCGTCGTCCGGCAATTGCGGCGGATACTTGGCGAACAGCGTGTTCGGCTCCATCGTCAGGTGGTACAGCGACAGGTGCGGCGGCTGGAAGCCGATCGCGGTCTCGATATCCTGGCGCGCCTGCTCCAGCGTCTGGCCGGGCAGCGCGTACATCAGGTCCAGGTTGAAGTTGTCGAAGTTGGCGAGCGCGATCTCCACCGCACGCTTGGCTTCGCCCGCGTCGTGGATGCGGCCCAGCGCCGTCAGGTGCCCGCTGTTGAAGCTTTGGATGCCGATCGACAGGCGGTTGATGCCGCTGTCGCGGTAGCTGCGGAATTTCTCTGCCTCGAAGGTGCCGGGGTTGGCCTCCATCGTGATTTCGCAGGCGCCATCCAGCGGCAGCAGGCTGCGCAAATCCGACATCAGCCGGTCCATGCCGGCCGCCGACATCAGGCTGGGCGTGCCGCCGCCGATGAAGATGGTGTAGATCTTGCGGCCCCAGATCAGCGGCAGCGACATCTCCAGGTCGCGCCGCAGCGCGTCGAGGTATTCTTTTTCCGGCAGCTCGCCCTTCGCTTCGTGCGAATTGAAATCGCAGTAGGGACACTTGCGCACGCACCACGGCCAGTGGATGTACAGCGACAGCGGCGGCAAGGCTTGCAGGTTCAGCGCCCCGGGTCGCAGGTAAGTTGCAGCGACGCCGGCGGCACTGTCGATGGTGCGGCTTGGTGCGGCATTGCCGACCGGCTTGATCGGGATCATTGCTTGAGCTTCTCAACCAGGGCACGCAATGCCTGGCCGCGGTGGGACAGGCGGTTCTTCTCTTCCGGCGCCAGTTCGGCCACGTGCTTGCCCAGCGATGGGACCAGGAAATGGGGATCGTAGCCGAAGCCGCCCTCGCCGCGCGCCTCGGCGGAAATTTCCCCATTCCAGCGGCCATCGGCGATCACCGGCTGCGGGTCGTCGGCATGGCGCACGAACACCAGCACGCAATAGTAATAGGCCGATTTGTCGGCATGCGATGCCAGGTCGGCAATCACTTTCTCGTTATTGCGCGCGTCCGATTTCGGCTCGCCGGCATAGCGCGCCGAATATACGCCGGGCGCGCCGCCCAGCGCATTGACGCACACGCCCGAGTCGTCGGCCAGCGCCGGCAAGCCGGTCAGGCGCGACGCATGGCGCGCCTTGGCCAGTGCATTTTCGACAAAGGTATGGAAGGGCTCCTCCGCCTCGGGCACGTTGAAGTCGCCCTGCGGATGGACGGAAAAGCCGATGGTCGAGAGCAGCTCGTTGAATTCCTTGAGCTTGCCCTTGTTGTTAGATGCGAGAACGATTTTCTGGGTCATCCCGCCATTGTAAACCAGCCCGCACGATACAAGAATTGGTGAGATTGTCAGGTTTGGTTTAATGATAAAGTTTTTTCATGAGAAAACTCTGCATAATTGCCGGCGCCGCCGCGCTGGCCATCCTTGCCGGCTGCGGCGGCGGCGATAGCGCTGCCCCGGCAGCGCCGCCCGTTGTGCAGCCGCCTGCACCTACCGTCACGCTCTCCATCGACGCCAATATGCCCGACACCCGGGTCGGTGCTTATCCCGTCGTGCTGAGCGCATCGAGCCAGCCGTCCAGCGGCAACGAGTCCTACCAATGGAGTCTCGAGCCCGGCGCGCCTGGCAGCCTGACCGTCGGCACGGACGGCAAGGCGACTTATACGCCTCCTGCCAGCGGCTCGCTTACAAGCGGTACGGTGGTCAATATACGCGTCGCTTCAGGGAGCGCCACCAAGACCTACGCACTCGGGCTCCATCCAGGCTTCGCGGAAGGTGCGCTCAAGACGGTGGTCGCCGCGGGCAGCGGGAGCTTTACGGACTTGGTGGATGCGCTGGCCAGCCCGGATGGCAGCTTTTTGCTGGTTGACCAGGTCAAGGACGCGGTGTTCCGGCTAACCGAAAGCGGTGCAATCGGCGTGGCTGCCGGATTGCGCGAAGAGTTCGCCAACAAGCTGTTCTCCCCCACCTCGATCGCCTGGTCCCCGGCGGGTGTCCTGCACATCTTCGAACAAGGCAGTGCCGTCAAGAAGGTCACGGCCGGCACCGACCTCGCCCTGGTCAAGGCGATCGCGCCGATCTACAACGAAGACCAGTTGAATGGCTGGGGACAAATCCTTTTCGACGATGCCGGCAACTTCTACCTGACGGACTCGCACACGATCCGCAAGATCGCGCCTGACGGCACGCTCACGACGCTGGCAGGCATGTGCGATCCCTTCGGCTGGCACTCCGGCGACATCATTTGCCGCGATGGCAAACACCTGGACGGCACCGGGACCGAAGCCCGCTTCGTGCGCCCGGTCGGCCTGGCGCTGGCCCCCGACGGCAGCCTGCTGGTTGCCGACCATACTTCGCTGCGCAAGGTCACCATGCAGGGCGCGGTCACGACCCTGGTCGATGCACCGGCCGAGGATGTGCGCGTCGATGGCGAGGGAAACGCCATCTTCGTCGGAAACAACGCGGTGCGCCGCCTGAATGTGGATGGCAGCGTGTCGACCCTGGCGGCCGCGCTGGGCCCGGCCGACGACTTCCTGCGCCGCGCCATTCCGCTGCACGGCAACCGCCTGCTGCTGGTCTTCAAGGACAGCGTGCAGGTCCTGCAACTGCCTTGATTACAGCAGGCCGAGCGCCTGTTTCTGCAGCTTGACCAGGTCGCGGATCCCGCCTTCGGCCAGGTCCAGCAGGCGGTTCATGGCGGCGCGGTCGAAGGCCGCGCCTTCCGCCGTACCCTGCACTTCGACGAAGGCGCCGTTGTCGGTCATGATCACGTTCATGTCGGTGTCGCAGTCCGAATCTTCCAGGTAATCGAGGTCCAGCACCGGCACGCCCTGGTACACGCCGACCGAAATCGCCGCCACGAAGTGCTTGACCGGGATGGTTTCGATCAGGCCGCGCGCCTTCAGCTTGGTGAAGGCATCATAGGCCGCCACCATGGCGCCGGTGATCGATGCGGTGCGGGTGCCGCCGTCGGCCTGGATCACGTCGCAATCGAGTTGCAGGGTGCGTTCTCCGAACGCTTCCAGGTCGAAGGCAGCGCGCAGGGAGCGGCCGATCAGGCGCTGGATTTCCTGGGTGCGGCCGCTTTGCTTGCCCTTGGCCGCTTCGCGGTCCATACGCGAATGGGTCGAGCGCGGCAGCATGCCGTATTCCGCCGTCATCCAGCCCTGGCCCTTGCCCTTCAGGAAGCCGGGCACTTTCTCTTCGATGCTGGCGGTGCAGATCACCTTGGTGTCGCCGCATTCGATCAGTACCGAACCTTCAGCGTGCCTGGTGTAGTCGCGGGTAATGCGGATGGTGCGCAGCGCATCGACGGCGCGGCCGCTTGGGCGGGTTACGGATGTCATGTCTTTCCTATTTAAGCAATTGGGAGGATTTCTCGATGGCGCCGCGGATCTCCGCGATCGCCTTTTCAATTTCATCGTCGTCGAACACGTCGACTTCGTTCTTGGCGCCGTGGATGGTGGTGCTCACCACATCCTCCGGCAGCGCTTCGGTCGAAATCACGGTGGAACCGGCATGCGTGGTCGGCGCGGCGTCCGACACCAGGGCGCCCTGCCACATGATGGCCAGCGCCGTCACATTGTCGCTGGCTTCGCCGGCGCGGCGCAGCGCGGTGGACAGCATGTCCGGCACTGCGCGCACCACGGTTTGCGTGGTCAGCATCTGCACCAGCTCCTCATCGCTGACCACCGCCCACAGGCCGTCGGAACACAGCAGCAAGGTGTCGCCCGGCAGCAGGTTGGCGCGGCCGGAAATTTCCACGCGCGGCGCGCTGCCGGCGCCCAGGCAGGAGTACAGCTTGTTGCGGTCCGGGTGCGTATTGCGTGCCGACGCCGGGATCTGCCCCTTCTCGATCATGTTCTCCACATGCGAATGGTCGCGCGTGCGGCCATGCACCTGGCCATTGCGCACCCAGTACAGGCGCGAATCGCCGCAATGGGCCCATACCGCGGTATTGTGCTGCACCAGGCAGGCGACGATGGTGGTGCGCGGCGACTCGGGCATATTGTGGGCCGCGGTGTATTTGTGGATTTCGTGGTGGGCGGCCAGCAGCGCCTCGTCGAGGAAGCGTTCAGCGCCCTTCACGTACGGCGTGGCCTGTTGCTGAAACATTTGCGAAATGGTGCGGGTCGCGATGGTGGCGGCGATCTCGCCCCTGGCATGCCCGCCCATCCCGTCAGCCAGCACCAGCAGCAGCGCGTCGCGCGTGAAGCTGTAGCCCATGCGGTCCTGGTTGACCTTACGGCCGCCAATATGCGTTTCCTGATATACGGCGAATTGCATCGCATGCCCTCCTTAGCGTTCCGTGCGCGGCGCGCCGTCTTTCTTGCGGCCGAATCCGAGTTTGCCGGCCAGCTTGCCCAGCTTTTCCAGTGCGCCAGGCGCGGAAGGCGGCGCTGGCGTGGTGGGCGGTTGCTGCAGCAGCTTTTGCAGCTCGAACAGGCTTTGCGGGCGTGCCAGCGGGTCGATCTGCAAAGTCCAGCGCACGATCTTCACCAGCTCCGGCGAGTACAGGCTTTCGAGCTTTTCGAAATGCGGCTCCATCTTGTCTTCCTTGCGGCGCTGGTCGGCCGGCTGCGGCGGCTGCCCCACCATGCAGGCGAACATGGAGGCGCCGATCGAGTAGACGTCGGTCCAGGGTCCCAGCGCCTCGGTCTTGCTGTACAGCTCGGGCGGGGCAAAGCCGGGGGTGTACATCGGCATCAGCTTGGGGCTGTCGGAATTGACGGTCTGGCGTGCCGCGCCGAAGTCCAGCAGCATGGGCGTGCCGTCGGTGCGCAGGTAGATATTGGCCGGCTTCAGGTCCAGGTGCAGCAGTTTGTTGGTATGCACTTCGCGCAAGCCCTTGAGCACTTGCGTGAAAATCTGGCGCACGAACGCTTCGCTGCAATTGCGGCCCTTGCTGCGCTGGCGCTGGATATGGTCCTGCAGCGAATGGCCCGACTCGTAGGCCATTACCATATAAACAGTTTCGTTGGCACGGAAGAAATTCAACACTCTTACAACATTGGGATGTGAAATTTTCGCTAGTGCACGGCCCTCTTCAAAAAAGCATTTCAGCCCGATTCTAAAGACGGCAAGGTTGGCTTTCGATACAACAGGCGCCATCTCGCCCTCTTGACGTAATGCAAGAGTGCTTGGTAAATACTCTTTTATTGCAACCGCATTGCCTTCCGCGTCATAAGCCAAGTACACAATACTGAACCCGCCTGACGCAATTTTCTTTACAATGCGGTATCCAGCAATTTCCAGACCATCCGGTAATGGAGCGTTGTTCTGAACTGCCATAAGTTTCCTCGCTTCAACTAATCCGGATTGTGTGGGACAAGCAATACATTGTAAAGACAAAGACAAAATCGGGGATATCCTTTGAGCATTTCCAGCATGACTGGCTACGCTGTGGCCACCAGCGAAAGCGCGGCGGGCACACTGACAATCGAGATCAAGAGCGTCAATTCGCGTTTCCTTGACCTGCAGTTTCGCATCAATGACGATCTGCGCGCGCTCGAGCCCGATTTGCGCTCCGCCATCATGGGGGCCATCACCCGCGGCAAGGTCGAGCTGCGACTGAGCTTTGGCCGCAAGGCCGCTGCCGCCGGCACCCAGGCGCTGAATGTCACCCTGCTCAATGAACTGGCGCGCCTGCAGGGCGAAGTGAGCCAGCACTTTGCCGGCGCCACCCAGATGAGCGTGGCCGAACTGCTGCGCTGGCCCGGTGTGGTGGAGGAAGCGCAGATTGGCCAGGAATCGCTGCAAGCCGACGTGTCGGCACTGATGGCCAAGACCCTGGCCGCCTTTGTCCAGAGCCGCCAGCGCGAAGGCGCGGCGCTGGAAGCGATGCTGATCTCCCGGATCGAGGCGATGGAAGCGATCGTGAAGCGCATCACGCCGCTGATCCCGCAGGTAGTTGCACAATTCCAACAAAAAGCCGTGGAACGCATGCAGGAAGCCCTGGGCCTGGCTTGCCAGGGTTCCAACACGGCCATGTCGCGCCAGGACGCCATGGAACGCATCCGCCAGGAAGTGATCCTGTACGGCATCCGTATCGACGTCGCGGAAGAGCTGGGCCGCCTGTCGGCGCACCTGGGCGAAACCCGCCACATCCTGAAAAAAGGCGGCCAGGTCGGCAAGCGCCTGGACTTCATGATGCAGGAATTGAACCGCGAAGCGAATACCCTGGGCGCCAAGGCGTCCGTCAAGGAATTGGCCGACGCATCGATGGAACTCAAGCTGCTGATCGAGCAGATGCGCGAGCAAGTCCAGAACCTCGAGTAAATCCTTTTAAAAAAGTCGGGGTCAGCTCTGGCAACCGGACATTT
>CBFGQI010000077.1:0-23765 GCA_965650885.1 uncultured Oxalobacteraceae bacterium
AACCTGCATCCGCATATCGAAGAATTCCTGTGCCAGGGGACCAAGGAACCGGCCCCTTACGCCAACTGCGTGGACCAACTTGAAAGGCTGATGCAATGAGCCAGCACACCATCCGCAACCTGTCGACGCTGGTCGAGTTGCGCAGCAATGAAGTGGAGAAGCTGCAATCGGAAATGGCGGCCAAGGAAAGCGTGCGCGAACGCTACCAGAAGACCCTGGACAAGCTGACCAACCTGTACGAGAGCAGCGGCGCCTCCGGCAGGCTGCCGATGGCACTGGCCATCAATTGCGGCGACTACAAGCAAGGCGTGATGGCGATGGCCGACAGCCAGCGCATGAACCTGCACCTGCACGAGGCCGACATGGCGGTGTCGCAGCGCGCGCTGACGGCGGCCTACGTCAAACGCGAAGTGCTGGGCCAGGTGCTCGAGCGCCACCAGCATGCGGCGGTGACGGCGCAACACGCGCAAGAGCGCAAGCGCCATGATGAATTGGCAACGCAACTGTGGTTCCGCGGACATAAATGAGAGTTTGACGGGAAAATTTCATGAAGTAGCCTCGGCGGTCGCCTGATACCTTGGTACACTTCATTTATATTTCCTCGGAGCACGAAAATGGCAACGTTGACCGCACCTACCTTCGATCCCAAGACCACGGCCACCAACCTGGCCCAGCTCTATGTGGAGGGCCGCCAGTCGATCCTGACCGCGCAAGCCAACTACGCCACTTCCGCCAGCGCCGCCCTGAGCCAGCTGTCGACCGCCATCAAGTCCTTCGAGACGGCGCTGTCCACCCTGAACACCAAGAGTTCGGTGCTGGCCAACAAGGCCACGCTCAGTGCCGAGCTCGGCAGCGCCACCGCCACCGAAGCGGCGGTGGCCGGCACCTACACCTTCTACGTCGAAAAGCTGGCCGTGGCCGGCCAGATCGGCTATAGCAACGTCGGCAATGTGGCGGTGGCGGGCGCCAACGATTTCAAGATCAACCTAGCCAACGGCGGCAGCATCACGGTCGACCTGACCAGCGCCGACAAGGATGGCAATGCCGTCCTGAGCGCGCAGGAAATCGCGGCCGCGGTCAACAGCGCGGCGGACAACAATTCGCGCATCACGGCCTCGACCATGACCATCAACGGCGCCAGCACCCTGGTGTTCTCGTCGGCCTCGACCGGCGCCGACAATGCCGTGGCCAGCCTCGACCTGACCAATGCGGGCGCCGACCTGAACACCCAGCTGGCCGATGGCAACAAGACCGTGATGCGCACCGCGTCCGACGCCACCATCCGGGTCGGCAGCGCCACCGGCCAGGCCATCACCCAGGCCTCGAACACCTTCACCGTGGTGGACGGCGTCAGCGTCACCTTCACCAAGGCCCAGGGCGTGGGCGACACCCCGGTCGACATCACGGTGGCGCGCGACAACGACGGCACGGCCGCCAACCTGCAAACCTTCATCGACAGCTACAACGCCGTCGTGAAACTGCTGAAGGAGCTGACCGGCAAACCGGGCGGTTCTAACACCAACAAGAACGCCGGCGTGTTCGCCAGCGATGCCGGCATCGTGGCCTTGCGCACCCGCATGCAGGACGTGCTGCGCACGGCCAGCGGCGGCAAATCGCTGGTCAATTTCGGCATCACCGCCCAGCGCGACGGCACCCTGGCGCTGGACAAGACCAAGATGCAAAAGGCCATCAGCCTCGACAGCACCCAGCTCGACGCCATCCTGGGCAGCTTCGTGGCGCCGACCGACGGCACCGGCGTGCTGGGCGGCATGCGCTCCCTGCTGTACGGCTGGACTGCCCTGTCGCGCAAGGTGGGCGTCGACCCGGTCACCAGCGCCGACATCTTCGCCCCCGGCACCCTGACCCAGCGCACCGATGTCATCGGGCGCATGCAAAAGACCAATACCGACCGCCAGGCGGCCCTGGACCGGCAATATGAAGCGGCCTACCAGCGCTACCTGAAACAATTCAGCCAACTGCAGCAGCTGCAGTCGCAATTGACGGGCACGACCTCGATGTTCGATGCCATGTTCAGTAGCGACAAATCGTAACGCGGCTCCGGCCTGCTGCCCGAAAAGACGAGAGTATCACCATGAATATGGAAGCCTACGGCAACTACCACGCGACCAACCTGGATGCCCAGACGTCGCGCGCTTCGCCCATCGAGCTGGTGCTGGTGCTGACCGACGGCTTGCTGGACGAACTGGCGCGGGCACGCGGCCATATCGTCGGCAAACGCTACGAGCAGAAGGCCCAGAGCCTGGACAAGTGCACCCAGATCATCAACGGCCTTGCCAGCTCGCTCGATTTCGAGCAAGGTGGCGAGGTGGTGGCCAACCTGGGCCGCCTGTATGATTTCTGCGCCGCACGCCTGTACCGCGCCGGGGTCGACATGGACCCGGCCATCATTGATGAAGTAGTTGGCTTGCTGACCACCATCCGCACCGGTTGGCAAGGGATCCACGACAAGCATGGATAGGCAAGCCGCGCTGCTGCAACTGGCGCAGCAGCTGAACGCCGCGACGGCTGCCGCCGACTGGCCGGCCGTCGCGGCCTGTTATAGCCTGCTGCACAGCGTGCTGCCGCAGCTGGCCGCTCAAGCCCCGTGGACGCCGGGCGAGCTGGCGGCACTGGCAGCGCTGCGCGAGCTGCACCAGGCGACGGTGGCCAAGGTGGACCTTGCCACGGCCGAGCTGGGCCAGCATTTGCAGCAACTGCAGGACAATCGTGAGGGCTGGCTGGCCTATGCCCTCGACAGTGAAATCGACACAACCGGACTATGAGCATGATCAACCTGCCCGCGGCGCCTGCCGCACCCGCCCCGACCGCCACCGGCGATGCCGGTCTGCCGCCGCCTGCCGCCAACGCCGGCGGCGCCAGCGCCGCGCCTGCCGCTGCCGCGGCCGGCACCGCCGCCGCCAGCGCGCACGGCGCGGCCATGCTGGACGCGGCCGCCGCTTTGGTGCCGGCACCGTTCGGCGCCCTGCTCGACGCCATGGCGGCCACCGCCGCCGCGCGCGAGGAAGGCGCGGCGGGCCAGGACGAAGACAGCAGCGATGCCGGCGCGGCCAGCGCCGACAGCACCGCCAGTGCCGACAGCGCGGCCGCCGCGGCGCAAGCGGTTGCCACCCTGCTGCCGGCCATGGGCAGCCTGCCCTTGCCGGGGCTGGCCGGCGCCATGCCGGGCGCCACGCCGGGCAGCGTGGCAGCCGTGGCCGCCGCCCTGACCGCCCAGGCAGGCGTGCCCGCCCCAGCCGACAACGCCTTGCTGCGCCAGCAGGCGCAAGCCCAGGCCCTGGCCGGACGCGAGACTGCCACCGCCGAGCCTGCCGCCAAGGCAGCGGATGCCGCCCGCGCCGCCACCGACACCAGCGTGCTCGACCCGCGTGCCGCCCTGCTGGCGGCCGCCGCCCGCCCGGCTGCTGCCCTGCCGGCCACCAGCGCGGCGCCGGCCGCCGGCAGCGCCGCGCGCAGCGGCGCCAGCGACGTCCTGTCGGCCGCCCTGGGCGCCCTGGCAGGCCAGGCAGGCGACGGCACGGCCGCCCCGATCGCCGCCAAGGATGGCGCCAGCCTGCTGGCCGACAGCCAGCGCCAGAATGCCGACGGCAGCGCCCTGCCCGGCTTCCGCAGCGTGCTGGCCAATACCGCCGCCAGCCAAGGTGGCGACACCCTGCGCCTGAACGGCAGCCCCGAACAATGGCAACAGCCGCTGCGCGCCGCCCTGGGCGACCGCTTGCAGCTGCAACTGGCGCGCAACGACGAGCGTGCCGTGATCCGGCTGGAACCGCCGAATATGGGCAGCGTCGAAATTTCCGTGCGCCACAGCGGTGGCGCCTTGCAGGTGAATATCGCGGCCAGCCACAGTGAAGTGCTGCGCCAATTGAACACCATCGGCGACGCGGTGCGCCAGGATTTGTCGCAGCGCCAGTTCAGCGAGGTGGCCGTGACGGTGTCCGCGAGTGGCGCGCGCAACCTGGCCGAGGGCGGCGGGCAGCAGCGCCAGCAACAACAGGAGACCGCGCGCCAGCCGGGCCGCGCCCTGGACGACGATGACACCAGCAGTAGCACCTTTGCCATATTGAGCGAGCGGGAGTAAGCGTTAGATGAACAAGAAACTGATCCTGATCGTGGCCGTCACCTTGCTGCTGGGCGCGGGCGCCGCCGGCGGCGCGGTCTGGTTCCTCAAGGAAAACGCCGGTGCGCCGGCCAAGGCGGCCGTCGAGGAAAAAAAGAATGCCGAGCCGGCGAAATACCTGACCATCGAAAAAGTCATCGTCATGCTGCGCCGCCAGCCGGGCGATACCGTGCCGCACTATATGTCGGCCGACCTGGTCATTTCGACCACGGCCAAGCAGGAAAAGGAAGCCAAGGAGGCGCTGCCGCTGCTGCGCAGCGTGGCGGTGCGTTCGCTGTCGGCGCTGCCGATGGAAAAGGCATCGATGATGACGATTGACCAGTTTGTCGACGAATTGAACAAAGCCTACGAGGAAGCCTACGCCAAGGAGCAGCGCGAGCGCCCCTTCCAGCAGGTGATGATCGGCAAATTGATCCTGGAGTAAAGAGACTGCCATGGGTATGGTGGACACGGTTGCAGAGCCTTACGCCGACAGCTACAGCGCCGTCAGCGTGGCCGACGAGCAAAAGCACTTGCTCGCCTACGCCCCGCTGGTCAAGCGCATCGTGCGCCAGCTCAATTCGCAGGTGCAAGGCGCGATCGACCGCGACGACATGGAACAGATCGGGCTGATGGGTTTGCTCGAAGCGCTGCGCCGCTACGGCGAGCCGGATGCCGGCTTCGGCAGCTATGCCGCGCTGCGCGTGCGCGGCGCCATCCTGGACGAATTGCGCCGCCAGGATTGGCGCCCGCGCGCCGTGCGCCAGCAAAGCCACAAGCTGCGCGACGCGGTGCGCGAACTGACGCGCAAGCTGGGCCGCGAGCCGAGCGAGCAGGAAGCCATGGCCGCCCTCGGCCTCAATGCCGAGGATTACCAGGCTTACCTGCTGGACGAGAATGCCGAAACCATTGCCAGCTTCGACGACATCCTGCAGGACACGCTGGCCGACACCGGCAGCGTGGCCGGCCCGGAAGAACAGTTGATGATACGCCGCAGCCTGGAACAGGCGCTGAACGGCCTGGACGAGCGCGAGCAGCGCGTGATCCAGATGTACTACGAGTTTGAGCTCAGCTATAAAGAAATCGCCGCCGTGCTGGATTTGACCGACGCCCGCGTCTGCCAGTTGAACAAGGCGGCCCTGAACAAAATGAAAGCGGTGCTGGCGGCTTGACGCCAGCACCGCCCGGAAGACCAATCGAAAGGCATAACCATGCAGCAACTCTTTGGCATCATGATCGTATTCGGCTCTGTCTTCGGCGGCTATGCGCTGATGGGCGGCCATTTCCATGCGATCTGGCAGCCGCTGGAGCTGCTGGTCATTGCCGGCGCCGGCCTGGGCGCCTTCATCATCGGCAACCCGCGCCACGTGCTGACCGAAACCAATACCCAGCTCAAGCACCTGATGTCGCGCAAGAAGTACGATTCGGAATTCCAGCGCCAGCTGCTGCTGCTGATGTACGAATTGCTGCAGCTGGCCGCCGGCGGCCTGAAAGCCCTGGACGCCCACGTGGAAGCGCCGCGCGAATCGCCGCTGTTCCAGCGCTACCCGCTGATCCTGGACGAGCCCAAGCTGCTGGCCTTCATCGTCGACAACTTCCGCCTGATGGCCATGGGCAAGATCAACGCCCACGAGCTGGAAGGCGTGCTTGAGCAGGAACTGGAAGCCATCCACGAAGAGCTGACCCAGCCGGCCAAATCGCTGGGCAAGATCGGCGAAGCGATGCCCGGCTTCGGCATCCTGGCCGCGGTGCTGGGCATCGTGATCACGATGGGCACCGTGGGCGAAGGCGCCACCTCGGCCGAGATCGCCGAGCACGTGGGCGCGGCCATGGTCGGCACGTTCATCGGTATCTTCTTCTGCTACGGCGTGCTGGACCCGATTTCCAATATGCTGAAACAGCTGATCGCGCAGGAAGCCTCGACCATGGAATGCGTGAAGGTGGTGCTGGTGACCCACGTCGCCGGCAAGCCGCCGCTGCTGGCGATCGACGCCGGCCGCCGCCTGGTGCAGCTGAACATCAAGCCGAGCTTCGCCCAGCTCGAAGGCTGGATCAATGCGATGGAAGGCGGCAACGAGCCGGAATCGAACTCGCGCCGGGGAGGTGGCCGTGCTAAAGCCGCATGACAAGCACCATGAGCAAACCATCGTCAAGCGCGGCGGTGGCAAGCACAAGCACGACGACCATGGCGGCGCGTGGAAAGTCGCCTTCGCGGACTTTTGCCTGGCGCTGATGTGCCTGTTCCTGGTGCTGTGGCTGATGGCAGTGCGCAACACCGAATCGCTGGAACACATCATGACCCAGTCCGACGGCAGCAAGACCGACGTCGGCAAGGGCGTGATGCCGGAACAGGTGGGCGGCCCGCGCGGCAGCCTGATCGAGCGTTTCCCGATGCCGCGCACCGGCAATTCCGACGTCGACGGCAATGCCACCGCGGGCTACCACAAGAGCCCGACCCAGACCGCGGAAAACCGCGTCAGCTACCAGACCCCGGACGACCTCAAGCTGCTGGCCAAGACCTTGTCGCGCATGAGCGAGGAAGCCGGCCTGGCCGCCAACCTGGAATCGGTGGTCACGCCCTATGGCTTGCGCGTGATGTTGCACGATACCGACAGCCAGGGCATGTTCGTGCGCGGCTCGGCGGTGCCGACCGACAAGTTCGCGCGCCTGCTGCAAAGCATGGGCCCGCTCTTCGCGCAGATGGACAACCAGATGCTGATCGTCGGCCACACCGATTCGTCGCAGTACGCCGATACCAGCTACAAAGCCTTCTCGAACTGGAACCTGTCGAGCAACCGCGCCATGTCGGCGCGCTCCCAGCTGCTGGCCGGCAGCATGCCGCAAGACAGCGTATTGCAAGTGGTGGGCATGGCCGATCGTGCGCCGCTCGATGCCAAACGGGCCGATGCTGGCGTCAACCGGCGTATCGAATTGCTGATCCTGACGAGCGCTCAGGCGCAAGCCATTGCCGATATGTTTGGCATGCCGAGCAGCAAGACTGCTATCATCCGGGAATCGGATCTCCCCGAGCCCGGCCTGTTGCAGCAATTGCGGCAACAACTGCTGCCTGGCAAGGGGAAGAGCAATGGCAATTAATGTTAAGTCAAGAGGAAACCGTATGAGGATTTCCGGTTCAACGCCCAATACCCCGGTGCAGACCGTGGCCGACGCCGCACCGGCCGAGACCGCGCGCCCCGCCACCGCCGCGGCCGGCCAGCGCGCGCTGGAATCTTCCGTGCTGCAGCCCGCCCTGAAAGCCATGCAGGCCATGGGTGATATCGACCATGAACGCGTGGCCCAGTTGCGCGACGCGCTGGCCAAGGGCGAGCTGCCCTTCGATGCCGGCAAGCTGGCCGGCCTGATCCAGAAGTTTCACCGGGGCGAGCAGTGAGCAATGCAGTACCAGCGCCGGTAGCGCGCCAGGACGCCATGCGCATGCTGCTCGACGGCATCGCGGCGGACTTGCTCGGTTACCAGCAGATGCTGGACTTGATTGCCCAGCAATTCGAAGCGGCCATCCGCCACCAGAGCGAACGCCTGGGCGACATCGCTAAAGAAATCGGCGCGCTGGTCGATGTCCTGGAAGCGCGCCGCGCCCAACGGGTCGAGCTGGCCACCCGCCTGGTCGGCCCCCAGCCGTCCATGGCACAAGTGTTCAGCCTGCTCAAGCCCGAGCCGCGGGCCCGGCTGGAAGCGGACTGGGCCAAGCTGGAAGGCATGGTGCAGGCGGCGCGCGACATGGGCCGCCGCAATGCCGACTTGCTTGCGGAGCAATACACCATCATGCAGCGCGTGCTGCATGGCGACGATCAAACTTATGAGCCGGTCTGAATTCACAGCTGTTACGCCGTCCACCGCTGCCACCGCGCCCACCCGCGCCACGGCGGGCACGGTCAGCAATATGAGTGCCACGCGCCCGGTGCTGCCGGCCGCGTTCAGCGCCAGTTTCAGCGCCGGCACCATGCCGGCCGGCGCCACCTTCCGCCAGGTGCACGCCGACGTGGCACGCTATATTTCCTCCGCCGACACCACGGGCGCCACCGCGGCCGGCGCCGGCAGCGCCTTGACGGCCGACGGCGCCGCCCTGCGCGCCCGCATTGCCGCGCGCGCGATTGGCGGGAGCGATGCCAGCCGCGACGCCAGCGCGCCCGATTCGGCCCAGCAAGCGTTCCTGGAGGCCATCCGCCCCCATGCGGAAGCGGCCGCCGCCCGCCTCGGCGTGGCGCCGGAACTGGTGGCCGCCCACGCGGCCCTGGAATCGGGCTGGGGCCGCCACGCCCCGGGCCACAATATGTTCGGCATCAAGGCTGGCGCCAGCTGGCAGGGTGCGGTGCAAGCCCTGGCCACCACCGAGGTGGAAGATGGCGTGGCCCACGTGCGCCAGGAGCGTTTCCGCGGCTATGGCGACATGGCGGGCGCGTTCGACGATTATGCCGGCTTGCTGCTGGACAACCCGCGCTACCGGCGCGTCCTGAATACGGGCGGCGATGCGCGCGCCTTTGCCCACGCCCTGCAGGCGGGCGGCTACGCCACCGATCCCGCCTATGCCGACAAGCTGGGCCGCGTGGCCGCCAGCATCAAGGCAGTTCAGCAGGCTCAACAGTCCCAGCGTCAATAACCCGCGCCCGGATCTGGGTGCCGCTGCTGTTGCGCACCCGGATGAGGGCGCCGCGCGTGCCATTGTCCAGCGCTTCCCCCGCCATCGACACTTCAATCTGCTCGCGCCGCGCGACGATGCGGACTTGGTCGCCGCGTTTGATCAATTGCGGCGCTGTCAACATATTTTGTCGAATGACATCGCCTTCCCGGATCGTGCGGCGCGTGGCCATGCCTTCCAGCGCGCTGAAATCGGAAAATGTGTCGGGGAGCAAGGTGATATCGTGGCGCTGGTGCAACAAATCTATAGGCGACAGAATTTTGCCCGGCATTAAATCAGTGGCCGCAACGACAACCTTCGCCGACACCTTGGCCCTTGCCACAAATTCAAAACGCCATCCTTGCAAGCTTGGGCAGACGATAACAAAGCGCATGCGCCCTATTCCGCGCCGGTCCAGGCTCTCCACCCTGGTCTCAGAGGGACAGGCCGGAATCGGCCGATTATTCCTTACCACTTCGATATCGAACTGCGGCTCCAGCCAGCGCTGGCTTTCTGCATGGTTTTGCAATTGATTTTTCGCAGCTACTTGCACCTTCCTTACCAACTCCTCCATTGATGAAGCACTTGCTGCACTGGCATGCAAAATTCCCATGAGCAACAAAGCGCGGAAAACCTGTACAATAGGATTGTTGGGCATGGGCAATACCTTTAGTATGTAAATTCGCTGGGACATTACCAGAGGGGAGAAATAATGGCCATTAATTTCAAGGACGCGGTAGGCTTGCATGCGGATGCACTGAACTTGCGTGCGCAGCGCACCCGCATCCTCGCCTCCAATATTGCCAACGAAAACACGCCGGGCTTCGCCGCCCAGGATATCGACTTCAAGGAGTCGCTGGCGCGCGTGGAAGCCGAACTGGCCGGCGAGCCCGTGCTCGACGGCGACGGCGAAACCAAGTTCCGCGTGCCTTACCACCCGACCGTCGACGGCAACACCGTCGAGATCGGCGTCGAGCAAGCCGCCTTTTCGCAAAACGCCACCGATTTCGCGACCAGCCTGACCTTCATCAACATGAAGCTGCGCGGGCTGGCCAAGGCCATCAACGGCCAGTGATTCCGCCACACCAGGGATTTGCCATGAGCTTTAAAGACATTGCCCAAATTGCCGGTTCGGCGATGGCGGCGCAGACTGTGCGCCTGAATACCGTCGCCTCCAACCTGGCCAATGCCGACTCCGTGTCCGGCAGCGAAAGCACCACCTATCGCGCCCGCAAGCCCGTGTTCGCGGCCGTGATGGACGACAACCTCGACGCCGCCGCCGGCGGCCGGGTGCAAGTGCTGGACGTGGTCGAATCGGCCGAGCCGCTGCGCAAGGTGTACGAGCCGGGCAACCCGCTGGCCAATGCCGACGGCATGGTGTTCTACCCCAACGTCAACCAGGTGGCCGAGATGACCGACATGATGTCGGCATCGCGCGCTTTTGAAACCAATGTGGAAGTGCTGGGCCGCATCCGCGGCATGCAGGCTTCCCTGCTCAAGCTGGGCGAATCCTGATGGAAACCAACCTGTTTACCAATGCGGCCGCGCAAGGCAGCAATGCCACCGGCGTGGCGCTGAATGGCGCCTCCAACGAAGGCCGCGACATGTTCACCAAACTGCTGGTGGCGCAAATCCAGAACCAGGATCCGCTGTCGCCGCAGGATCCGGCCCAGTTCGTCCAGCAGCTGACCCAGCTGTCGCAAACCGAGGCGCTGCAAAACCTGGCCAACCTCACCACCGCCAACGCTTCCGTGCTGCAATCGATGCAGGCGCTGGCCATGGGCGCCCAGGTCGGCTCCGACGTCATGGTGCAGACCGAGTCCGTGACGGTGGCAGGGACTGCGGTGCAAGGCCAGGCCACCCTGTCGAGCTCCTCGGCCAAGACTACCCTGGTACTGACCGGCACCAACGGCCAGCAGTACGAAATCCAGCTGGGCACCCTCCCCGCCGGCAGCCACCCGTTCACCATCGATCCGGCCAAGCTGGGCATGCCGGCCGGCCGCTACAGCATGCGCGTTGCCAGCGAGAGCAACCCGAGCGTGCCGCTGGCCGTGCAAGGCCGCCTGGACGGCGTCCAGCTGGGCGCCGCCGGCGGCATGACGCTGCAAGTTAACACCGTGGGCGACGTTGCGCCTTCGGCCATTTCCGCATTCCGGGGCAAAAGCTCCACTTCCGCTATTTAACGAAAGGTCCCTGCCATGAGTTTCGATATCGCCCTGTCCGGCATCCAGGCCATCAATGAGCAACTGGCCACGACTTCCAACAATATCGCCAACGCTGGGACCTACGGCTTCAAATCCAGCCGTGCCAACTTCGCGTCGCTGCACGCGGGGTCCCAGCCGACCGGCGTACACATCGGCTCGACCACGCAGTCGATCGGCTTGAACGGCGGCATCCAGGCCACCAACCGCGGCCTGGACGCCCTGATCAATGGCCGTGGCTTCTTCGTCACCCAGGATTTGACCGGCCAGACCAACTACACCCGCGTCGGCATCTTCACCAAGGACGCCAATGACTTCCTGGTCAACAGCGCCGGCCACAAGGTGCAGGGTTTCGCCCTCACCCCGCCGAGCATGGTGGCCGGCCCGATGGGCGACGTGAAGGTGCCGACCGCCATGCTGGGCGCCAAGGCCACCACCGGCGTCGACTTCGTCGCCAACCTGTCGGCCGACTGGACCGTGCCAACCGCCGCCTTCGTCGCCCCCAACGCGGCAGCGACGCCGCCGGTCGTCCCCAGCCCGGATTCCTACAACCTGTCGAAAGTGACCGTGGTGCACGATTCGCTGGGTAACGAGCACACCGTGACCCAGTATTTCAGGAGGGCCACGGCCACCGGCCTGACCGTGCAAGTGTTTACCGCATTCGACGGCACCGGGACTGCCACGCCGTACAACCTGACGTTCGACAGCGCGGGCCAGCTCACCCCTGCCACCACGACCTTTGTCAACAACCTGACGTTCAACCCGACGCCGGCCGCTACCATGAACGTGGCAATGGACTTTACCGGCACCACCTTCCAGAAGGGCGAATCGACCACCTCGACCAACTCGGCCAACGGCTATGCGGCCGGCAGCTATGTCGGCGTTGAGCTCGACAACGAAGGCAATGTGGTGGCCAAGTATTCCAACGGCGAGAAACAAGCGGTGGCGCGCCTGACCCTGGCGACCTTCCCCAACGAAGATGCGCTGACCGCCGTCAATGAAACGTCCTGGCAAGCCAACGTGCAGTCGGGCTCGCCGAACTATGCCGAACCGGGCAAGGGCGTGGCGGGCAGCCTGACCGTGGCGTCGCTGGAAACGTCCAACGTCGACATCACCGCCGAACTGGTCAGCCTGATGACCTCGCAGCGCAACTACCAGGCGAACTCCAAGGTCATCACCGCGGAGAACCAGATGCTGCAATCGCTGATGCAGGCGCTGTAAGAGGCCACGCTGAATGGATGCGCTGATCTACACCGCGATGAGCGGCGCCGAGCGGGCCCTGCGGGGCCAGCAGGTGCACGCCAACAACCTCGCCAACCTGGACACCACGGGCTTCCGCGCCAACCTCGAGCTGGCGCAGGCGGCCAAGCTGCCCGGCTACGGTTACGACGACCGCCACATGTCGCAGCTGCAAGCCAATGCGGTGACCGACCGCCAGGGCACGCTGCGCGCCACCGGCCGCGAGCTGGACATCGCCATTTCCGGCCCCGGCTATTTTGCCGTGCAGGGCCCGACCGGTGAAGGCTATACCCGCGCCGGCGCCATCACCCTCGATGCCGACGGCACCATGACCGTCAACGGCATGCAGCTGCTGGGCGAAGGCGGACCGATCACCCTGCCGATCCACCGCAAGGTCGAGATCGGCCAGGACGGCACGGTGTCGATCCTGGGTCCGGGCGCCACCGCGGAAATGCAGGTGGTCGACAAGCTCAAGCTGGTGCGCGCCGAAGCGTCCGAGCTGACCAAGAATGAAGCGGGCCTGCTGGTGGCGCGCGACGGCCAGGACCTGGCCGCCGACGCCACGGTGCAGGTGAAGGCGGGCCACCTGGAAGGCTCCAACGTGTCCGCCGTGGAAGAGATGGTGGCCACCATGAGCCTGAACCGCACCTTTGAAATCCAGATGAAATTGTTCAAGGCCGCCGACAGCATGACCGAAGTCGGCAACAAACTGATTAGCGGCTAACCAGGAGAATCCCGATGAATCCAGCAATGTGGATCAGCAAGACCGGCGTGCAGGCGCAAGACGCGAAACTGCAAGCCATCGCCAACAACCTGGCCAACGCCAACACCGTCGGCTTCAAGCGCGACCGCGTGGTGTTCGAAGACTTGTTCTATTCGATCGACCAGCAGCCGGGCGCCCAGCGTGCCGACAACAATACCCTGAACCCGTCCGGCGTGCAGATGGGTAACGGTACCCACCTGGTCGGCACCCAGAAGATTTTCACCACCGGCAACCTGCAAACCACCAATAACGCGCTCGACGTGGCGGTGATGGGCAACGGTTTCCTGCAAGTGCGCCGCCCCAGCGGCGAACCGGCCTATACCCGTGCCGGCCAGCTGCAGATCGACGCCAACGGCGTGCTGGTGAATGCGTCCGGCTTGCCGCTGGTGCCGCAAATCACCGTGCCGACCAATGCCACCTCGATCACCATCGGCGAGAACGGCACCGTGTCGGCCAATATCCCGGGCAACACCACGCCGACCGAACTGGGCCAGCTGACCCTGACTTCCTTCATCAACCCGACCGGCCTGCAGGCGCTGGGCGAAAACCTGTTCGCCGAAACGCCGGCCTCCGGCGCGCCGACCGAAGGCCGCCCTGGCGACGCCCAGTTCGGCAAGATCAAGCAGGGCGCACTCGAAGGTTCCAACGTGCAGGTGGTGGAAGAAATGGTGGACATGATCGCCGCCCAGCGCACCTACGAAATGAACACCAAAGTCTTGAGCGCAGCGGATAATATGCTGCAATACCTGGCACAGGCTGCACGCTGATCATGAAACACGCATTGGCCGCGCTGGCGGTGCTCGTGCTGTCGGGTTGCAATACCATGCAGCCGAGCGTACGCCCGGCGCCTTTCGACGAAGCGCCCGCCCTGTCCCGTTCCGCGCTGCCGCGCGGCACCTCGGGCGG
This sequence comes from uncultured Oxalobacteraceae bacterium, assembly GCA_965650885.1. Taxonomy (GTDB): domain Bacteria; phylum Pseudomonadota; class Gammaproteobacteria; order Burkholderiales; family Burkholderiaceae_D; genus Rugamonas. Next base: position 13,860 of record CBFGQI010000077.1, read on the forward strand.
CGTCTTCAATCCGGACAGCGGCATGTCGCTGGTCTCGGACAGCCGCGCCTTCCGCGTCGGCGACATCGTCACCGTGATCCTGCAGGAAACCACGCAGGCGTCGAAGAGTGCCGGCACCACCATGGCCAAGGATTCCAGCGTCGGCATCGCCCCGCCCAGCCTGCTGGGCAAGACGTTCCCCAAAGCCGGGGTCGATATTTCGGCCCAGCGCGCGTTCCAGGGCGATGCCTCGAGCACGCAGCAAAATGCGCTGTCCGGTGCGATCACCGTCATCGTGCAGGAAGTGATGCCGAACGGCTTGCTGAAAGTCGCCGGCGAAAAAGTCTTGACCCTGAACCAGGGCGAAGAGTTCGTGCGCCTGCGCGGTTTCCTGCGCGCCGCCGATATCGACGCCAACAACCAGGTGTCGTCGCAACGCATTGCCAACGCGCGTATCGCGTATGGCGCCCAGGGTTCGCTGGCCGAGACGAACACCCCGGGCTGGCTGACCCGCTTCTTCCTCGGTCCTTTGATGCCGTTCTGAGGGTAGTGACTATGTTCCGATTCAAAACCGGTAGGACGGGGTCTGGCCCACAGGGCCAGACCCCAGCAAGCACCAGCAGCGTTGGCAGGTGGGGGTCAGGCCCTTCGGGCCTGACCCCGGTTTACCGGTTTTACCGGTTCTGCGCCGCCCTGCTCCTGGCCCTGGCCCTCCCCGCCAGCGCCGCCCCCCAGCTGCGCAACCTGGTCTCGATCGAAGGCGTGCGTGAAAACCCCCTGGTCGGATACGGCCTGGTGGTCGGCCTGAACGGTTCCGGCGACTCGACCCAGGTCAAGTTCGCCAGCCAATCCGTGGTCAACATGCTCAAGCAATTCGGCGTGAAGATGCCCGACGGCCAGGATGCCAAGTCCAAGAACGTGGCCGCCGTCATGGTGTCCGCGGTGTTCCCGCCCGGCTACCGCCGCGGCCAACCGATCGACGTCACCGTCTCCTCGCTGGGCGACGCCAAGAGCTTGCGCGGCGGCTCCCTGCTGTTGACCCCGCTCAAGGCCGCCGACAATGAAGTCTACGCCCTGGCGCAAGGCAACGTGGTGGTGGGCGGCCTGTCCGCCTCGGGCAAAAGCGGCTCCTCGGTGACCGTGAACACCCCGACCGCCGGCCGCATCCCGAACGGCGCCGTGATCGAGCGCGAAATCCCGACCGATTTCGCCACCAAGCCGGCAGTGCACCTGTCGCTGAAACAGCCGAACTTCCAGACCGCCACCAATATCGTGGAAGCGATCAACCGCAAGTTCGGCGACGTGGCCAGCACCGCCGACGGCACCGGCATCGACGTGATCGCCCCCGACAACCCGACCCAGCGCGTGGCCTTCATGGCCAAGCTGGAAGCGCTGCCGATCGAAGTCGGCGCCGACATCCCGAAAGTGGTGTTCAACTCGCGCACCGGCACGGTGGTGATTGCCGACGGCTTGCGGGTGAAGGCGGCTGCCGTGACCCACGGCTCGCTCAAAGTGGTCATTTCGGAAAGTTCCAAGGTCAGCCAGCCGGCACCGTTCAGCCAGGGCCAGACGGCCGTCACCCCGAATTCCAGCGTGGCAGTCGACGAAGCCAAGCCGCAAATGTTCAAGTGGCCGGCCGGCGCCAAGCTGCAAGCCATCATCGACGTGGTCAACAGCCTGGGCGCGACACCGGACGACATCATGGCCATCCTGCAGGCGCTGGACCAGGCCGGCGCCATCGAAGGCGAACTGGTGGTGATCTGATGGATAGCCGCTTCCTCCCCATGCCCGTGCGCCAGCTGGAGATCGGCCAGCCGGTGGCGCCCAAGATCGGCCAGGCCGCCCCGGCGCCGCAGACGGAAGAGTCGCGCTACCGCGCCAAGGCCACCGAAGCGGCCGTCAAGTTCGAAAGCTTCTTCATCGCCCAAAGCTTGCACAAGATGCGCGAAGCCACCAAGGCCATGGCCGACGACGACAGCATTTACAAGGACTCGATCAACAGCGACATGCTGGACATGGCCGACAACCTGGTGGCCGACCAGCTGGCCAGCCGGCGCGCCTTCGGCGTGGCGGACGCCATCCTGCGCCAATTGCTGCCGGCCGCGCCGGTGGCCGCCGGAGAAAATGCGATGTCAGTGAAGAAAAATCCGACCGACGCTTAATAGTCGCCCCGGCGCGGTCGCCTTTACACGTTAACGGGTCAAGATGCCTTGGAGCAACGGCCCAGCTCAAGGGAAGAACGCACCATGTCGATTATCAACAATGCACTGTCCGGATCGTTGGCTGCCCAGGCCTCCATCAATACGACCAGCCAGAACATTGCCAACTTGCAAACCAAGGGTTATACCCGCCAGGGTGTCATCCTGTCGGCCCGCACCCCGGCCACCGGCACTTACGGCGCAGGCTTCGGCGTGGAAGTGAGCAAACTGGTGCGCTTCTCCGACTCGTACAAGAGCCAACAATTGTGGCGCGCCAATTCCGACCTCGGCATGCGCACCCAGTCGCAACCGTATTTCACGCAGCTCGAGCGCGTGATGGGCGATGAACAGACCAGCCTGTCGAACGGCGTCGACCAATTCTTCCGCGCCCTGAATGCGGCCGGCGTCGATCCCGTGTCGACCCCGCTGCGCCAGCAAGTGGTGACGGCCGCCAACGCCATGGCGCAATCGTTCAACAGTATCTACAACGTCACCACCCAGCAGCAAACCTCGATCAACCAGCAGCGCGACGCCATCTTGCCGCAGCTGAACACGCTGAGCGCCAATATCGCCAGCCTGAACCAGCGCATCACGCAATCGAATGTGCTGAACACCAACGTTTCCGGCCTGATCGACGAGCGCGACCAGGCGATCGACGCCTTGGCCAACCTGGTGGCGGTGGAAGTGCTGGAGCAGCCCGACGGCACCCGCACCGTGTCCCTGCGCAGCGGCCAGCCGCTGGTGGTCGGCAACCTGGCGGGCAAGCTGTCGATGAATGCCACGACGCTGGAATTGAGCTTTGCCGGCACCACCTTCGGCCTGGACGGCGCCAAGGTCGGCGGCCAGCTGGGCGGGCTGGGCGACTTTGAAAAGAACTATCTGCTGCCATTGCAAACCTCGATCTCGCAGATGGCCGAGCAGATGTCGACAATGGTGAACGACCAGCTCAAGCTGGGGCGCAAACCGGATGGCCCTCCCGGCAGCGCCGGCACCGATCTGTTTGCCTTCAATGCCTCGGGCAGCGGCGGCATCCTGAGCCTGGTGCCGGGCTTCCAGGCTTCCGACCTGGCGTTTGCCGGCGCGTCCGGCGCACCTGGCGACAGCAGCAACCTGCAACAGCTGGTCAAGATCAAGAACCAGGATATCAACCTGACCTCGGTTGGCCTCGTGAAGATCGGGGACGCGGATACCCAGCTGGTCGGCAAGCTCGGCATCGACAGCGGCCAGAACAAATCGCTGCTGGACATTGCCGCCACCATCCGCCAGCAATCGGAGGACGACTGGGCTGCCACCAGCGGGGTCAACAAGGATGAGGAAGCGATCAACCTGGTCGAGTTCCAGAATATGTACCAGGCGAACATGAAGGTGATCGCCGTGGCCAATGAGTTGTTCGACGCCACCCTGGCGCTGTTCTAAGGAAGAGTCACATGCGTATCGCCACCAGCCAGTTCCAGGCATCCATGAACCGCTCGCTGCAGATCAACCAGGGCGAGGTCGCCAGGCTGACCGAGCAATTGGCCACCGGCAACAAGATCCAGGTGCCGTCCGACGAACCGATCGCCAACGTGCGCCTGTCGCGCCTGCGCCGCGAAGAGAATATCGTCAGCCAGTACGTCGAGAATATTGAAGCGGTAAAGATCCGCCTGTCCAAGAACGAGACTTACCTGAGCTCGATGGTCGAAGACATCGGCGCGGCACGCGACCTGTTCGTCTGGGCTTCCGACGGTTCCAACACACCGGCCGACCTGAACGCCATGGTCAGCAGCCTGGTGGCGATCCGCGACTCGCTCTTCGCCAACGGCAATACGCTCGACCAGGAAGGCAAGTACATCTTCTCGGGCACCCTGACCAACCAACCTGCCCTGACCTTCAACTCCGGCGCCGGCGTCGGTGCACGCTATACCTTCTCCGGCAATAATGGCGCCCAGGAAGTGGTGGTCGGCAATGGCATCACGCAGACGGCCAACGTGACGGTGGACGGCATGCACGTCTACCTGAACCAGCTGGACCAGGCGATCGCCATGCTGCAGGTGCCGACCGTCAACCCCAGCGACCCGGCACTCCAGGCTGTGCTGAAAACCGCCCTGGACGGCTCCGACAGCGCCTTGGCCCTGGTATCGGGCAAGATCGCCACGTTCGGCGGCGCGCAGAAAGTGATGGAAACCCTGGTCGGCAACCACGCCAACGTCAGCCTGTCGAACAAGATGGCGATCACCGATATCGCACAGTTGGATTACGGCCTCGCCGCGACCCAGCTCAGTGGTTACAATAATGCCTTGCAAGCGACCTACCAGGCGTATGCCAAGGTCAGCAACCTGTCCCTGTTCAACGTCCTGTAACCATCATGGAAATCGCCCAGCGCCCCAGTACTCCAGGCCTTAACACCCGCGCCACCGGCCATCCGGTCGCGGGCCAGGCCGAGTCCGCGCTGGCAGAGGCAGGCGCCCCGGTCGAGCAGGCGTCCGCCGGCAGCGCTCCGGTCCAGGCGCCCCTGCGCCGCGGCTTGAGCCGGCTCGACGCCCCTTTGCAGAACGATGTCTCGGGCGCCCAGCAAGCCATCGACTTCCTCGAGCAAACCGCCGCCCAGCTGCGCGCCCTGAAAACCGACCTGGCCGCCAAGCTGGCCGCGCGCCAGATGCGCGATGGCCAGGTCGAACAGCGCGTGCGCCAATTCGCCGACACCTGGCGCACCCGCACCCAAGCCTCCGGCGGCACCCTCGACGCGCAACTGAATTACTCCAGCCAGCCCGCCATGCAGCGCTTCACCGTGCGCGGCATGACGCTGGCCAACCTGCGCAACGGCGCCCGCGAAACCCTCGCCGTGTCGGTCGGCGGCGGTACCGCCGGGCTGCGCTCGGTACACTTGGCGCCCGGCCTGTCCGATGCCGAGATCGTGGCCCGCTTCGACCAGGCCCTGGCCCCCGTCGGCGTGCGCGTCAGCCTCAACAAGGATGGCGAGCTGGCCTTCTCGACGCCTGAAAGCGCCTGGCCCGCCGTGCGCGACTCGCTCGCCGTGCAAGGGGCAGGCATCCGCTTCCCGGCCGGCCAGTTGAACCGCATCAAGGCCGAAGCCGACGCCCCCATCGTGATGCCCGAAGGCTGGGGCACCAGCGACATCGAAGCCATGCGCGCCACGCTGCAGCAAGTCACCCAAGCGCTGGCCCACGTCGAAGCCGCGCTGTCCAAGGTACGCCAGGAACTGGCCGCAGCCGCCCAGCGCGTGCAAGCCGAGCTGCCCGAAATCGAAGTGGCCGGCATGGGCCAGATGGCCGAAGTCTTCGCCAGCTTCGCCAAAGAACCCGGCTATGCCGCCCTGGTCTCCCTCACCTCCGCCCTGGTCGGCATCAACCGCGACCGCGTCGTCTCCCTGCTCCGCCTAAGTTAAAAGTCGGGGTCAGCTCTGGCAACCGGACATTTGCTTGTGCGGGCGCAAACAGATTCTGACAGGCGACGTCTAAACTTGGCACATGAGCCGCCCTCTGCGTATCGAGTTTGACAATGCTATCTATCACCTGACCGCGCGCGGTGACAGGCGCTGCACGATCTTCCGCACCGACAGTGACCGCTTGACCTGGCTGGCCTTGCTCGGCGAGACCTGCGCGCGGTTTGGCTTTTCCGTCTATGCCTATTGCCTGATGGGTAATCATTACCATCTCGTGCTGCAAACCGTGCATGGGCAACTGGCGCGTGGCATGCGCTACCTCAACGGCAACTATTCACAATATTTCAACCGGCAGCATGGCTTGGTCGGCCACGTCTTCCAGGGGCGCTACCACGCAGTGCTCTGCCAGGGAGAAGACTACTTGAAACAACTGTCTCGCTATACGGTGTTGAACCCGGTCCGCGCGCGGTTGGTGGCGCATCCCGCCCAGTGGATCTGGAGCAGTTACGCTGCCATCGTCGGCAGCATCGATGCGCCGGCGTGGCTGCAACGCGAAGCGGTCCTGGCGCAATTTGGCGGCGATCGCGCGGCGGCAATCCTTGCCTTCCAGGCCTTTGTCGTCGATGGAACAGTCTACGAAAGTCCGTTCCGCGCGGTACGCAACCAGATCTTTCTCGGTGACGATGCATTCTGCAAACGCGCTGCCCAACAGCAATTCCGTGGCGATCTGCTGGAAATAAAACGCGCGCAGCGGCAAGCGATCGCGCGGCCCCTGTCCGAGTATTTCACCCTATATCCAACCAGGGCCGAAGCGATGGCGCAAGCATACCTGTCGCACGCCTACACCATGCTCGAAATTGCGCAATTCTGCGGACTTTCAGTCCGGACCGTCAGCCGCGCCGTGCGCGCATATCGGGAAATGTCCGGTTGCCAGAGCTGACCCCGACTTTCAAGCGTCAAGCGATGCGGGCCGGGCCGCGGGCCATGGCGCCGAGCAGGGCGGCGGGCATGGGGTGGGCGTAGACGTAGCCTTGGGCGTAGTCGCAGCCGGCGGCTTTCAGCAAGTCGAGCTGGGTTTCGGTCTCGACCCCTTCCGCCACCACTTTCAGGCCCAGCTTGTGGGCCATCACGATGATGCCTTCGCATAAGGCCAGGTCGCCGGAATCGCCGGCCAGGTCCATCACGAAGCTGCGGTCGATCTTCAGGTAGTCGATGTCGAACTTCTTCAGGTGCGCCAGTACCGAGTGGCCGGTGCCGAAATCGTCGAGCGCGACCTGCAAACCCATCGACTTGAACTGGCGCAAGCGCTCCACGGCAGGCCCGCTTTCGTCCAGCAGCAAGCGCTCGGTGATTTCGATGACGATGCTGCGCGGCGCCAGCTGCAGCTGGTCGACGTAGTGCAGCCATTGTTCGAAGAATTGCGGGCCGGAGCGGAATTGCACCGGCGATTGGTTCACACTGACCTGGAAGGGCTGCCCCAATTCCTGCTGCCAGCGCTTGGCCTGGTCGGCGGCGCTGCGGAACACCCAATCCCCGATGTCGAAGATGATGCCGCTGGCTTCGGCGCTGCTGATGAAGTCGCCGGGATTCAGCAGCCCGCGTTCGGGATGGCGCCAGCGTAGCAAGGCTTCGGCGCGTTCGATGGCGCCGCTGTGCAGGTTGACGATCGGCTGGTAGTACAGCTCGAATTGCTGGTTGGCCACGGCCATCTGCAAGTCGCGCGCCAGGCGCAGCCGCAGTTGGGCGGCCGCTTGCATGTCCGGCGTGAAATAGCTGTAGCGGTTGCGGCCGCCATTCTTGGCGGCATACATGGCCTGGTCGGCGTTGCGCAGCAAATGCTCGGGGTCGCCGGCGTCCGAAGGGTGCAGGGCAATGCCGATGCTGGCCGAGACGGAACCGCTGGCGCCGCCCAGCAGGAAGGGCCGGTTCAGGGTGGCGATGATTTGCTGCGCCACCCGTTCGGCGCTGGTGACATTGTCGAGCCCCGGCAGGATCACCACGAATTCGTCGCCGCCCAGGCGGGCCAGCGTGTCGGAGGCGCGCACGCAGGCGGCGATGCGCGACGCCGCTTCCACCAGCAGCGCATCGCCCATCTCGTGGCCGAAGCGGTCGTTGATTTCCTTGAACTGGTCGAGATCGATGAACAGCAGCGCCAGGAACAGCCCGTCGCGCCGCGCCTTCTTCATTTCCTGCGACAGCCGGTCATGGAACATATTGCGGTTCGGCAGGGCCGTCAAGGCATCGTAATTGGCTTGATGCCAGATCAACTCGGTCGACAGCTTGCGTTCCGTGATATCGCTGACCAGGGCCAGCGCGCCGATATAGCTGCCGTCGGCATCGAAGATCGGGTTGGTGGCCAGGGTGGCCCACATTTCGCTGCCATCCTTGCGCAAGAACTTGAATTCGTGGCGCTCGGCGATGCCTTGCTGGCGGCGCGCGATATTGCGCTCGAGCATGGCGCGCCCTTCGTCATCCATGAAGCTGACCAGGGGCTGCTCCAGCATCTCTTCGATGGTGTAGCCGAGCATGGCGGCCATCTTGGGATTGACGAAGCTGGTGCGTGCAGCGGCATCGATTTCCCAGATACCCTCTTCCGCGCTGTGCACGATGCGGCGGAAGCGCTCTTCGCTCTTCTCCAGCGCCGCCAGTTTGCCCTCGGCCATTTCCAGCACCACGCGCAATTGCGCCGCCCCGGGCGCACCGCTGCCAAGCAGGGTCACGGCGAAACCGCGGTCGCCGCGGCCGCGCGTCATTTGCAGCGCCAGGCGCTGCGGCGCCTCGTTGGCCAGGCAATTGCTGACGAAGGCGTCGAAGTCGGCCACAAAGCGCTGCGCGATATAGCTGCGGAACTGGGCCCCCTCGGGATTGCGGCGCGACAGGCCGAGCAGGTCGGCGCCGACCAGGTTCATCTGCTCGATCGTGGTATCGGCGGCCAGCACGAAATAGCCGACCGGCGCCAGCAGGTACAGGTCGTTGAAATAGTCTTGTTCGCTGGCGAACTGCAGTTCGCCGTTGGCGCGCTGCAGGTTGCCGGCATAGCGCGCCAGCGGTGTGCCGCCCATCGCGGCCAGCACGGCTTCGCCGGGCAACAGGGTATCGAGGCCGGCCAGTCCGGAGACGGCGGGCCGGATGGCGGTCAGCTGCTCCGCCTGCCTGGCATGCTGGTCTTTATCCATATGGCTTCCAGCCTAGCATGCCTTTATGGCATTGTCGAGCAGCTAACTTTGGCGGTGTGCGCGGTTCAGGCGCTGCTCGGCAAAACGTTGCAATTGCTCGAATGCGAGGCTGAGGATCCAGTAAATCGCGGCGGCCGCCAGGTAGAGCGGCAAGGGGCGGAAGGTGGTGGCAATCACTTCCTTGGTCGACAGCATCAGCTCGGTCATGGTGATGACGGAAACCAGCGAGGTATCCTTGATCAGGCTGATCAAGGTGTTGCTCATGGACGGCACCGCGATGCGCAACGCTTGCGGCAGCACGATATGGCGCAAGGTCTGGCCGTAACCCATGCCCAGGCTATAGCTGGCCGACCATTGGCCCTTGGGGATGGACAGCATGGCGCCGCGCAGGCTTTCCGACAGGTAGGCGCCGGCATTCAGGCTCAACGCCAGGATGCCGGCCGTGACCGGCGTGAATTCGATGCCGACCGAAGGCAAGCCGTAATAGATGACGAACATTTGCACCAGCAGCGGGGTGCCGCGCATCAGGCTCACATAGACATTGGCCGGCCAGCGCAGCCATTTCCATGGCAGGATGCGCAGCACGGCTGTGGGAAAGCCGAGCGCCAGCCCGCCCACCATCGAGGCCACGGCAAACACCAGGGTGTAGCCGGCGCCCGTCAGCATCACGGGCGCCGCTTCATGCAGCAGTTCCAGCCAATCCATGTTCAGGGCGCCTTGCTGACGTCAGCCCCGAACCATTTCATGGAAATGGCTTTCAGGCTGCCATCGGCTGCGGCGTCGGCCAGCACCTTGTTGAGGGCGGCCTTGAATGCCGGATTCCCTTTCTGGAAGGGGATGCCCATGCGCTCGACGGCGCCGACGCGCGCGCCTGCCTTGATCGGCAAGCGCGTTGTCTTCAGCAGGTAGGCCGTCATCAGGCTATCGTTGAGGGCAGCGTCGATGCGGCCCAGGGCCAGGTCTTGCAGGTTTTCCGGTGCTGCCGGGTAGCTCTTGATCTCGATGCCGGGCACGGCCTTCAGTTGCATTTCGTAGACGCTGCCCTGCCCGGCGCCGACGCGCCTGCCCTTCAGTTGCTCCAGCGAGGTCCAGTTGTTTTTCTCGTCCTTGCGCACGATCAGCATCGGCGACGAGTAGATATAGGGCGTGCTGAAATCGAAGGCTTGCTCGC
>CBFGQI010000078.1:0-23439 GCA_965650885.1 uncultured Oxalobacteraceae bacterium
AAATGTCCGGTTGCCAGAGCTGACCCCGACTTTCATAAAAAAACGCCCCGGCGCTGGCGCGCTCGGGGCGTTGGTGTCGGCGGTGGCTGCGCTTAGAAAGCGTAGGCGCCGGTCACGTAGAACGAACGGCCCATCGGGTCGGCGTAGCGGGCGTCGAAGCCAACCTGGTGGCCGGACGAGTTACGCAGCGACAGCGGCGGGGTGCGGTCGAACAGGTTCTTGATGCCGCCACGCAGGGTGACCTGCTGGTTGACGGCCCACTTGCCCTGCCAGTCGAAAGTCATGTACGACGGCACGTGCATGCGGATCAGCTCGTTCTTGTTGGTCGAGGTGTTGCGCACGGTCGCTTCCGCATCGGTGTAGCCGTTGCGGTAGTTGACGATGATGGCGTTCGAGAACGCGCCGGTGTCCAGGGTGTTGGTCCAGCGCACCACGTTACGGAAGGTCACCGCGTTGGTGATGCCGAAGTGGTTCATGTTGCTGGTCCACTGGTCGCTGGTGCCCGGCACGGTGTAGTCGGCCTTGATCATATAGGTACCGGCCAGGGTCGAGGTCAGGTTGCCGAACGCGAACTTCTTGCGGCCGGTCAGGTCCCAGTCGATCCCCTGGTTGTGGGTCTGGCCGATGTTGATCGACAGCGACTTGAACGCCCAGTAGGTGTTGCCGGTCGATGGCTCGGTGTAGGTGGTGAACAGTTCACGGAACTTGACCGGGTCACCGAAGGCTTGCACTTCGGAGATCGCGGACACCTTGTCGCGCATCTTCACGTCCCACAGGTCGGCGCCGAAGGAGAAGGCGGCAGTCGGCTCCATGCGGAAGCCGATGGTGAACTGCTTGGACTTCTCGGGCTTCAGGTCGGCATTGCCGCCGGAGATCACGTTGTACTGGGTCTTGCCCGGGCGGCAGTAGTCGGCGTGGGCGATCGGGCAGGCGAAGTTACCGGAGGTGAAGCCGGCGTTCACCAGCGGCTGGCCGATGTCGAGCATCGAAGGCGCCTTGAAGCCGGTGCCGTAGGAGCCACGCACCAGCAGGGTCTGGGTCGGCTGCCAGCGTGCGGACACCTTGTAGGTGGTTGCCGATTCCTTGTTGCCCATCTTGGTGCCGGTCACGCCGTTGTCGATCGCGGAGAAGCCGTCGTAACGCAGCGCTGCGGTCAGTTCCAGGCCTTTCACCACGGGCGCCAGCATTTCCGCGAACACACCGTAGGTGTCGCGGTCCATGTCGTAGGTGGCCGGTGCGTTCAGGTTGTACACCTTGCCGGTAGACGCCGCTTCGGATGGGGTCTGCTCGTAGGCGTAGTTGCGGAAGTCGCCGCCCACTGCCAGCGCAGCCTTGCCGCCGGACAGGTCGAACAGTTCGCGCGAACCGCGGAAGTCGACGCCCTTCAGGGTGGTGGATGCCTTGCGGATGGAGCCGTGGAAGATCGAGTTGGCGATCAGCTGCTTGGTCGCTTCGGTCTGCTGGCCGATCGGGGCGAACGGGTCGAAGGAGCGGTTGGCCAGCATGTCGCGGAACTCTTTGTTCAGCGCGTAGCCGCCGACGTAACGCTCGTCGATCTCGTTGCGCGACCAGGTCACGCCGGTGTTGAAGCTCCACGCACCCAGCTCGCCTTCGGCGCCGGCCACGAAGTGGGTCGAGTCGGTGATGGTCTGGGAATCGCGGGTGCCCCAGTCGTAGGTGCGGTAGTTGCCCGACACGGTCTTGACGGATGCGGCCTGCTCAGGGGTCAGCCATGGCAGCACATTGTCCTTGTAGTACTGGGACGAGGTGGTGATCGAGAACGGCGCGGTGTTGGGGGCGATGCGCGCGGTCAGGTCCAGGCGCGACAGCGCCGCTTCGGCGAACAGGTTGACGTTGTCGGTCAGCTTGTAGGTCGCCTTGCCGAAGAAGGAATCGCGCTTGTTCTCAGGGACGATCTCGATGGTCGACACGAAGTCGAATGCGCAATTCTGGGTGGTGGCGGTGTTGGCGATCGATTCGAAGTTCATCGCCGGGCACTTGCCGTTCTGCTTCAGGTAAGGCGAGAAGCCGATCGACGGGATCTTCGGGTCGTTGAACACGACGGACACGTTGGCCGGCACGGTGGCAGTCGACGTGCGGTCGTAGATGTAGTTGGTGCCTTGCCAGGAGAATGGCAGGAAGGCCGTTTTCGCGAATTCGCGGTCGGTGGCCTTCAGCTGCTTGCGCTCGTCGTGGCGGTAGGTGCCGACCAGGGTCAGGCGGTCGTCGGCGCTGGTCCAGCCCGAAGTGATGTTGAAGTTGGACGAACGGCCGGCGCTGCTGTCGAACGGCTGGCCCATGGTCGCTTCGATGGTGGTGGTCTTGACGCTGCTCTTCAGGATGAAGTTGATCACGCCGGCAATGGCATCCGAGCCGTACAGCGCGGAGGCGCCGTCGGTCAGGATTTCGACGCGCTCGACTGCGCTCATCGGGATGGCGTTCAGGTTGACCGCGGAGCCGGAGCCCTGTGGCGCCACGCGGCGGCCATTCAGCAGCACCAGGGTGTATTCTTCGCCCAGGTCGTGGATCGATGCCGAGACGCGGCCGCCCGAGTTGGTGCCGGCGGCAATGGCGTCGACGGTGAAGCCTTGCATGGAAGGCAGCGCCTGGATCAGGTCGGCCACGGTGGTGGCGCCGGTCTTGGCGATCTGCTCCTGGCTCAGGCGCTGCACTGGCAGTGCGCCTTCGACGGCGATGCGCTTGATTGCGGAACCGGTGATCTCGACACGCTGCATCGGCGCTTCTTGGGCGGCCACCTGGCCGGCGGCGAACAGGGCCAGGGCGGACATCGCCAGGCGCACGGAACGCGCACCGATCTTTTCTTGGAATACCATTCTTTACTCCTTCGGGTTGCTGAAAACGTTCGAATGAGCAAAGCAGTTTGTGACCAATTGCCCAGACGACCGCGGATTATGCGATGAGCAAGTGGGCACTTTCGTGTCATTGTTATTACATTTCTGAAAGATACAGGGATTGTTCGTTAGAATCTGTGAGAATCTGAATTTAATTTGCCAAAAAACTGTGCAACTGTAGTTTTAACGCAACATTCCAACCCAATTATTCAATACACATCGCGCCGATAGCGACCAGAACTTGCCATCTCAGTCATAAATGTGCTTGTAAAGATTTGTATCAACACTTGATCGACCCCGGCCGCCATGCCCTCCAGGCTGCCGCACACGTAAATGGCGGCGCCGTCCGCCACCCAGGCGCGCAAGGCTTCGCCATGGCGCAGCAGCACATCCTGCACATATTCCTTGCCTTCGGGGCCGCGCGACCAGGCCAGGTCCAGGCGCGGCAGCAGGCCCTGGCGCTGCCACGCCTCCAGTTCGTCCAGGTAGAGGGCGTCATGGGCCGGGTCGCGCTCGCCGAACAGCAGCCAGTTGCGGGCCTGGCCGGCAGCCACCCGGGCTTTCAAGTGACCGCGCAGGCCAGCAATGCCGCTGCCATTGCCGATCAGGATCAGCGGGCGCTCCGCATTCGCTTCCAGCCGGAAGCGGCGGTGCTCGCGCAGGCGCAGGGGCAGCGTGGCGCCCAGCTCCGCCTGCTGCGTCAGCCAGCCAGAGGCCAGGCCGTGGCTGCCGTCGCCATGGCGGTGCAGGCGCACCAGCAGGTGCACGCGGCCGTCGGCGGGAATGGAGGCGATCGAGTATTCGCGCGGACGCTGCGGGTCGGCCGGCGCGGCGACCTGCGCCAGGTCGCCCGATTGCCAGGACGGCAGCGCGGCGCCTGGTGCCGCCGGTTCCAGCTCCAGGTGGTAGATCGGCGCGCCTGCGCTGCCGGGGTTGAGATGCCGCCGCGCCGCCAGGCGCCACTCGCCGAACCCCGGGGCGTCCCAGTCGGGGGCGTCGCTGGTGCCGGCCAGGTGGCTCAGTTGCTGGCGCCAGGCGGCGATCGCGGGGGCGGCACTGCGGTCGACTTCCACGCGCGGGAACAGTGCCTGGGCGCCGCACGCGGCCAGCCAGGCGTCGAGGCTGCGGCCGAAGCCGCAGAAATTGCTGTAGGCACTGTCGCCCAGCGCCAGCACGGCGTAGTGCAAGCGGCCCAGCGCGAGGTCGCCGCGCGCCATCAAGCGTTGCGCGAAACGCGCCGCCGCGTCGGGTGCGTCGCCTTCGCCATAGGTCGATGCCAGGAACAGGATGCGTTCGGCCGATTGCAGCGTGGCGGCATCGAGTTCGTCGAAATCGCACACGTGGTTGGCAATGCCGGCCACACGCAGGGTGTCACTGGTCTGGCGCGCCAGCAGCTCGGCATTGCCGGTCTGGCTGGCGTAGGCCACCAGCCACGGCGCATCGCCGGCCGCGGCACGCGCCGCTTGCGCGGCGGCACGCGCACGGCGGGTGCGCAGCCAGGGCAGCAGGCATACCAGGCCGTAGCCGGCGCACAGCGCGGCCGCCAGGGCAAGGCGGGTGGGGTCATTGGTCAGGATCATTCGTCTTCAAGCATCTTCTGGAACCGGCTGCTCTGGATTTCGCGCAGCCCTTCCCCATCGCGCAGCAGGAAACGCGCCGCCAGCCGCTTGCGTTCGGCCAGGGCCAGGCCTTGTTCCGGGCCCAGCACCGTCAAGGCGGTCGACCAGGCGTCGGCTGCCATCGCGCGCTCGTGCACTACCGTCACCGATGCGACGCCATTATCGATCGGCATGCCGGTGCGGGGGTCGATCGTGTGCGGCCGCCGCGTGGCGTCCTGCATGAAGTATTTGCGGTAGTCGCCAGACGTGGCCACGGCCAGGCCGTGCAGGGCGACGGCGATCTCGCCCGGCGCGCCTGCGCCGCATCGCGCGGCCAAGGGCTGCTCCAGCGCGACCCACCAGGGCTGGCCGTCCGGCTTGAGGCCGGCGCCGCGCAGTTCGCCCCCGGCCTCGACGAGGTAGTGCGGCAAGCCCTGCCCTTCCAGGTAATGCGCCAGGCGGTCCACTGCGTAGCCTTTGGCCACCGCCGACAGGTCCAGCTGCACGCCGCCAGGCTGGAAGGCGCGCCGGCGCGGGATGTCCAGCTCCACCGTGCTCCCGGCCATGGCGCCGCGCAATGCCGCCACTTCGCGCGCGCCCGGCGGCACGAAGCCGGCTTCGTCATGCCGTCCGGCCGGGCCGAAACCCCACCGGTTGACCAGCGCCCCGGCGCAGGGATCACAGGCGCCGCCTGTGTCGCGCGCGACGTCGAGCGCGTAACGCAGGACTTCAAAAAAAGCATCCGGCAGCACATGCCAGGTGCAGGCGCCTGCGCGGTTGAAACGCCCCAGGTCGGAATCCGGCTCCCAATGGCTCATGTGCGCCACCACCAGATCCAGCTCGCGCTGCAAGCCGGCCTGCAGCACGCGGCCCTGGTCCGCCGCACCGGCGCCGGCGGGCAGCGCCACCCGCGCCGACCAGGTGGTGCCCATCGACCCACCGCCGAAGTCGGCGATGGCCGCCCCCGCCGGCGGCGGTTCGGCGGCGATGGTGGGCGGCAGCAGGACGCGGCGCACCAGCTTTACTGCGGCAACACTTCCACCGTCGCCGCGTACGTCACGCGGCGCGGCGGCATCTGGCGCGGGCCGGCCGGCTGGCCAGGCTGCGCTGCGGCGGCAGCCGGCCAACTGCTCGACACCAGATACATGCCCGGCTCCGGGATCCTGAAGCTGGTTTCGCCCTTGGCATCGGTGCTCATGCGGATTTCGCCCAGCGTGCCGCGGTAACGCACACCGCCCGGTATCAGGCTGAATGCCAGGTTGGCTGCCGGCTTGCCATCCATCAGGAAGCGCCAGGTCGCCTGCTCGCCGGCACGCATATCGTTCGGATGGGTGACCGGCACCAGTTCGATGCCGACCCCGGTCGGCTTGAACACCGCCTCATCGGTCTTGTTGGCGCTGACGAAAGTCTCCAGACGGCTGTTGGTGCGCGACACGTTCAATTCTTCCGCTGCAGCGGGCACGTTGGCCGCCAGGTCGCCTTCCGCACCGCGCCAGCGCTTCACTTCACCGTTGGCCTTCCAGCTCGCCATCACCGTCTGGCTCACCAGCGCGATCTTGTAGGTGCCAGGCTTGGCCATCTTCACGTCGAAGCTCGAGCGCAGGCGGCCGGTCAACGCGTTCTGCATCTCCACCTTGGCGCCATCGGGGCCGGTGATGGTGATGCCGTCCAGCTTCAGCGGCACGTGGTCGATATCGAACAAGCCTTCCGAAATGGCCGCATCGACGGTGACCCAGGGTTCCTTCGCGTCCACCAGCGAGGACGAAGGCAGCAGCCAGGGCTTGTGCGCCTGGGCGCTGAAGGCGGCGCCGGCCAGTGCCAGCGCGGTCAGGGTTTTGCTCAGTTTCATGGCCGCTCCTTATGGTTTGACTTGCACGGACACATCGCCCAGTTCTTCCTTGCCCTTGGCGGACAGGGATTGCGCCGATTTCGGCGGCCAGGCCACCGGTACCTTCACCAGTTCACGCCCGCCCGCTTCGCGCGCGGCCTCCAGCACCAGCTGGTAGTTGCCGGCCGGGAGCTGGTTGAGGGCATCCTTGGCGAGCGGGAAGCTCAGGCTATGCTGGCCCGGGCCGCGCGTGGCGCCGCTCACCCCGTCCATCGGCATGGCCAGGTCGCGGCCGGATTTGCGCCACCACTGGCGCATATCCTTCAGCCACTTGGCGCCGCCATTGTCCTTCTTCTTCACGTCGTACAGCACGGCCAGGTTGGCCACCACCTTCTGGTCGGCGTTTTCCAGCCAGGCCGCAACATAGGGGCGGTGGTATTCCGCAACGTTCAATTGCGGCAAATCGAATTTCAGCGTCATCTCGGCCGCCATCGCCGACGCGCCCACCAGCGGCAAGCCGACAGCGATGGAATAACGAAGTTTCATACAGAGGGTCCTTAGTGAATGAAGAGCAATGCGATAACACAGGGAATGAGGACACCCAGCCCCACCATCGGCCAGGTGAACGGCCGCTTGGCCGCGTGGAATTTCAGGATCAGCAAACCGGTGATGCAGAACACCAGGCAGGCAGCGGCAAAGATGTCGATGAACCAGGTCCAGGCCACGCCAGTGTTGCGGCCCTTGTGCACATCGTTCAGCCAGGAGATCCAGCCACGGTCGGTGTCTTCGTATTCGGCCGCGCCATCTTCCAGCCCGATGCGCACCCAGGCGTCGCCGCCGGCTTTCGGCAGCGGCAGGTAGATTTCATCGACGGCCCATTCCGCCTCGCGTCCGCCGGCCTTGATCGACCACGTGTCGCGCAGCCAGCGCTCGCCGGCCTCCGGCAGCGGCGCCTTGCCGCCATCGTGCTGTTCCGCGAAGCTTTGCAGCGCGCCCACCAGCGCCGCCGGCGCGGTGGCCTGCTTGCGCACCACGGAGGGCTTGGCTTCGATCTGGCTGGCGTGGTTCAGCGTAATGCCGGTCACCGCAAACAGGAACATGCCCAGCAGGCACAGGGCCGAACTGACCCAGTGCCATTCGTGCAGCAGCTTGAGCCAGACGGCCCGTTTCGCTTGGATTTCTGGACTGCTCAAGTGGTCACTTCCGATAAAAGAATTTCAGCATGATAATGCACCCGATGCTCAAATGCAATTGAGAATCGTTATCATTTACATTCTTTTACCTGTCCGCGGGCGGGCCATCCGCAAGACAACCTTGGCGCGCGTGCGGCACTGGGCAGCGCGCACTGGGCATCGCCGGATCCCAATTCCAAAGGAAAAAAGGCGGGCCGCCTGGCCCGCCTTGTCGGTTAAACGCCGGAACTTGCGTCCGGCCCTGGCGCACCGCCTTCGGTGCCCAGGCCACTGCCACCCTGCCGCGAGCCACTTTCCGTGGCCTTTTGCCGGTTGCCCGGCAAGGGCCGGTCGGCGCGGCGGATCTGGCCTTCCGGTATGTCGGTATTGCTGATCTCCGGATGCTCTGTATCGACCAGCACAAAGTTTTGCTGGCTCTCCGTGTCCTTGGTGGGTTTGTCAGGCCTTCCCATGCTGGCCTCCTTGCTACGTTACGCCTTAGTACTTGTCGCCACCCTGCTTATTGCCCTGGTAGTCCTGTTGGTTGTCCTGGCTTACCTGCGGCTGTCCCTGGGTAGCTTGCTGCTCGGCACGGCTGGCATTACCACGCGAACCGCTCTGGCGGTTGCCATCGTTCTTGTGGCTCATGCTGCCGGCGCGCCGTGCTTCTTCCGAAGTGAATTCGTGCGCCGTGCCTTTCTGGTGGGCGGCGCGTCCGCCTTCGGAAGCGATTTCGCGCTGCCGTTGCGGGTCCATGGAGGCAAAGCCACGTGCACTTTGCTTGCTGCCGGCCGGACTGTCCTGCCGATTGCCGCGTTTGTCGCCTTGGTTGTTCGAAGCCATGATTCGTCCCCCTGCTCGGTTCGATGGAAAAGACCCCCCGGCCTTCATGTCGGCACGGGAGAACTCATGTTAGTGCAAGCACTGTACAGGTAATATAGGACGTTCAGCGCGACAAATGTAGGATATTGCCTACCTTATTTCGATTGGGAAAACCAATTCTTCCGCCACCACAAACACCCGGTCGGTGACGTGCGGAAGCAAAGAATGCCCGCCAGTAAAAGCGCCGAATGCCGGCAGGATGGCGCGCCGCGTGCCGAGCACAAAGCAAGGCAGGCGCAGCGACTCACGCGCCGTGCGCAAATGGTAGACCGGGTGCACGTGCCCTGCGATGACGTAGGACGCGCAGGCCAGGTCCGGGTGGTGGCACAGGGCAAACGGCCCGCAGGCATACGGCTCGTCGGCCAGCGTCACCTCGAGCAGTTCGGAAGGATCGCCGGCATGCCGGTCATGGTTGCCGCGCACCAGCAGCAGTGCAAGCGCAGGATGCCGCTCGCGCCAGGCCAGCATGGCTTGCAAGGTCGCGGGCGCCTGGGCCGCCTTCGCGTGCAGGAAGTCGCCCAGGAAGACGATGCGTTCGATGGCATGGGCGGCAATCAAGTGGTCCAGCGTTGCCAGGTTTTCGCTGGTGGTGCCGCGCGGCACCGGCACGCCCAGTGCGCGGAAACTGGCTGCCTTGCCGAAGTGGATATCGGCCACCATCAAGGTTTTCCCCGCCGGCCAGTACAAGGCCTTCTGCGGCAGCAGGAGCACGCGCTCGCCCGCCAGTTCGGTGGCGCAGGCATTCATGGCCCGGCCGCCTTCTCGAGTTCGCGCAGCATGCGTGCGACGCGGTCGGACAGCCTTTCGGTGGTAAGCCGTTCGCGGAAGCGCTCCACCATCAACGCGAAACCGAACGGCGTGGCGCGCTTCACTTCGTGGAAGCTGAGCTCTCGCTGCTGCAGTTCCTGCAGCGTGGTGCGCAAGCGTCCCAGTTCCAGTTCCTGTTCGAGCACTTCGCGCTGCGCCTGCGTCAGCAAGAGGTTGCCCGCATCGTGCTTGCGGAAGACTTCAAAGAACAGCGACGACGATGCCTGCAGCTGGCGGTTGCTCTTTGGCTGGCCGGGATAGCCCTGGAAGACCAGGCCCGCGATGCGCGCAATCTCGCGGAATCGGCGCTGCGACAGCTCGCTGGCGTTCAGGCTGGCCAGCACGTCCTCCAGCAAGTGCCCGGTGGTGAAGGCACCGCCGGCGCCGAGCGCTTCGCGCCAGGGCATGGGTTCCGGCGCCAGCAGTTCGATGCCGTAATCGTTGACGGCAATCGAGAACGTGGCGGGCCGGGCGCGCGCAATGCGGTAAGCCAGCAGAGAAGCGAGGCCGATGTGCACCGAGCGGCCGGCAAAAGGATAGAGGAACAGGTGGTGCCCTTCGCGGCTGTCCAGCGCTTCGGCGACGGTGCTGGCCGGCGTGGGCAGGGCCGACCAGCGCTGCTGGATTTCCAGCAAGGGACGGATGGCCCGCATCTCCGGGCCTTCGTAGCGGCCTTCGGTGGCGTGGCGCAACTGTTCCAGTACCGCGTGGGCCAGCTCGGAGGACAGCGGCATCTTGCCGCCCTGCCAGCGCGGCACGGCGCCTTTGGCCCCGCTGGCGCGGCGCACGAATGCCGTCATGTCATGCATGCGCACGAATTCGAGGATGCGGCCGCCGAACAGGAAGTGGTCGCCCTTCGACAGCCGCGCAATGAAACCCTCTTCCACGCTGCCCAGCGCACCGCCGTTCAGGTACTTCACTTGCACGGTGGCTTCCGACACGATGGTGCCGATGCCCATGCGGTGGCGGCGCGCGATGGCGGCATCGGGCACGCGGTAGACGCCCGCCTCGTCCGGCAGCACGCGGCGGTATTCCGGGTAGGCCGACAGGCTCTGGCCGCCGCGTGCGACAAAATCCAGCGCCCATTGCCATTCCTCGCCGGACAGCGCGCGGTAAGACCAGGCCGTGCGCACTTCGGCCAGCAATTCTTCGCTGCGGAAGCCGCCGCCCAGGGCGACGGTCACCAGGTGTTGCACCAGCACGTCCAGCGGTTTCTCGGGCGGCAGGCGCGGTTCGATATGGCGCGCACGCAAGGCTGCGATGGCACCGGCTGCCTCCAGCAGCTCCAGGCTGTGCGTGGGCACCAGGGTGACGCGCGAGGTGCGTCCCGGCGCGTGTCCCGAACGGCCGGCGCGCTGCAGCAGGCGTGCGATGCCTTTCGCGCTGCCGACCTGCAGCACCCGTTCGACCGGCAGGAAATCGACACCCAGGTCCAGGCTGGAGGTGCAGACCACGGCTTTCAGCTTGCCTTGCTTGAGGCTTTGCTCGACCCATGCGCGCACTTCCTTGTCCAGGGAGCCGTGGTGCAGCGCGATCAGGCCGGCCCAATCCGGCCGCGCATCCAGCAGGTTCTGGTACCACAGCTCCGCCTGCGAGCGGGTATTGCAGAACACCAGGGTGCTGGCGTGCAGGGCGATCTCGTTGGCGACCGGCTCCAGCATCTGGATGCCAAGGTGGCCGGCCCAGGGAAAGCGCGAGGGATGGTCCGGGATCAGGGTGTCCACCAGTAAGTCCTTGCGCAGCTGGCCTTCGACGATCACGCCGTCGGGCGCCAATACGTCGCGCGCTTGCCGCAGATTGCCAAGCGTGGCCGACAGGCCCCATACCACCAGGCCCGGTTGCCATCGGCGCAGCCGCGCCAGCGCGAGCTGGGTCTGCACGCCGCGCTTGTTGCCCATCAGTTCGTGCCATTCGTCGACCACCAGCATGTCGAGCCGGGCAAACAGGTCTTGCGCTTGCGGGCGGGTCAGCATCAGGGTCAGGCTTTCGGGCGTTGTCACCAGCGCATGCGGCAAGTGGCGCGCTTGCCGGGCGCGGGCGGCGGCGTCGGTGTCGCCGGTGCGCGCTTCGACGTCCCAGCCGGGCAGCAGCTCGGCCGCCGAGGCCTGCAGGGCGCACAATGTGTCGGCGGCCAGGGCGCGCATGGGCGTAATCCACAGCACGCGCAGGCCCGGCAGGCGGCTGGGCTGCGCACGCTGCAAGGTGGCCAGCCAGACCGCCAAGGTCTTGCCCGAGCCGGTGGTGGCGTGCAGCAAGCCGGACTTGCCCTGCTGCGCGGCGTCCCATACTGCGCGCTGGAAGGGGAAGATGGTCCAGCCGCGCGCCGCGAACCATTCTTCGACCGTTTCCCGCGATGGCCCGGCATCCGAACCCACGCGCCGCGGCCCCTCCCCGGCCCCGCGCGGCACGGCGCCGCCGGCCGCCTGGCCAAGCGCGGCGCCGGATGCAGTGCCTGACGTGGTGCCGGGCGCGGTGCCGGTACTGGCGCCGGATGCGGCATCCGGCGCCGGATCCGGGGTCGGGTTGGCCGCGGCTGCCGGCGGCGTGCGGCGTGGCGGCAAGGGACGCGGGCGCAGGAAGGCCGGGCTCATGGCGGCGCTTGCGGCAGGAGGCTGCGCAGGGTATCGAGGGTATCGGCATCCTCCACCGCCTTGTCGTCGCGGCGGCGCAGGATGCGCGGGAAGCGCACAGCGATACCCGATTTGTGCCGCGGCGACAGCGCGATGCCCTCAAAGCCGATTTCGAACACCATGGTCGGCTTCACGCTGCGCACCGGTCCGAAGCGTTCGATGGTGGTGCGGCGGATCGCATTGTCCACTTGCGCGATCTCCGCGTCGGTCAGCCCGGAATACGCCTTGGCGAACGGCACCAGCCGCAATTCCCCGCTGCCGGCGTCGCGGTCCCACACCGCGAAGGTGTAATCCGTGTAAAGGGAAGCCCGGCGCCCGTGGCCGGCCTGGGCATACACCAGCACCGCGTCGACGCTGAAGGGATCGATCTTCCACTTCCACCAGGTTCCCCCATCCTTGGTGCGCCCGACGCCGTAGCCCGCATCACGCGCCTTGAGCATCATGCCCTCCACCCCGCGCGCGCGCGATTCGGCGCGGATGTGCGCCAGTTCCGCCCAGTCTTGCGCCGCGACCAGCGGCGACAGGCGCAGCTGGGGCTGGTCCGCCTGCGCCACCAGTTGTTCCAGCAGCGCACGGCGCTCATGCTGCGGCAACTGGCGCACGTCCACCCCGTCCAGCTCGAGCAAGTCGTACGCCACCAGGACGGCGGGCAGCTCCGCCAGCAGCCTGGCGCCCAGCAGCTTGCGCCCGATGCGCTTTTGCAGCGCCGCGAAAGGCGCCGGTGCTTCGCCTGCCGGCCACACCAGGATTTCCCCATCGATCACCGTGCCGGCCGGCAGGCGGATCGACATCAGCTCAGGGAAGCGCTCGGTGATCAACTCTTCGCCGCGCGACCACAGGAAATTCACGCCGCCGCGCGACACCAGCTGCGCGCGCATGCCGTCGTATTTCCATTCCACCTGCCAGTCGGCCAAAGCGCCAAGCGTCGCCGGATCGGCCTGCAAGGCGTGCGCCAGGAAGAAGGGATACGGCTGCCCGCCCCGTTCCGCATGTTCGGTCGCCGAGGGGGCGGCGATCAATTGCAGGAAGCCCGCCGCCGTCGGCCGCACGCTGCCATCGGTCCACCCCATCAAGCGCTGCGCCACCAGCTTGCCGTCCACGGCCGCGATGGCGCTCAGCGCCCGCGTGACCAGCAGGCGCGACACGCCCACCCGGAACCCGCCGCCGATCAGCTTGACCAGCAGGAAGCGCTCGCGCGTCTCCAGCTCATCCCAGTAACGGAACAAGGCGTCGCGCACGTCCTCGGGCGGCGCGCCGCGCAGCGGCGCAATGCGCTGTTCGATCCATTCCGCCAGGCCGATGCGGCTTTGATGCGCCGGCGCCGGCAGGATGTGGGCTATGGTCTCGGCCAGGTCGCCGACGGCCGCGTAGCATTCGTCGAACAGCCACGCGTCCAGTCCCGCATACTCGGTCGCATACTGGCGCAGCAGCTTGACCGGCACCGCCTGGCGCGGCTTGCCGCCCGCCAGGAAATAGACGGCCCAGGCGGCATTCTCCGGCGCAGCACTGGCGAAATAGGCTTGCAGCGCGTCCAGCTTGCGCTTGGTCGAGGTGGTCTCATCCAGCTCGGCATACAGGCGGGCGAATTCACGCATCGGCCGCCTCCCCTGCCTGCTCGTCGCCAAATTCGGTATCGAAGCCTTTGGCGTCGTAGCCGTTCTGGCGCAGCCAGCGCACCATGACCGGGATGGTGCCGTGCGTGACGATGATACGCTGGGCAGCAGTGGCGCGGATGGCCTGCAGCAGGCCCGGCCAGTCGGCATGGTCCGACAACACGAAGCCGCGGTCCACCGCGCGCCTGCGCCGCGCCCCGCGCAGCTGCATCCAGCCGCTGGCAAAGGCGTCGCTGAAGTCGCCGAAACGCCGGATCCACGGCGTGCCGGCCGCCGACGGCGGCGCCAGCACCAGTGCCTGCCGCAGCGCGGCCTTGGCGACCTCCCCCACCATCACCGTCGGCGGCAGCGCAATGCCCGCTTCGCGATAAATGCGGTTGAGCGGTTCCACCGCGCCATGGCACACGATCGGGCCGATCGCCGGATCCAGGCCGCTCAGGATGCGCTGCGCCTTGCCGAAGGCATAGCACAGCATCACGCTGCAGCGCCCCTCGCCGGCATTGCGCCGCCACCACGCATTCATGTCGTCGAACACTTGCTGCTGCGCCATCCAGCGGTAGATCGGCAAGCCGAAGGTGGACTCGGTGATGAAGGTGTGGCAGCGCACTGCTTCGAACGGCGTGCACGTCGCATCCGGTTCGACCTTGTAGTCGCCCGAGGCGACCCACACCTCGCCGCGGTATTCCATGCGCACCTGGGCCGAACCGAGCACGTGCCCGGCAGGATGCAGGGAAATGCGCACTCCGTTGTGTTCCAGTGTTTCGCCATACGCCAGGCCTTGCAGCGTGATCTCGCCGAGCCGTGCGCGCAGGATGCCGATGCCGGGCGTGGCGCACAGGTAGTGGCTGCTGCCGGGGCGCGCATGGTCGCCGTGGCCATGGGTGATCACGGCGCGCTGCACCGGCAGCCACGGGTCGATATGGAAATCTCCCGGTACGCAGTACAAGCCTTCCTTGCGCACCACCACCATGTCCGGCATGCTCATTCTCCCGCGCCGATGGTCGGCGGCGAGCGGCAATTGTCGCAGCAACCGCAGCGTTCGATGCCGGCCGATGCATCCCCGAAGTAGTCCAGCAGCATCGTCCAGCGGCAATAACCGCTTTGCGCATAGGCGACCATTTGCGCCAATGCTTCGCGGTCGTGTTCCTGTTTTTCCCGGTAGCGTAGCGCCAGCCGTTCCAGGTCGACCGTGCGCGGCGCCGCGTCGGTGAGGCGGTATTGCAGCTTGCGGTCCTGCTGCAGCCAGCCGCCTTCCTTCAGCAGCTTGAGCGCCACCTGGCTGCGCTTGTCGCGCGGCCGTTCGCCACCCGCCGCAGCCTCGTAGCAGGCGCGCAGCAGCGCGGCGTCGGGGTAATTCCGCGCCAGGAAAAATTGCTGCACGCGCGTGTCGTCGTGGAAGTACAGCAGCGTACAATCCGCCGCCTTGCCATCGCGCCCGGCGCGGCCGGCTTCCTGGTAATAGGCTTCCAGGCTGGCCGGCACCTGCAAGTGGATGACGAAGCGGATGTCGGCCTTGTCGATGCCCATGCCGAAGGCATTGGTGGCGACCATCACCCGGCGCGCACCCGACATGAACATTTCCTGGTTCTGGTGGCGTTCCTCGGCATGCAGCTTGCCATGGTAGAGGGTCACGCTTTGCCCCGCTTCCTCCAGCGCGGCCAGCATATCCTGCGCCGCCTTGACCGTGGCGGCATAGAGCACGCCGCTGCCCGCCGTCTCGCGCACCAGCCGCAGGGCTTCCGCCGCGCGTTCAGTGGCATTGGTGACCTGGCGCACGGCGAAGTGCAGGTTGGGGCGGTAAATGCCGGTGTTGACCACCCGCATTTGCGGCGCGCCCAGCTGGCGGCGGATATCGTCCACCACCTCTTCGGTGGCGGTGGCGGTCAGCGCCAGCACCGGCGGCCGGCCCAGCGCATCGAGCGCGGCGCCGATATCGAGATAGGCCGGGCGGAAATCGTGTCCCCAGCGCGAGATGCAGTGGGCTTCGTCCACCACCACCAGGCCGATGTCGGCCTTGTGCAGCAGGGACATGAATTCCGGCGTCGCCAGCCGCTCCGGCGTGCAGAAGACGATGCGGTCTTGCTTGTCGCGCAAGCCTTGCAGCGCGTCCGCCTGCTCTTCGGGTGGCACCTTGCTGTTGAGCTGCGCCGCGTCGATGCCGAAATCGTCCAGCTTGTCGGCCTGGTCTTTCATGAGCGAAATCAGCGGCGACACCACCACCGTGCTGCCCTTCAGGATCGACGCCGGGATCTGGTAGCACAAGGATTTTCCGCTGCCGGTCGGCATGATGGCGAGCGTATCGTGGCCGGCCAGCACGCTGTCGATCACTTGCTGCTGGCCCGCCCGCAAGCGGTCGACGCCGAACACGTCGCGCAGCAGATGGCGGATTTGATGCTGAGTAGTCATGGCCGCAAGGTAGCCCGAATACTGGTACCATGTCGGCGATCTAAGTAACATACCGAGCAGCAATATGTCTTTTACCCTCAGCGATACCACCTACAGCACCGATACCCCCGAAGCCAAACGCGCCATGTATCAGGACTTGCGCGACCAGTTGGGCGGCCTGGTGCACGGCGAACGTGACTGGATCGCCAACACGGCCAATGCCAGCGCACTGGTGTTCAATACCATGCCGGGCTTGAACTGGGCGGGCTTCTATTTCATGCAAGGGCCGGATGAACTGGTGCTCGGCCCGTTCCAGGGCAAGCCGGCCTGCATCCGCATCCGCAAGGGCCGCGGCGTGTGCGGCACGACGGTTGAGCAGCGCACCACCAGCGTGGTGGAAGACGTGCACGCCTTCCCCGGCCACATCGCTTGCGATGCCGCGTCGCGCTCCGAACTGGTGGTGCCGATTTTCGGCCAGGACGGCGCCGTGATCGGCGTGTTCGACCTCGACAGCCCGCTGCCGGGGCGTTTCGACGCGGTCGACGCCGAAGGCATCGAATCGCTGGTGCGCATCCTGGAACAAACCCGCCGCTGATCCACCGCAAAACCCGCCCCGGTCGTGCTTGACTGGGGCGCGCCCTGCCGCCTAGCCTGTCCTGAGGGAGGGCTAGCCATGAACCACACAGCCTACGAAGAAGATTTCATCCCCTGGGTCGAAACCCAGGCAGCCTTGCTGCGCGACCGGAAGTTCGAATTGCTCGACATTCCCAACCTCTATGAGGAGCTGACCGGCATGGCGTCGCATATCAGGCACCAACTTGCCAGCCGGTTGCGCGTGCTGGAAGTCCACTTGCTTAAATGCAGCTTCCAACCGAAGCGAAAGTCGAGCAGCTGGCGTAAGACAATTTGCGAACAACGCGCGCGAATCGCACAACTTTTAAAGCGCTACCCGAGCCTGCAGCACGACTTGGCAGACGAGGCTTCGGGTGCCTATCCGATCGCAGTGCGCCAGGCGGCGCGCGAAACGGGACTGGCCCCGGTCCGCTTCCCGACGACGCTGCCATTCTTGGTCGATCAAATGCTGGATTTTGATTTCGAGCCTTAGCCGGCGCGGGCAGCCTCAGGCCAGCAAGGCCACGCCCATGGAGCGCGCCTCGGCCGCCGCCAGGTCGAGCAATCCGGCCAGGTCGGGAAAGGCTGCCAGGCATTGCACCATGTCGGCGCGCCGCACCAGGTAATCGTCCTGTGGCGCCGGCAGCGGCGACAGCACCGGGCACAGGTGTCGCGCCAGCAATAAGGTGTCGCGCAGGCCGGACGGCGGCATGCTGATGGCGCCGTCGCGCAGGGATATGACGGCCGCCGCCACCGCGTCCGGCACTTGCAGCTTGCGCAGCACTTCGCGCGTGATGATCTCCTGCACCGGGCCAATGCGCCTGCCCAGGTCGTCGAGCAAGCCCGGCACCTGGTCCGCTTGCGACAACAGGTAGAAATTTCCCGCCTCGTGCACGATGCCGGCGAACAGCGCCGTATCGGGATCGGTGCGCGTGATATGGCGCGCCACCTGGTAGGCGATGGCCGCCACGTGGGCCGAATACTTCCACAGCTGGTCGGCGCGCTCGCGCAGCGCGCGGTCGCGGATGCGCGCGCCGAACTGGCGCACCACCATGGCCGCCGCCAGCGAATACAGGTTGCGGTAGCCCAGGCGCAGCACGGCGGCGCGTGCACTGGTGACGGGCGGGCTGCCATGGCGCCGGAACACCGCGGCATTGGCCAGCGCCACCGCGCGCGCCGCCAGCACCGGTTCGCCCAGCACCTTGCGCGTCACGTCATCGTCGTGGCAGTCCGGGTCGGCCAGCGCCAGCTGCAATGCCAGTGCGGCATTGACGCTGGTGGGGAACACCAGTTCCCCACGCTGCACTTCCGACACGACCGTGGCCAAATCCCTCAGTTTTTCCATGAAGGAAATTATACCGAGGCGGCCCGCAAGGCGCGCACATTGCTTGGCTGGCGCCGTGCCGCCGGCGCCAGGCGTGCTGCCTGGACTGGCGCGCCATCCTCATTCCCGAGGCGGAAGATGCTGATGGCCCGCACCAGCATTTGCGCCTGGTCTTGCAGGCTGGCCGAGGCGGCGGCCGTCTGTTCCACCAGCGCCGCGTTCTGCTGCGTGGTGTCATCCATCTGCGTCACCGCCATATTGATTTGCTCGATGCCGTTGCCCTGCTCGGACGAGGCGGTCGCAATGTCCTGCATGATGGCCGTGATGCCTTGCACACTCTTCAGCACTTCCTGCATGGCCTGGCCAGCCTCGCCCACCAGGCGGTTGCCCTGCTCCACCCGGTCGACGCTATGGTTGATCAAGTCCTTGATCTCCTTGGCCGCCGAGGCCGAGCGCTGCGCCAGGTTGCGCACTTCGGATGCCACCACGGCAAAGCCGCGGCCTTGTTCGCCGGCCCGCGCCGCTTCCACCGCCGCATTCAGCGCCAGGATATTGGTCTGGAAGGCGATGCCGTCGATCACGCCGATGATGTCGACGATCTTGCGCGAGCTGTCATTGATTTCGCCCATGGTCTGCACCACCTGCGACACCACATTGCCCCCTTTGCTGGCCACGTCGGAAGCGCTTTGCACCAGCTGGTTGGCCTGGCGCGCATTGTCGGCGTTGGCCTTGACGGTGGATGTCAGCTCTTCCATCGAGGATGCGGTTTCCTCCAGGTTGGACGCCTGCGCTTCCAGCCGCGAGGACACGTCGGCATTGCCGCTCGCAATATCGCGGCTGGCGGCATTGATCTGGTCCACGCTGGCGCGCACGTCGGACACGATGCCGCGCAAGCTGTCGCTCATGGTCTTGAGGGAACGCAGCAGCTTGCCGACCTCATTGTCCGGCCCCACCTCGAAATCGTTATCGAGCTTCCCTTGCGCCACCTCGTCGGCGACCGCGATGGCGTTTTGCAGCGGCACCGTCACCGAACGGGCAATCAGCACGCAGATCCAGGCCGCCAGCGCGAACAGCGCGACCATGGTGCCGACCATGATCCAGCGCTGCTCCTTGAAGCCCAGGACCTTGTCCGCCAGGATCGCGTCGAGCTCCTTGGCCGCGGCTTCGTTCACGGCGAACTGCTTATCGATGGCCGCCGTGGTGCGCGCCACCCATTCCTCGCCCGAATAGGTCAGCGGATCGGCCCTGACGATCTGTTCGGTGCCCAGTTCCACGATCTTGCGCGCCATATCGCCGGCTTCGCGCAACTGGGCGCCCAGCTTGGCTTCGATGGCCGGATTGGCGGCAGCGGCCTTGCTGAATGCCGTCATGGTCTGGTCCAGCCGGTCGGAGACGCGCCCCATGATGGCCGCCTGCACGGCGCGGTCTTCCGGTGTGGCTTCCTTCTTCGCCAGCAAGCCGGCCCCCTTGGCGCGCGTCTTGCCGGTTTCCTCGGTCAGCCAGGGCAGCTGGTAGAACATGGACTGGATCAGCTGGTAGGTATCCTTGTCCGGGTCGAGGCTCAAGCCGTAGGCATCGCCAATCAGTTCATTGACCTTGAGCAGCTTGGGCATCAGGCCGGTATGGCCGGCGTAACTTTGCGGCACAGTGATCTTGCCTTCGGCCACATTGTTGCGCAGCGTTTCCCATTCCTGTTTGGCGGCGGCAAACGCATCGATGATGGCCTTGTCGCCCAGGGCCGCCGCTGCCTTCTCCAGCCGGGCATAGGCCGCATCCGCCTCCGCCTGCTTGGCGCGGCGCTTCTCCGCCACGGTGGTCACACCGCCCAGCACCAGCGCCGACAGGCCGCGGTGCTGCTGCGTGTATTGCACGGCCTTCAAGCCATCGACCACGACCGGCAACCCTTCATGTTCGCTCTCGTACGCGTGCAGCACCTTGCCGGCTTCGCGCATGTAGAGGTAGGCGGGGATGATCGCCAGCAGTGCCGCGATCAAGCCGAGAATCATGAACTTGTGGCCCAGCTTCAGCTGGCCGAGGAGCGAGGTAGGATTCATGGCAGTTTCCAAAAGAAAAGATCAGTCGAAGGTGCGTTACGGCACCGCGATACCTCTTGCTTTGATCATATGCCGTTTTGAGACTCGGCGTTACAATTCGTGAGAATTCACCACAAAAATCTCTTTCTCACGCACCATTTCTGTTGCAGCTGCGCGAAACAATTGCCAATGCAGAATTTAACTTTCATGCCGCAAGTGCCGGTGCTTTGTTATAGTGCGTTCATGAAATTCCGCATCCCGTTGCCGCTGCTGATTGTTTCATTGCTGGCGCCTGCGGCGCAGGCAGAAACAATCACCGTCTACACCAGCGCCAACTTTGCTCCCCTGGTGATCGATGGCACCCGAGGTATCTATCATGAAGCAATCGACTACTTGAACAGGCAGGCCACCGACGGCACCAGTTACCGCCTGGCTTACCTGCCGCGCAAGCGGCTGCAGATGCGGCTGGAGGAAGGGTCGCTGGACGGCATTGTGATTGGGATGATGCCGCAGTGGTTCGATGACGCCGCACAGAAGAAATACCTGTGGACCATGCCATTTTCCGTCGACCATTTCGTGCTGGTTTCGCGCGCCGATAAGCCGGTCCACCCGGCGGCGCAAGCCTCGCTGGCCGGCAAGTCGATCGGGCTGACGCTTGGCTATGTCTACCCCGGCATCGATGAATGGGTCCGGCGCCATGGCTTGGTACGGCAAGATGCCATCAGCGAAGAGATCAATCTTGAGAAGCTGCGCCGCGGCCGCATCGACTGCGTGGCAGTGTCGGAATCGGCGGCGCGTTATTACGTGCGCGTGCATGGCTTGAACACCAGCCTGACGCTGAACGGCTTACCGGGCCGGGCGACCGAGCGCCGTTTCCTGGTGCCGCTGGGGCGCAACGACCTGTTCCACAAGCTCGCGCCGGTCGTCAAGCGCATGCGCGACGACCCGCAGTGGCTGCGCATGACGTCCAAGTATCAATAATTGCTGCTTCGTGCCTGATGAACCAACTTGCCTGGACGACGCGCGATGGCGGGAAACACATATGGCTTTTACTACCGGGAGGCGACAAATGGCATCTGGCGCAATCCGTGCGCGAGAGATGCCAGGAGCCGCCAGGAGGTCGTTACGCTGAGGTAGAATGGCAGGTTTAGCGCGCGCTGCGCAGCACGACCTGAATTGCTCAACAAATGACCACCCTGCCATCCGAAATCAACCCCGACGCCGTCAAGAACAGCCCGGCCGAAAAAGTCACGCCAATGATGCAGCAGTATTTGCGCATCAAGGCCGACTATCCGTCGATGCTGGTGTTCTACCGCATGGGCGACTTTTACGAACTGTTCTTCGATGATGCCGAGAAGGCGTCGCGCGTGCTGGGCATCACCCTGACGGCGCGCGGCACCCAGAACGGGGTGCCGATCAAGATGGCCGGCGTACCGTTCCACTCGCTGGACGGCTACCTGGCCAAGCTGGTCAAGGTCGGCGAGTCGTGCGCGATCGCCGAGCAGATCGGCGACCCGGCCCTGGCCAAAGGCCCGGTCGAGCGCAAGGTGGTACGCGTGGTGACGCCGGGCACCCTGACCGATGCCGACCTGTTGCCGGAAAAATCGGAGCGCCCCCTGCTGGCCATGACCATGATCAGCAACCGCAAGCACGTGACCTGCGGCCTGGCCTGGCTGTCGCTCGCTTCCGGTGCGCTGCGCCTGATGGAATTCTCCGGCGACCAGCGCACGGTCAACCTGCGCCTGCAGCAGGAACTGGAACGCATCGCGCCGGCCGAAATCCTGCGCGGCGACGATGCGGACATGTTCGACGAGATCACGATCTGCCACGTCAACAACGTGCCGGCCTGGCATTTCGACGTGGTGCACGGCCACAAGGCGCTGCTGGACCAGCTGGCCGTGGCCACGCTGACCGGCTTCGGTGCGGAAGGGCTGGGCGCCGCTTTCGGTGCCGCAGGAGCCCTGCTGCGCTACGCGCAATCGACCCAGGGCCGCGGCCTGCAGCACGTCAAGAGCCTGTCCTGCGAAACGGAAAACCAGTACATCGGCCTGGATGCCGCCACCCGCCGCAACCTGGAACTGACGGAAACCATCCGCGGCCAGGAATCCCCTACCCTGTTTTCGCTGCTCGACCACTGCCGCACGGCCATGGGTTCGCGCCTGCTGCGCCACTGGCTGCACCACGCCAGGCGCGACCAGTCGGTGGCACGCGCACGCCACGACGCCATCGCCGCGCTGATGCAGCACGACACCACCGGCTCGCTGGCTTACCACCTGGCGCAGGTGCCGGACATCGAACGCATCACCACCCGCGTGGCGCTGCTGTCGGCCCGTCCGCGCGACCTGTCCGCGCTGCGCGACGGCTTGCAGCAGTTGCCCAAGCTGCAGCATGCCATGCTGCGCTCCCTGGGCCACGATAATGCCGACAGCCTGCTGGCCAAGCTGCATTTCGGCCTGAATACGCCGCAGGCATGCGTGGATTTGCTGGTGCGCGCCATCATGCCCGAGCCGGCCACCATGGTGCGCGACGGCGGCGTGATCGCACGCGGCTACGATGCGGAACTCGACGAACTGCGCGGCCTGTCCGAGAACGCCGGCCAGTTCCTGGTCGACCTGGAAACCCGCGAGCGCGAGCGCACGGGCATCGCCAACCTGCGCGTCGAATACAACAAGGTGCACGGCTTCTACATCGAAGTCACCAACGGCCAAGCCGACAAGGTGCCGGACGATTACCGCCGCCGCCAGACGCTGAAGAATTGCGAACGCTACATCACGCCGGAATTGAAGGCATTCGAGGACAAGGCCCTGTCCGCCCAGGACCGCGCCCTGGCGCGCGAAAAGATGCTGTACGACGAATTGCTGGCCGCGCTGGCGCCCTTCATCGGCACGCTGCAATCGATCGCCCAGGCGCTGGCGCAGGTCGATACCTTGTGTGCACTGGCCGAGCACGCGCTGCGCAACAACTGGTGCGCGCCGCAATTGGTGGCCGAGCCTTGCATCCATATCGTGGAAGGCCGCCACCCGGTGGTGGAAAACCAGATCGAGCGCTTCATCGCCAACGACTGCAAGCTGCTGTCGGAACGCCGCCTGCTGCTGATCACCGGCCCGAACATGGGCGGTAAATCGACCTTCATGCGCCAGGTAGCGCTGATCACCCTGCTGGCCTATGTGGGCAGCTACGTGCCGGCCGCCAGCGCCACCATCGGCCCGATCGACCGCGTGTTCACCCGTATCGGCGCCACCGACGACCTGGCCGGCGGCCGCTCCACCTTCATGGTGGAGATGACCGAGGCGGCCACCATCCTGAACGGCGCCACCGAGCATTCGCTGGTGCTGATGGATGAAATCGGCCGCGGCACCTCGACCTTCGACGGCCTGGCGCTGGCGTGGGCCATTGCGCGCCACCTGATCGAATCGAGCCGCAGCTTTACGCTATTCGCCACCCACTATTTCGAGTTGACGCAGTTGCCGGAAGCGCACCCCACCGCCGCCAACGTGCACCTGTCGGCGGTGGAGCACAAGGATTCCATCGTGTTCCTGCACGCGGTGCAGGACGGCCCGGCATCGCAGAGCTATGGCTTGCAGGTGGCGCAATTGGCCGGCGTCCCGCAGCCGGTGATCAAGGCGGCGCGCAAGCACCTGGCACGTCTGGAAGCACAGGCGCTCGATGCCACGCCGCAGCTGGACTTGTTCGCGGCGCCGGT
>CBFGQI010000079.1:0-22698 GCA_965650885.1 uncultured Oxalobacteraceae bacterium
AGCGCCGCTTCCGCGCTGCCGTCTTCCGGATGCCAGTCGTAGCGCCATTTGACGATGGGCGGCATGGACATCAGGATCGCTTCCGTACGGCCGCCGGACTGCAGGCCGAACAGGGTGCCGCGGTCGAACACCAGGTTGAACTCGACGTAGCGTCCGCGGCGGTAGGCCTGGAAGTCGCGTTCGCGTTCACCGTAGGGGGTGTCCTTGCGGGCTTTCACGATCGGCAGGTAGGCGGCCAGGAAGGCATCGCCCACACTGCGCGTCATGGCAAAGCTTTGTTCGAAGCCGAGCGCGTTGAAGTCATCGAAGAAGATGCCGCCCACGCCGCGCGCTTCCTTGCGGTGCTTCAGGTAGAAATATTCGTCGCACCATTGCTTGAACTTCGGGTGCAGCTCGTCGCCAAACGGCTGCAGCGCATCGCGGCAGGTGCGATGGAAATGCCGCGCATCGTCGGCATTGCCGTAGTAGGGCGTCAAGTCCATGCCGCCGCCGAACCACCACACCGGCTTGCCGTCGGCGGTGCTGGTGCTGAAGAAGCGCACGTTCATGTGCACGGTCGGCGCGTACGGGTTGCGCGGGTGCAGGACCAGGCTGACGCCCATCGCCTCCCACGGCTGGCCGCCCAGTTCGGGGCGGTGCGCCGAGGCCGACGGCGGCAGCCTGGCGCCCGTCACGTGGCTGAAATTGCAGCCGCCGCGCTCGAATACGTTGCCTTCCTCGATCAGGCGCGAAATGCCGCCGCCGCCTTCAGGACGCTCCCATGCATCGCGCAGGAATGGCTTGCCGTCCACATCCTCCAGCGCGGAGATGATGCGGTCCTGCAGGCCAAGCAGCCAGGCTTTGACGTCTTGTGGGGCGGGGGCGGTCATTTCTCTTTCTTTGCTCTTTTCTTCAAACCGGTAAACCGGTGTCTGACCCGCAGGGTCAGACACCTTCCATACGCGGCGGTCGCGGGCCAGGTGTCTGACCCTGCGGGTCAGACACCGGTTTACCGGTTTTAGTGCTTGAGGCCCCGCCAGCCAATATCGCGGCGGAACTGCACACCCTCAAAGCCGATCTTGTCGACCGCCTCGTAAGCCTGCTTCTGCGCCATCTTCACATTGTCGCCCAGGCCCACCACGCACAGCACGCGGCCACCGGAAGTCACCAGCTTGCCTTCCGCATCGTCGGTGGTACCGGCATGGAAGGTCACCGAATCGGCCGTCTCGGCCGGGATGCCATGGATATGGTCGCCCTTGCGCGGCGCATCCGGATAGCCGGCGGCAGCCAGTACCACGCCAACGGCGGTGCGGCGGTCCCATTCCAGCTCCACCTGGTCCAGCGTGCCGTTGACGGCATGTTCCATCACGCCCAGCAGGTCGGTCTTCAGGCGCGCCATGATCGGCTGCGTCTCCGGGTCGCCCATGCGGCAATTGAATTCCAGCGTCTTCGGATTGCCGGCGGCATCGATCATCAGCCCGGCATACAGGAAGCCGGTGAACTGGATGCCATCCTTCGCCATGCCCTGGATGGTAGGCATGATGATCTCGCGCATCACGCGCGCATGCATGGCCGGGGTCACGATCGGGGCCGGCGAGTAGGCACCCATGCCGCCGGTGTTCGGGCCCTGGTCGTTGTCCAGCAGGCGCTTGTGGTCCTGCGAGGTGGCCAGCGGCAGCACGTTCTTGCCGTCGCACATGACGATGAAGGAAGCCTCTTCGCCGGCCAGGAACTCTTCGATCACGATGCGCGCGCCGGCATCGCCGAAGGCGTTATCGGACAGCATGTGGTCGACCGCGCCGTGCGCCTCTTCCAGCGTCATGGCCACCACCACGCCCTTGCCGGCGGCCAGGCCGTCGGCCTTGATCACGATCGGCGCGCCCTTGGCGTCCACATAGGCGTGGGCCGCCCTGGCGTCGGCGAAGGTTTCGTATTCGGCGGTCGGGATGCCGTGGCGCTTCATGAAGGCCTTGGCGAAATCCTTGGACGACTCGAGCTGTGCGGCCTCTTTGGTCGGGCCAAAGATCTTCAGGCCGCGCGCGCGGAACAGGTTGACGATGCCGGCGGCCAGCGGCACTTCCGGACCGACCACGGTCAGGCCGATATGTTCCTTCTCGACGTAGTCGGCCAGCGCGTTCAGGTCGGTGATTGCCACGTTCTGCAGGCGCACGTCGCGCGCCGTGCCACCGTTGCCGGGGGCTACATAGACCATCTGCACGCGTTCCGACTGCGCCAGTTTCCAAGCCAAAGCATGTTCACGGCCGCCCGAGCCGACTACCAGGATTTTCATAGGGGATTATTCTTCGATGACAGCGTTGGTATAGACTTCCTGGACGTCGTCCAGGTTTTCCAGTGCATCCAGCAGTTTCTGCATCCTGGCCGCGTCCTCGCCGGTGAATACGGTCTCGGTGGCGGGCTTCATGATCACTTCCGCCACTTCGGCCTTGAAGCCGGCCGCTTCCAGCGCATCTTTCACGCCCGCGAATTCGTGCGGGCCGCACAGCACTTCGAAACCGCCTTCCTCGTCGGCGACCACGTCGTCGGCGCCGGCTTCCAGCGCGGCGTCCATCAGTTTCGCTTCGTCGGTGCCCGGTGCAAACAGGAACTGGCCGCAATGCTGGAACATGAAGGCCACCGAGCCTTCGGTTCCCATATTGCCGCCGAATTTGTTGAAGGCATGGCGCACTTCAGCCACGGTACGCACGCGGTTGTCGGTCATGCAGTCGACGATGATCGCCGCACCGCCGATGCCGTAGCCTTCGTAGCGGACTTCTTCATAGTTGGCGCCGTCGCCGCCGCCGGTGCCGCGCAGGATGGCGCGGTTGACGTTATCCTTCGGCATGTTGGCGTCGGCGGCCTTGTCGATTGCCAGGCGCAGGCGCGGGTTGGAGGCGATGTCGCCGCCGCCCATGCGGGCGGCCACGGTGATTTCCTTGATCAGGCGCGTCCAGATCTTGCCGCGTTTCGCGTCCGTTGCAGCCTTTTTGTGCTTAATATTGGCCCATTTGCTGTGTCCAGCCATGTTCAATCTTCCTTAGACGGTATGCAATCGAGGGCGGTATTCTAGCATACCGCCCCCTCTTGACCGCTGCCGCCAGGGGGAAGATCAGCCGGCCCAGGGCGTGTACTCGATGCCGGCCTGGATGCTGCCGATGACCTGGGCGCGGTTCTCGGCGCTGTCGGCCATGAAGGCCAGTACCTGCGCGCGGGAGAAGCCGGTATTCAGGGCATTCAGCCAGTAATCGAAGCCACCCTGGTCATAGGCGCGGTGCAGCACATTGTTGTACAGGTTGGTCAGGAAGGTACTGTTGTCGCTGTCGGCGCCATACTTGGCCTGGTACTCGGCGCTGGTGGCAAAGGCCGAGGCCATGGTCACCATGCTGTTGCCGTTGTCGATGCTGTTGATCCAGTAGCCCAGGCCGGCGGCGTCGGGCTTGCGGTCGAAGGCCGCCTGGTACAGGCGGTAGACGTCGCCGGCGTGGCCCTCGATGTCGAAGGCTACTGCCACGTCGGCAAAGCGCAACCGTTCCACATTGCTGACCGTATCGGTGCCGGCCGTGGCGCTGGAAATGGTGTACACCCCATTGTTGACGGTGACGCTAAGGGAGGCGCGGGCGCCGGCGTAGACCGCGGTATCCC
The DNA here is from genome assembly GCA_965650885.1 of uncultured Oxalobacteraceae bacterium. GTDB lineage: Bacteria > Pseudomonadota > Gammaproteobacteria > Burkholderiales > Burkholderiaceae_D > Rugamonas. The sequence goes on from CBFGQI010000079.1 coordinate 3,619, forward strand.
AGCCGGCGCCACCATTGATGATGTCGTCGCCTTCGCCGCCGTCCAGCGTATCGTTGCCGGCCGAGCCGGTCAGCTTGTCATTGCCGGCTTCGCCGAAGAACATGTCGCCGCCGGTGTCGGTCAGGTATTGGCCGGTGGCGGCATTGTAGATTTCGCCCGAGAACAGGCTGTCGTTGCCAGCCCCGCCATACAGGCGGTCGTTACCGCCATTGCCGTAGATGCTGTCGGCTTCCGAAGTGCCGGTGAGGGTTTCGCCGCCCGCGGTGCCGCCGAGAATAATACCTGCCATGATATTTCCTCCCTTTTGCACAATCACAAAGAATGATTTTTCGCAAGAGGAAGGCTACGCCGATGCTCACAAATTGTCGCGGGAACGCGACCAATCGTGCGCCTGCACACGATTCGCGCAGGAAAGGAACAATTAGTAGTTTTCTTCTGAGCATTTCATAGGCTTGTAAAGTTAATATCCTAAAACAATAACTTTTCTACAAAGGAGACCTATGGATCGTCGTCAATTCATCAAGCTCGGCGGCTTCATCACCGTATCGGCCGCCACCAGCGGCCTGGCCGGCTGCGGTGGCAGCACCTACACCCCGCCGCCGCCATCGACCGCGCTGCCGCCAGCCAGCGGCGCCAACTGGAAATTCCCGCAAAGTATTGCTTCCGGCGACCCGCGCGCCGACAGCATCCTGCTGTGGACGCGCGTGGTGCCGTCCGCCGTGGACGACGTGGCCAGCCCCAGCGGCAAGGCCGAAGTGTCGGTGCGGCTGCAAGTGACGCTGGCCGACCAGACCGCCAGCCTGGGCAGCAACAAGGCGCTCGAAGGCACCATGGTGGTCGACGTGCAATTGCCGCTCAACCCGGAATTCGACAACACCATCCGCCACAAGGTGACCGGCCTGCAAGCCAACCAGGTCTATTTCTACCAGTTCATCGCCGGCGAGGTGCGCTCCAACGTGGGCCGCTTCAAGACCGCGCCGGCGGCCGGTGCCGCGGTGCCGCAGCTGCAGTTCGCCTACCTGACCTGCCAGGACTGGAGCATCAACCACTGGGGCGCGCTGGAGCATATCGCCAACAACGAAAAGCTGGACTTCATCGTCCACCTGGGCGACTACATCTACGAGACGGTGGGTGAAGCGTTCCAGACTGGCGCCGTCGAGTCGCGCCACGGCGCGCTGGCCCTGCCCAACGGTACCTTCAAGAGCGGCAACGCGGGCGCGAAATACGCGACCACCCTGGCCGATTACCGTTACCTGTACAAGAAGTACCGCACCGATACCCGCCTGCAGGCGGTGCATGAGCGTTTCGCCTTCATCGCGATCTGGGACGACCACGAGTTCAGCGACGATTCCTGGGGCGAGACCCAGACCTACGCGGCGGGCGAGAAGGCCGATACGGTGCGCCGCCGCAGCGCCAACCAGGCCTGGTTCGAATACATGCCGGCCGACGTGGTGCTGGACAATACCGTCGCCACCTTCCGCAACATCAAGATTTACCGCGATTTCCAGTTCGGCAACCTGATGCAGCTGGTGATGACCGACGAGCGCCTGTACCGTTCCGACCACGTGGTGCCGGAACAGGCCACCAACCCGGCCACCGGCCAGCCGCTGGGCAGCATCGGCGCGCGCTACCTGGTGCCGCAGGACTTGCACACCGCCCTGGAAGGGCAGAAGATGGCGGCCGCCAGCGCGGCCGGCGCCGATCCGCTGTCCGTGGCCGGCATCCTCGGCACCACCCAGCGCGAATGGTGGAAGAGCACCATGAAATCCTCCAGCGCGACCTGGAAGCTGTGGGGCAATGAAGTGTCCCTGCTGCGCATGGGCATGAACGGCACCAATGCCATCGCCACGCTGGTGGCGCTGCAGGCGGTCGCCACGCTGGCCACCAGCATCGGCAGCACCGCCGCGCAGGCGGGCGGCAACGTGCCGGTGGCCGGCGCCATCGTCGCTGCCGTGACGGCCGGTGCAGCGGCGGCACAGGCACAGGCGGGCGCGATGGCAATCGCCACCGCGGCGGCCAGCGGCGGCGACATGACCGCGCGCGTGACCGCCGGTGTGGGCGCAGGCCTGACTGCCACCCAGGCCGGCATCGCTGCGGCGGCATTCGGCCAGGCGGAAACGGCCGCCAAGGCCGGCGCCACCGCCACCGCGCAAGCCACCGCGGCGGCCCAGGCCATCGCCATCGGCTACATCAAGCCGGACGTGCAGGCGAAGAAGGCGGAATCGGCCTTCGTGGTCGCTTCCGGCAAGGCGGCCGCGCTGGCGCCATACTTCCGCAAGTTCCTGATCAACTGCGACCAATGGGACGGCTTCAACGCCGAGCGCAAGGCATTGATGGCGCACCTGAAATCCAACGGCATCGGCAACGTGGTGGCGCTGACCGGCGACATCCATTCCTTCTTCGCCGGCACGGTGAGCGACGATTACGACGCGGCCAATGGCGGCACGCCGGTGATGGTCGACCTGGTGTCGGCCGGTGTCAGCTCCGACTCCTTCTTCACTTACCTGCGCGAGGAAGCGGCCAAGCTGGGCGACCTGGCCACGCTGGTGTCGATGCCGCTGCCGGTGCCGGTGCCGGGGCTCGGCACCGCGAAACTGAACGTCAACCTGCTGGACTACACGCTGGGCAAGGCGGCGCCCACCACCGATGCGCTGGTGGAGTCGCTGACGGTGCAGATGCGCCACCAGCTGGCCGCGCTGGGCGTGCCGGAAAACGCCATCGACCAGCCGGTGCAAAGCATGCTGGGCCTGATCAAGGCCAGCGCCGACTTTGCCCAGCTGGTGGGCCTGGCGCAGCAGCTGGCAGGCTTGAACAGCAACCCGTGGCTGCGCCACGTGAACACGGATGCCCAGGGCTATACCGTGGTGACGCTGACGCCGGGCTCGCTGGTCGCGCAGTTCAAGCAGGTGAACAAGCTGGTGGGCAGCAGCGCACCAGCCAACGTGATCGCCAAGGTCACCACCGCCACCGTCAAGGCGGGCGAGGTGGCCGTTGCGATCAGCTAGGCGCCGTCAGGCGAACGGGAGGTATTCGATCCCGTTCGCAATGAGCGTGGCCACATTGGCCACGTTCTCCTTGCTGTCGGCGAACTCGATCAGCACGTCGTCGCGCGCCACGCCCGCCTTCAAGGCATTCAGCCAGAAGTCGTAGCCGCCCTGGTCGTAGGGACGGTGCAGCACGTTGGCGTACAGCCTGGTGAGGAAAGTGGCATGGTCGGCATTGGCACCGTACAGCGCAGCGAATTCGGCGCCGCCGGTGAAGGCGGCGGCGATGGATTCCAGGGCCATGCCCTGGTCGGCCATGCCGATCCAGTAGCCCAGGCCGGCCAGGTCGGGCTTGCGGTCGTACGCTGCCTGGTACAGCCGGTAGACCTGGCCGTTCATGCCCTCGGTGTCGAGCGCCAGCATGGTGTCGGCAAACTTGAGGCGCTCGATCCCGGCCAGCGTGTCGCTGCCTTCGCCGCCGGAGTTGGCGGTGACGCTGGCGCCGCTGCCATTGCGCAGCACCTGATAGGCGCTGCGCTGGCCGGTGTAGGCCGCGATGTCGATGCCGGCACCGCCCGTCAGGGTATCGTTGCCGGCGCCGCCGGTCAGGACGTTGTTGGCATCGTTGCCGGTCAGCCTGTCGTTGCCGCTGCCGCCCAGCGCGGCTTCGATCACGGTGCCGAAGTTGACGGTGACCTGGCCCGCCGCGCTGATCAAGTCCGCCTTGGCCCCGATATGGCCCCAGTAGCCGGGGCGCAGGTCCAGCACCAGGTCGCGCGACTGCGCCGAACCGTCGATGGTGTCGAAGCCTGCGCCATCCCACAGCATGTTCATCTTGCCCTGGTCCAGCACATAGGTATCGTTGCCGGCGCGTGCGCCGGGCGCGACGCCAAAGGCGTATTGCAGCGCGGCCAGGTCGAATGGCGAATAGCTGGCGTAGCCTGGCACGCCGGCATCGGAGGTGTAGCTCATGACCGACAGCGATTTGAGGTCTTCGGCCGCTGGCAGGAAAGGGGCGGTGCCGGCCTCGCCGACTGCATCGGTATGGCTGAATGGATGCTTGAGCTGCAATGCATGCCCGAGTTCATGCAGCAGGACGGTGGTGAAGGCCAGCCCTTCATCCTGGCCCGGATTCAGGAAGCGCTGGTCGAAGTTGAGCATCAGCGGCGTACCGTGTTCGCGGTAAACCGGCGCCGCATAGCCGGCCGAACGGTCCTGGTCGTTGTTGCCGAAGACGATGGTGTAGCCCTGCTCGGGATCCGCGGTGTGCACGAAATCGACGTCGATCACCGAGCTGACATAGCGCAGCAGCTTGATGGCCAGTTCTTGCTGGGCCGCGTTGAACGGCGTGAAATTCCGGCTGTCGGTGGCCGTGAACCAGGAGGCGGGCTTTTGCGCGAAGTTGTAGTACACCGTATGCCGCGCCCCAAGCTCGCTGGCGATGCCGCTGACCGTGTCGTAGGCCAGGGCATCGATCCAGTAGGGCAGCTTCTGCACCCCGGCGCCCCAGGTCCAGGCCACGTTCTCGGCCGGCTTGACGAAATCGGCCAGGATGATGCCGCTGTTCTTGCCTTCGTTGTCGTTGATCGCGGTGCGGCGGTCGCGCACCGTATAAAAGTCGTCGCCGGCGCCGCCGTACAACCGGTCGTGGCCGGTGCCGCCATCGAGCTTGTCGTTGCCGGCTTCGCCGAACAGCTGGTCGTTGCCGGCACCGCCTTCCAGGGTGTCGGCCCCGGCGTCGCCCTGCAGATGGTCATTGCCGTCGCCGCCGAGCGCGAGGTCGTCGCCGGCACCGCCAAACAGCGTATCGTTGCCCGCGCCGCCATCGAGCTTGTCGCCCAGCCGGTCGTCGCGCCAGGCACCGCTGACATAAATCTGGCCGGCGGTGAGGGTATCGTTGCCGGCGCCGCCGTACAGCTCATCGTTGCCGCCCGCGCCGTACAGGTAGTCGTCGCTTGCGGTGCCCTGCATGGTGTCATTGCCGCTGGTGCCCGTCACGGGCTTATCCGGAGTCCCGGCATGCTGGAGGATCGCCATCTGCCACTTTCGATATAAAAAAGATAACTTGGCGACAATACCATAAATTGCAAAATGACAATTGTAGGGCCGCCAGCGCGCATTCAGCCTTGCCGTTACAATGCTGTCCATGGGACAAGTTACTGCCGATACGCAAGGTTCACGTGCCGCTTACCTGGGCGGGCTGGCCATCGCCATCGGCGGCGCGGTGCTGTTTTCCACCAAGGCGGTGGTGGCCAAGCTGCTTTACCGTTACCAGATCGATGCGGTCACCGTGATCGCCTTCCGCATGCTGTTTTCGCTGCCCGTCTTCGCCGCCATCGCACTGTGGAAGATGCGCACGGAAGCGCCCCTGGGCCGCGCCGATGCCTGGCGCCTGGTCGGGCTGGGCCTGGTCGGCTATTACCTGTCTTCCTTCCTGGACTTCCTTGGGCTGCAATACATCACGGTCGGCCTGGAGCGCCTGATCCTGTTCCTGACGCCGAGCTTCGTCCTGCTCGCCTCCGCGCTGTGGCTGAAGCAGCGCATCGGCCGCCAGCAGTGGCTGTCGCTGCTCACGGCCTACGGCGGCATCGTGCTGGTGTTCTTCCACGACTTGAGCGGCGGCGGCAGCAATGTCGCCCTCGGTTCGCTGCTGGTGCTCGGTTCGGCCATCGCCTATGCGCTGTACCTGCTGGCTTCCGGCGAAATGGTCAAGCGCCTCGGTTCGCTGCGCCTGGTGTCGTACGCCATGTGCGTGTCGAGCGCCGCCTGCATCGGCCAGTTCTTCCTGCTGCGGCCCGCCGCCCTGCTGGTGCAGCCGCTGCCGGTGTACGGCCTGTCCCTGTTCAACGGCATCCTGTGCACGGTGATGCCGGTATTCATGACCATGGCCGCCGTGCAGCGCATCGGCGCCGGCGCGGCTTCGCAGGCCGGCATGATCGGGCCTGTCTCGACGCTGTTCTTTGGCGCCGCCATCCTGTCCGAACCGGTGACCAGCTGGCAGCTGGCGGGAACGGCGCTGGTGCTGGCCGGTATCTATCTGCTGTCGAAAGTGAAAGGTAACGTGAAATGACGCCCCGCATTGCCCTGATTGCCCACGATAAGAAGAAGGACGACATGATCGCGCTGGCCCGCGAGTACGCCGATTTCCTGCGTACCTGCAAGCTGCACGCCACCGGCACCACGGGCGGCCGCCTGGCCGCCGAAGTAGGCTTGACCGTGGACCGCAAGCATTCCGGCCCCCTGGGCGGCGACCTGCAGATCGGGGCCATGCTGGTGGAAGGGCATATCGACGCCATCATCTTCCTGCGCGACCCGATGACGCCGCAGCCGCATGAACCGGACATCAATGCCCTGGTGCGCTCCTGCGACGTGCACAACGTGGCCTGCGCCACCAACCTGGCCACGGCGCACCTGGTGCTGTCGCAATTGCAGGCTGATGCTGCAAAATAGCAGCCTGTCGCATCGGCCTTGGCCGGCGCGGCGCGCGCTGGCAATGTTGCGCCCTCAAGATAAAAATCGGGGAGTGCAACATGAATAACATCCTGGGCGGCCTCGCCGCCATCGCGGCCGTCGTCACCGCCACCGCAGGCGCCGCGCAGTCCGCAGCATCGACCGCGCCAGCCGCGCCGCCAGAGCCGGCCGCATCGCGCGCATCGGCCGCCACGCCGGCCCTGGCCGGCCATTGGGTCGGCAGCTACGGCGTGGGCACCGATTTCAACTTCCTGCGTCCGCATTTTGGTGCGGATGGCAAGGGCGCGGTGGACATACCCGCGCTCGGCAAGCAGGGCGTGCCGCTGGAAGCTGTCACGCAGCGGCGCGACGCCGTGCGCTTCGCGCTGCCCGGTCCGAGAGGCGTGCTGCATTTCGACGGCAGGTTGCAAGGCAGCCTGCTGTCCGGAACCGTCACCGTGGACGGCAAGCAGGGCAGCTTCGCTTTCCGTCGCACCCTGCCAGACGACCCGGCGCGCCACCAGCCGCTGCTGGGTGCCTACCAATTCGCCGACAAGCGCGTGGTCGTTCTGTCCGAGTGGGGCGATTTCCCGCAAATGTTCTACAGCGATCTGAAGACGGGCCGCTACGCTTCCATGTTCGCGGAAAGCGACAGCCTCTACTACGCCGGCGCCGGCAACCTGAACCCCGCCGTGCGCGAAACCACCATGCGCTTCGAGCGCGACGGCGCGGGCAGGGTGACGCGCATGGTATGGCGTCAGGCCGGCAAGCGGGAAGTAGCGCGCCGCCTGCAATTCCGCACCGAAGAAGTGGCCTTCACCAACGGCGACGTCACCCTGTCCGGCACCCTGGTACTGCCGGAAGGGAAAGGCCCATTCCCCGCCGTCGTGCTGACGCAAATGTCGAGCCCCGCACCGCGCGGCGCCTACGCGCTGCAGGCTTACTACTTCGCAGCGCACGGCATGGCGGCGCTGATGTACGACAAGCGCGGCGTCGGCAAGTCCACCGGCGAATACAACAAGGCCACCATGGAGCAACTGGCGGACGACGCAATCGCCGGTATCGAGCTGCTCGCCGGGCGCAGCGACATCAAAGCCGGCGCCATCGGCACCTGGGGCCACAGCCAGGGCGGCTGGCTGGCGCCGCTGGCCGCCATCCGTTCGCAGAAGGTGGCATTCGTGATCGCGCAAGCCGCATCGGCCGTGCCGCCGGCCGAGCAGGAGGTCTACCGCATCGGGCAAACGCTGCGCGCGTCCGGCTTCAGCGAAGAGGAAGCGAAAGCAGGCGCCGCTTACCAGGAAAAGCTGATGCGCTGGGTCACCAGCCGCGGCGCCAACCGCGCGGAATTGCTGGCCGCCGCCCGCGCCAGCGAAAACGCACGCTGGGCGGACCATGTCGAAATCGTGCCCGACACCCTGAAAGAGAAACCGGCCGAAGCCACGACCGTCTTCTACAGCTACGATCCGCTGCCGGACCTGAAGCGCCTGAACGCGCCGGTGCTGTATATCCTCGGCGAGAATGACGCCTTCGTCCCGGTGCACAAGAGTGCCCGCTTGTTCCAGCAGACGCTGGATGCCAACGGCCACCGCGACCACCAGGTCTGGATGCTGCCGCGCGCCGCGCACGGCCTGTGGGAAACCGATAACGATGGCGGCAGCGCCTACATCAATTCCACGCATTGGGCGCGCGAACACTATCCGCGCATGACACAATGGCTGCGCGAGCGCGGCTTCATCAAGAAGGAGTAAGCAATGGTCAAGGCGATACGCATGTCCCGCACCGGCGGGCCGGAAGTGATGGAACTGGTCGATGTCGAGCTGGGGCCGCCAGGCCCCGGCGAAGCCACCGTGCGGCATGAAGCGATCGGCTTGAACTTCATCGACGTTTATTTCCGTACCGGCCTGTACCCGCAACCGCTGCCGGGCGGCCTGGGCCAGGAAGGCGCCGGCGTGGTGGAGGCGGTGGGCGAGGGCGTCAGCCACGTACGTGTGGGCGACCGCGTCGCCTACGCCGGGCGCCCGAACGGCGCGTATGCCGAGGCGCGCAATATGCCTGCCAGCCTGCTGGTGAAACTGCCCGACGCGATCGGCAGCGACACCGCCGCCGCCATGATGCTGCAAGGGATGACGGTGCAATACCTGTTCCACAGCGCGGCACCGGTGAAGGCCGGCGACACCATCCTGTTCCACGCGGCGGCCGGTGGCGTGGGCCTGATCGCCTGCCAGTGGGCGCGCGCCCTGGGCGTGAACCTGATCGGCACCGCCGGTTCCGACGACAAGGTGGCGCTGGCGCTGAAACATGGCGCGGCCCACGCGATCAACTACAACACGGAGAACTTCACCGAGCGCGTGCGCGAAATCACGGGCGGCAAGGGCGTTTCGACGGTATTCGATTCGATCGGCAAGGACACCTTCACCGGTTCGCTCGACTGCCTGCGTCCGCGCGGCATGATGGTCAGCTTCGGCAATTCCTCCGGGCCGGTGGCCAGCTTCTCGCTGGGCGAACTGGCATCGCGCGGTTCGCTGTTCCTCACCCGCCCGGCGCTGGGCAATTACACCGCGACCCGCGCCGAGCTGGAGGCATGCGCGCAGTCGCTGTTCGACGTGGTGGCGCGCGGCGCGGTCAAGGTCGACATTAACCAGCGGTATAATCTGGCCGGTGTGGGGCAGGCGCACCGCGACCTGGAAGCGCGCCGCACCACCGGATCCACGATTATTCTGCCTTGACGACATGACTGACCAGAACCAACCCGCCGACGACAACGGCTCCCCGAAATTTGGCCGCCTGCTGCTGGTGCTGCTGTCGGCGGTGGCCCTGATCGGCGTCATCACCTTCGCCAGCGAAGCGTACTATCGCTGAGCACCGCATGCGGCGACGGATGATTACCCTGCTGGTACTTGTCCTCGCCGCCTACCTGGCACTGTGCGCGCTGCTGTTCCTGCGCCAGCGCAGCATGATGTATTTCCCGCAAGCTTTCCAGGGCGGCACCGTGCTGGCGCTGCGGGATGGCGCACGCGTCGGCGTCACCGTGCATGAACAGCCCGGGCCGGGCGCCGTGCTCTATTTCGGCGGCAATGCGGAAGCGGTAGGCGACAGCCTGCCCGAGCTGCAGCAAGCCTTTGCCGGCCAATCGCTCTACCTGATGCATTACCGCGGTTACGGCGCCACCCCGGGCGAACCAACGGAACAAGGCTTGTTTTCCGATGCGCTGGCACTGTACGAATATGTGCGGGCACGCCACCCGCAAGTCACGCTGGTCGGGCGCAGCCTGGGCAGCGGCATCGCCACCCGCTTGGCCGGCATGCGTACCGTGGACCGGCTGATCCTGCTGACGCCGTACGACAGCATGGCCAACGTGGCGGGGCACCACTACCGCTGGCTGCCGGTGCGCTGGCTGCTGCGCGACCGTTACGACGCTGCGCGTTACGCCGCCCAGGTCAACGCGCCCACCACCATCGTCGCCGCCGGGCGCGACGAAGTCATCCCGCTTGCCAGCAGCGAAGCGCTATTCCGCAGTTTCCGTCCCGGCCTGGCGACATTCCACGTCATACCCGGCGCTGGCCACAACGATATTTCCTTGCAACATCTAGTGAATGTCGGAATTCTTTACAACTGACGCTTTGCAACTAAGTCAACAATCGTTTCCCAATTGAAAAATTCTCAGTGCTTTCAAGGGCTTATTGTTGAGCTGTATTCTCGCGGCATAATTCTTGCTTCAATGCCGCGAGGACACAGTCGAATCCAAGGAGAATTATGAAAGCATTCACGCCAAGCACACTGTTGCGCGCCATCGCCGTGGCCGGTCTTATGCTGCTGGGCTCGGCCGTGCAAGCGACCCCGGTCAACCTGGTCAAGAATGGCGGTTTCGAATCGAGCAGCAACGGCACCGGCCAGATCAACTTCAATACCGTGGTGACCGACTGGTCTTCGCCGCGCGGCTATAACTTCCTGTTCGAACCCGGCACGGCCGACACGACCGGCGTCAAGACCTGGTTCAACGGCCCGCTCGACAGCATCCTGCACCTGTGGGGCGCGAACAATGGCGGCGCCAATGCGCTGGCCGTCAGCGCCAACGGCGGCAACTTCGTCGCGGCCGACGGCGTCTACGGGGTGGTCCCGATCCAGCAAGCGATCAGCGGCATGGTGGTGGGCCAGACCTATATGCTGAGCTTCGAATGGGCGGCGGCGCAGCAGGCCCGCTTCCATGGCGTCACCACCGAACAGTGGACCGTCAGCATCGACGGCAACACCTTCCAGACAGCGAGCTACCAGAACAAGAGCCATGCTTCGAGCAACTGGATGCAGGAAGCGTTCTACTTCACCGCCAGGCAGAGCGACAGCATCTTGTCCTTCCTGGCAGCCGGTACGCCGCAAGGCTTCCCGCCATTCTCGCTGCTGGATGGCGTGTCGCTGACCGCGGTTGACGCCAGCCAGGGCAACCCGGTGTCCGAGCCGGGCAGCTGGCTGACCATGATGTCCGGCATCGTGCTGCTGGGGATGGTCCTGCGCCGCCGCAACGCCGCCAAACGCTAAGGCGCGCTTGTGGCAGCCATCGCCTACCAGCTGCTGCGCCTGACGATCTGGCTGTGCGTGCTGTGCGCGATTTTCCTGCCGCTGGAGCGCTGGTTCGCCGTGCGCCAGGCCGATGGCGCCAGGCCGCAACGCTGGCATGACCTGTTCTATTACTTCGCCAACAGCCTGCTGCCGATGATCGTGCTGGCCGCGCCGCTGGCGCTGGCCGCCCAGCTTGCGCACAGCCTGTTGCCGCCTGCCGTGCCCGCGGCGCTGGGCGCCCTGCCGCTGCTGCCCAAGCTTCTACTGGCGCTCGCAATCGGCGACCTGGGCGCCTATTTCGCGCACCGCCTGGCCCACGCCTGGCCCCTGCTATGGCGCTTCCATGCGGTGCACCACAGCCCGGCCCACGTCTACTTCCTGGTCAACACGCGTGCCCACCCGCTTGACCTGCTGTTTTCCCGCATGTGCAGCCTGCTGCCGCTTTACGTGCTCGGCCTGGCCGGGCCCAGTGCCGGCGGCACCGCGGTGCCGGTGGCGGTGGTCCTGGCTGGCACGCTATGGGGTTTCTTCATCCATTCGAATATCCGTGTCCGGCTTGGACCGCTGGAATGGCTGCTGACAACGCCGGCTTTCCATCACTGGCACCATACGCGCAGCGGCCACGTCGACCGCAACTTCGCGGCGATGCTGCCGGTGCTGGACCGGATTTTCGGCACCCACCACCTGCCGCGCAGCTGGCCGGCCGAATATGGCACCGATACGCCGGTGCCGCAATCCCTGTCAGGGCAATTGGCCGAGCCGTTCAGCGCGCCGGAACAGGCGCCGCGCCCAGGCACTCAGTGAAACGCCGCGAGTTTGGCGCGGATGGCGGGACCGGCGGAAAGCTGGGGATTCGAGTAGCCGTCATCCTTGCCCGCTTCGATCTCGCGCTGGCGGATCACTTCGCGCGCAGCGGCATGGGCTTGCTCGAAGGAACGCGTGTGGCTGCGCAACTGTTCGTCGAACATGGCGCGGCCGAAGAAAGTCAGTTCCGACTTGTAGCCGCAGCCGTAGGAGGTATGCTCCGCGTCGGCTGCCGTGAGCACCATGGCGGCATCGCCGGCCAGGGCCGGGATCCAGCTGCCGGAATAGCAGGCCGAGACAGCGATCACGCGATGCCGGACGCCCGCCTCGTCCAGCCATTTGCGCAGCATGGCAGGCGTCAGTTCGGTCAGTTCGAAAGGCCAGAAGTTTGCCGCCAGCTGTCCATCGCGCGCGCCGTGCGAAGTGAGGTAGATGAACAGTACGTCCTCGTCCTTGTCCATGGTGCGCGCCACGCTGCGGATGGCGCGCTGCAGGTTCAAGGTGGTGGCCCAGGGAAGCGTGTCCGCGCTGTCGACATGGTTCACCAGTTGCAGCGTGCGGCCGGCGGCGCCGAAGCGCTGCGACATCACCTCCGCCACCATCTGGCTCTCGCGCCGGAAAACCTCGTCGCCAAACGGCGCATAGGTCAGCGCGTACATATCGGCCTGGCCCGGACGCTGCGGCGCCAGCGCCGCCAGTTGGCGCGCCAGCAGCACCGGTTGCGCCTCCATCAATTCCGCGCTCAGCTTCAGGAAGCGCGGCGATTCTTCCTCGCTGCCGGCTTCCTGCTTTTCCGGATACCAGAACTCCGGCTGCCGCGCGGCGACGCCGAGGGCAACCACGCCGCCCATCATGCCGGCGGCCAGCGCCAGCGGCCAGCGCCGCCCGCGTCCGCCGCGCGCCAGCAGCCGCAATTGCGCCAGCGCGGCCAGGGTCACCGGGATGGCCCACAGGATCCACGCGCCCCAGGTGCCCAGGTAGCGCACGGCCCAGTCCTCGGAGCCGCTGAACAGCAGGCCGGCAAAGCACAGCGCAACGGCCAGGTTCAGCCACAGGGTCTGCGCCAGCAGCAGGGTCGCCAGCACGGCCATGTCCGGCGCCGCGCCGGGGCGCCCGGTGGGCCCGGCACCGCGCACCAGCAGGGCATAAAAAGGCAGCAGGGCAAACGGCAGCCAGCCGGCGGCCACCGCCTGCCAGTAAAACTGCGCGGGCTCCTCGACGAGCAGGCGCTGGAACGCGACCGTCAGCGCCAGGATCAGCAATACCAGGGCCGCGACCACGCCCGGCCCGGTGGCCAGGCCGTCCCAGCGCGGAGAACGGAAAAGGGCGGTGGATGCGCCTTCCCGCATCCACCGCCCCAGCGATTGGAAGAAGTTATTGGAGCTCAAGGTCTACGCGCTTGGCCTTGCCGCTTTCGCCCGGGAAGCCGGTGAAAGCGCTTTGCACCAGGGCGGGCATGACCTCGGGCGTCGATTGTTTGCGGCTGGTGTTCTGCACCGTCACATCAAACAGCTTCTTGCCCTGCAGGTTGTTGATGGTCACGCGCAGGTTGCGGTCATAGTTGTGCTGGATGGTTTCGCGGAATTCCATCGGCCCCCACAGCCACGGATCGTAATACGGCCGGTAGAAGCCATAGTAGCGATAGCGGTAAGGATAGTAGCCCCAGCGCGGGTAATAACCCCATGGGCTGGGGTGGAACATCCACGGATCGGTGGCCGTCAAGACCTTGACCGGGCGGTCGATGGTGCTGAACTGCATGCCGACGCGCAGCGAAGCATCCTTGGCACTGGCAGCCTGGGTAAAGCCCAGCTTGGCCAGTTCGCCGCTCACCAGGTTCTGGTAGCTGCGGTACTCCAGCGTATCCTCGCCCGGCGATGGCGTCTCGAAGACATACGATTTGTCCTGCAGCTCGCCCGGCCAGGCATGGAACACGGTGACATTGCTGCGCAGGGTGGTCGCACAGCCGCTCAGCAGCAAAGTGGTGGCTGCCAACAGGATGGCTAGCGCTTTCATGGGAATGCTCCTTTATTAACCATTTCTACTTATAGGCCAGTTTAGTCTGGCAACATGCGTTTCACCTAATTATTACAGAATGTTACCCGCCAGGGGAGAGCGGAAAATAATCGGGCGTGCCCGGCTGCCGGTGTTGGTAAAATAGCCTTCTTTGTCCTTGTTCGCCCAAACCATGCGTACCGACAGCCCCCAAACGATTTATCGTAAGGATTACACCCCGCCCAGCTACCTGGTGGAGACCGTCGAACTGGGCTTCGACCTCGATCCAGCCTGCACCATCGTGGCCAACCGCATCCAGCTGCGCCATAACCCGGACAGCAAGAGCCGCGACCTGGTGCTGCACGGCGAAGCCATCACCCTGGTTGCACTGCGCATGAACGGCGTGGCGCTGAATCCCGGCCAATACATCGTCGCCAACAATACGCTGACCATCCGCAACGCCCCGGTCAACGCGCTGCTGGAAATCGAAACCACCTGCGCGCCGGTCGAGAACACCACCCTGTCCGGCCTGTACACCTCGGGCAGCGGTTTCTACACCCAGTGCGAAGCGGAAGGCTTCCGCCGCATCACTTATTTCCCCGACCGCCCGGACGTGATGGCGCGCTACACCGTGATGCTGCGCGCCGACAAGGAGCAATACCCGGTGCTGCTCTCCAACGGCAACCTGCTGGAGGAAGGCGACCTGGGCGACGGCCGCCATTACGCGAAGTGGGAAGACCCGTTCAAGAAACCGTCCTACCTGTTCGCCCTGGTGGCCGCGCGCCTGGTATGCCAGGAAGAGAAATTCAGGCTCAAGTCCGGCCGCCAGGTGCTGCTGCAAGTGTGGGTGGAGGAGGGCAACCTCGACAAGACCGATTACGCCATGCAGTCGCTGAAGAATTCCATCCGCTGGGACGAGGAGCGCTGGGGCCTGGAACTGGACCTGGACCGCTTCATGATCGTCGCCGTCAGCGACTTCAATATGGGCGCGATGGAAAACAAGGGCTTGAACATCTTCAACACCAAGTTCGTGCTGGCCAACCCGCGCACCGCCACCGACATCGATTACTCCGGCATTGAAGCCGTGGTGGGCCATGAATACTTCCACAACTGGACCGGCAACCGCGTGACCTGCCGCGACTGGTTCCAGCTGTCGCTGAAGGAAGGCTTGACCGTCTTCCGCGACCAGGAATTTTCCGCCGACATGATCGGCACCGACAGCGGCCGCGCCGTGACCCGCATCGACCAGGTGCGCACCCTGCGCCAGGCCCAGTTCCCGGAAGATGCCGGCCCGATGGCGCACCCGGTGCGCCCCGATTCCTTCGTCGAGATCAACAATTTCTACACCGTGACGGTGTACGAAAAAGGCGCGGAAGTGGTGCGCATGTACCAGACCTTGCTGGGCCGCGAAGGCTTCCGCAAGGGCATGGACCTGTACTTCGAGCGCCATGACGGCCAGGCCGTGCAGTGCGACGATTTCCGCGCCGCGATGGCCGATGCCAACCAGCGCGACCTGACCCAGTTCGAACGCTGGTACAGCCAGGCCGGCACGCCGGTGGTGTCGGCGGGCGGCCACCACAACGGCGCCACGGAAACTTACGAGCTGACGCTGTCGCAGCGCTGCCCGGCCACGCCGGGCCAGGAAAACAAACAGCCGTTCCATATCCCGGTCGCCGTGGGCCTGCTGGGCCGCGACGGCAAGGATATGCCGCTGGTGCTGGACGGCAAGCAGCTTGGCACCACGACCGTGCTGGAGCTGACCGAAGCACAGCAAACGTTCCGCTTTACCGGTGTGAAGGAAGCGCCGGTGCCGTCCATCCTGCGCGACTTTTCGGCGCCGGTGGTGCTGGAATACCCCTACACCGACGACGAGCTGCTGCACCTGTTCCGTTACGACAGCGACCCGGTGAACCGCTGGGAAGCCGGCCAGCGCCTGGCCATGGAACGCTTGCTGTCGCTGACGCAGGCGGTACAGGACGGCAAGCCCCTCGAACTGGACGAGACGTATATCGGCGCCCTGGGCGCGGTGCTGACCGACACTTCGCTCGATGCGGCCTTCCGCGAGCAATGCCTGATCCTGCCGTCGGAAACCATCATCGCCGAGCAGATGGAAGTGGTGCACCCGCAAGCCATCCACAGCGCGCGCCAGTTCATGCGCCACGCCATCGGCACGGCGCTGCGCAATGAGCTGCTGCTGGCGCATGCCGAGAATGCCACGCCGGGCCCCTACAGCCCGGACGCCGTCTCCGCCGGCAAGCGCGGCCTGAAGAACCTCGCGCTGGCTTACCTGCTGGTGCAGCCGAACGCGGAAGCCGTGCGGCTGGCCAGCGAGCAGTTCGCCGCCGCCACCAATATGACCGACCGCGCCGCCGCGCTGTCCGCCCTGATCCACAGTGGCGCCGACGCCGGCAAGCAGCTCGATGCCTTCTACAAGGACTTCAAGGGCGAGGCGCTGGTGGTGGACAAGTGGTTCGCCATGCAGGGTTCCGCGCCGCACACCACCGTGGCCAAGGTGCGCGAGCTGATGAAGCATCCGGCCTTCACGCTGAAGAACCCGAACCGCGCCCGCAGCCTGCTGTTCAGCTTCTGCAACCAGAACCCGTCGCAATTCCACGCCGCCGACGGCAGCGCCTACGAATTCTGGGCCGAGCACGTGATCAAGCTCGACGCCCTGAATCCGCAAGTTGCCTCCCGCCTGGCGCGCAGCATGGACCGCTGGCGCCGTTACGCGCCGGCGCTGCAAGTCCATATGCGCCAGGCGCTGGAAAAGGTCGCCGCCGCCACGCCCTTGTCCAATGACGTGATGGAAGTCGTCAGCAAGGCGCTCGCCAATTAAGTTATCGCCGCCACGCACTGCGCGGCGGCTACAAGAATCATTTTCAAAACCAAGGGTAACAATGAAACGCATCAGCCTGACGCAGTACCTCGTTGAAGAACAACGCCAGCACCACAGCATCCCGGCCGAATTGCGCCTCCTGATCGAAGTGGTCGGCCGCGCCTGCAAATCGATTTCCCACAGCGTCGGCAAGGGCGCCCTGGGCGAAGTGCTGGGCGCACTGGAAACCGAAAACGTGCAGGGCGAAGTCCAGAAGAAGCTGGACGTGATCTCCAACGAGATCCTGCTGGAAGCGAACGAATGGGGCGGCCACCTGGCGGCGATGGCTTCGGAAGAAATGGAAGACATCCACCCGATCCCGAACCGCTACCCGAAAGGCGAATACCTGCTGGTGTTCGACCCGCTGGACGGCTCGTCCAACATCGACGTCAACGTTTCGATCGGCACCATCTTCTCCGTGCTGAAGGCGCCGGAAGGCATGAGCAACCCGAGCGAGCAGGACTTCCTGCAGCCCGGCTCGAAGCAGGTCGCCGCCGGTTACGCCGTGTACGGCCCGCAAACCCTGCTGGTGCTCACCACCGGCAATGGCGTGAACTGCTTCACCCTGGACCGCGAGATGGGCTCGTGGGTACTGACCCACCGCAATATGCAGATTCCCGCCAAGACCAAGGAATACGCCATCAACGCCTCCAACCAGCGCCACTGGCACGCGCCGGTGCAGCGCTACATCGGCGAACTGCTGGCCGGCTCCACCGGCCCGCGCGGCACCGACTTCAATATGCGCTGGATCGCCTCCATGGTGGCCGACGTGCACCGCATCCTGAACCGCGGCGGCATCTTCATGTACCCGGCAGACCTGCGCGACCCGTCCAAGCCGGGCCGCCTGCGCCTGATGTACGAAGCCAACCCGATGGCCTTCATCGTCGAGCAGGCGGGCGGCATGGCCACCGACGGCAAGCGCCGCATCCTCGACATCCAGCCGGAAAAACTGCACCAGCGCGTGCCGGTCTTCCTCGGTTCGCGCGACGAAGTGGCCCTGGTCACCAGCTACCACCAGGAATCGGTGTAATTAATGCAACTCACGCTTGCGCACCCTTGAGCCCGAAGTTATAATCCGGACTCTTTGCCGGTGTAGCTCAGTTGGTAGAGCAGCTCATTCGTAATGAGAAGGTCGGGAGTTCGATTCTCTTCTCCGGCACCAGGACGTACAAAAGCCCTGTCAGGTCATCAGCCTGGCAGGGCTTTTTCGTTCGGCGGTTAGGCGGCGATCAGTGCAACCAGCGCCAACAGGATTGCGACCTGAAGCCCCAACATCATGTGGAATTGCGCGTCCATGCGGGCATTCAATTTTTCGACCGCCTCGTGGAGCCTGGACTCGAATTCCGCGCGCAGTTCGATGCGGAGGTTACTCAGTTCCGTCTCAAGTTTCTTTTCAAATTGCTCAAAGCGAGCATCCATATGCGCTCGCAGGGCCTGCAATTCGCATGAAAGATTGTTCACCTGTTCTCCAACTGCGTAATGCGCTTCTCGTGGTCAGCGAGCTCGGGCGGGGGCGTGGCATCCATGGCAGCTCCTTGAAGTAATCCTACCATTCTCGCCACGCCAAGTAGCGCACCATTGAGCGGCATCAAAGGTGCGCTTATCGCAAGCTGGTGAGCAAGGGCCGCAGCGAATTCAGCAGCGTGTTCGGGCTCGCAGGTTCCCCGTCCGCAGTCCAGGAATTCTGGAATTCGGCGATTTCCAGGCCAATCACTTCGCCTTCCGCAAGCACGGCGCAAGCGGCATTCAGCTCGTCGAGCGTCAACCCGTCGGGACAAACGTAATCGGTCGGCACAATGCCCGGATCAAGGACGTCGCAATCCAGGTGCACATATACCGGACGCCCGGCGACCGCTTCGCGTAATCGAGCCGGCAGGCCGGTGCCGACCGGCACATGCCGGACTCGTCCCGATTCGATCAGGCGAAGTTCAAATGGGTCCAGGTCGCGCTGGCCCACCAGCACGATATTTTCCAGCGCCACGCCACTGCCAAGGCCCGAATCCCACATCCCGGCCGGACCGGAAAGCGCGAGGCCGCCGAGATAGCCTGATGTGGTCGATGCCGGCGTGTTCAGGTCGGCATGGGCATCGAACCAGACGATGCAGGCGTCCTTGCGGTGCTCCGCAACCACCGGCAAGGTCGCAAGCGATACCGCGCAGCGGCTGTTGGCCGACAGCGGCGTCTGGCCGCTGGCAAAGATGTGCCGGAAGCGCTGCTGCATCGCCTGCAAGGCAGGCATCGCCAGGTCGAGCTCAGTGCGCCATTCCTTGCTGAGAGCGGGCGCCGGCTCGCCGATTCCGACCGGCGCGATGTCGAGCATTGTGGCAAGCTGGGTGGCAACGGATTTGGCGCCTGGCATGGCGAGGTCGTTATGGTCGCCTGCGCGGCCTTGGAAGAAAGTTAGTGCGATAGACATGAGGG
>CBFGQI010000080.1:0-22672 GCA_965650885.1 uncultured Oxalobacteraceae bacterium
GCCCAGCTCCCACGCCCAGTCCAGGCTGAAATCCTTGCCGTTGTAATCGAGCTGCCGGTAGTGGTCGAAGGTGACGCGCGACAGCTTGGCTTGCCCGGTCAGCTTCTGGCGGCCGATCGGCCGGTCGAGCAGGAAGCCGCCGACCACTTGCGTCGCGCGGTCCGAACGCTGCAAGCCCGCCGGTGCGTTGTCCGGTTGGCGCAGCAGGTTGTCGTCATACGTCGAGCCCACGGCGATGAAGGGCTTGATGGTCTCGCTGATGTCCGCCTGGGCAGGACAGCATGCCAGGGCAGCAGCCAGCGCCAGTGGAGTTGGCAGGATGCGCATATTATTTTTAGCCTTATTCAAAACTACCAATAGGTCCAGCTTCCAGTTGCCATGATCCAGGCGGCCAGCAGGCCATTGGTCACGGCATGCCCCAGGATGGGAGTCCACAGCGTCTCGCTGCGCATGTACAACACGGTGTAGGCAATGCCGGCGCAGATGCCGGCCAGCCAAAGATTGTGTTCGATGCCGAACAGAAGAATCGAAATGGTGGTGGCGCGCAGCCCGGCACGCGCCGGCCGCAACGCCATGAAGTCGCGCTGTTGCAGCCAGCGCAGCAGGAAGGAACGCCAAAACAGTTCCTCCATCAGCGGCACCACCAGCGCCGCGCCGCCGACGCGCACCGCCACCAGCAGCCAGTCGGTCTGGCCACGCGCGCCGGTAGGGTCGAAGCCGCGCGGCGTGCCGAACTGCATCCAGTCCGCATCCAGCGCGATCCACAGCACGAAGACGCCGGCCCCGATGCCCAGCGCCGCCACCATGTCTTGCCGCGCCGGCACGCTGCGCAATTCATGGTATTGCTTGCCCCATGCCAAGAGCATGGCCAACACCAGCGCGATCTTGGCAGGATAGAGCCAGCGCAAGGTATTGGCGTGGGCACCGAAGCGCTCAAGCACATCGGCAATGACGATGAACCCGACATAGGTGACGAAGGGCAAGACGCGCGGCAAGGCCAGGCTATCGCTGGCGGCCAGCGCCGGCACAGGCGTTGCGGGGGCCGCGGCGGCACTGGCGTGCGGCTGCTGGGAAACGCGCTTAGGTGGCTGCTGGATAGTCACGATATCTGCCTTCCCGTTGATGATGCCGAAGCAAGTAGCTGCCTCGGCATTAAGGTTGTCAGATATTACAGCGGGCAATCGTGCGCAAGCGCACGAAAGTGAGAATCAGCAAGGAATGGATTGAGTTACATCAAACGTTGTTACGGGATTCGATTTCTTCCCAGCGTTCCAGGGCCGCCATCAGCGCTTCTTCGATCTGGGCGATGCGCTCGTTCAAGCGCTTGGCCTCGGCCGGTGTTTTCTTGTAGAAGTCGGGATCGGACAGCGTGAGGTTGAGCGCCGTCTGTTCGTCTTCCAGCTTGGCAATGAGTTGAGGCAACTCTTCCAGCTCGCGCTGTTCCTTGTAGCTGAGCTTTTTCGGCTTGGCCGCGGCGGGTGCGGCGGCCGGCGCCGCAACGGCGGCACTGGCCGGCGCGGCTTTGGCTTCGGGCTTCTTCGGCACCGGCGCCGCGGTGGCGCTGGCATCGCGCACGCGCTCCCAATCGCTGTAGCCGCCCACGTATTCCTTCCATTTGCCCTGCCCTTCAGCCACAATGACTTGCGTCACGACGTTGTCGAGGAACATGCGGTCGTGGCTGACGAGGAAGACGGTGCCGGTGTAATCCTCCAGCAACTCTTCCAGCAATTCCAGGGTATCGATGTCGAGGTCGTTGGTCGGTTCGTCCAGCACCAGGACGTTGGCCGGCTTGGCGAACAGGCGCGCCAGCAGCAGCCGGTTGCGCTCGCCCCCGGACAGCGAGCTCACCAGCGAGCGGGCGCGCGCCGGTTCAAACAGGAAATCGCCCAGGTAACTCATGACGTGCTTACGCTGGCCATTGATCTCGACCCAGTCCGAGCCGGGCGAAATGGTGTCGGCCAGCGTGGCATTGTCGTTCAGCTGGGCGCGCATCTGGTCGAAGTACGCCACCTGCAGGCGGGTGCCCTGCTTGATGGTGCCGCTGTCCTGCGGCTCCTCACCCAGGATCAGTTTGAGCAGCGTGGTCTTGCCCGCGCCATTGGGGCCAATCAGGCCGACCTTGTCGCCGCGCATCAGGATGGTGCTGAAGTCGCGCACGATGACTTTGTCGCCGTAGGCCTTGTTCACGTTTTCCAGCTCCGCCACGATCTTGCCCGAGCGTTCGCCGGTGGCCACTTCCAGGCGCACCTGGCCTTGCTGATCGCGGCGCGCGGCGCGCTGTTCGCGCAAGCGTTCCAGGCGCCGCACGCGGCCTTCATTGCGGGTGCGCCGTGCTTCGACGCCCTTGCGGATCCAGACTTCTTCCTGCGCCAGCACCTTGTCGAACTTGGCGTTCTCGACTTCCTCGATCGCCAGCTGTTCGGCCTTGCGCGTCTGGTAGGCGCTGAAGTTGCCGGGATAGGACAGCAGGATGCCGCGGTCCAGTTCAATGATGCGGGTCGCCACGTTATCGAGGAAGGAGCGGTCGTGGGTAATGAACAGGATGCTGCCCTTGAAATCGCGCAGCAAGCCTTCCAGCCATTGGATCGAGCTGAAGTCGAGGTGGTTGGTCGGCTCATCGAGCAGCAGCACGTCGGGCGCGCCGACCAGGGCGCGCGCCAGGGCCACCCGCTTCTTGGTGCCGCCGGACAAGGTTTCGATCGCCAGGTCCGCATTCAGGTTCAGGCGGCCCAGCACGGTTTCGACTTTGTTTTTCACGTTCCAGGCATCGCCGGCATCGAGCTTGAGCTGGATGTCGTGCATGCGGTCCATCAGTTGCTCGTCGTCGCCCTGGCCGAAACGGCTGGTCAGCTCGTCGTATTCCTTCAACAGCGCCGGCAGCTCGCCCAGGCCGGATGCCACCGCGTCGTACACGCTCTGGCCGGCATCGAATTGCGGCTCTTGCTCCACGTACACGACTTTCAAGCCTTGCTGCATGACCAGCAAACCATCATCGAGCTTCTGCAGGCCGGCGATAATCTTCAGCAAGGAGGACTTGCCGGTGCCGTTGCGCCCGATCAGGCCGACCCGCTCGCCCGTTTCCAGGGAGAATTCAGCGTGGTCCAGCAGAGCGTGATGGCCGAAAGCCAGTTGTGCGGATGTTAAGGAAATGACAGCCATGGGAATGCAAATCGTGACGGGAAAACGCGCATTTTACCTGTTGCCAGCCTGTCAGCTATAATTGCGCTCGCCTTGCGTCCTCCCCGTAGCACAATGGATAGTGCACATGCCTCCTAAGCGTGGGATACTGGTTCGATTCCAGTCGGGGGGACCAGCGCACCTTCCCCGGAACTTTTCCCTTCCCGCCCGGTCCAAGCTCAATACCACAGCCCCCGCTTTGGGCCAAAGTTGGCCAAACAAAGCCAGGGAGGCGCGATGGATACCGAAATTCGTCTTGTGAAGGTTGAGAAGGAAGTGGCGTCCCTTACCGCATTGGCCGAGAAAAATTCGCAGGCGCTGACTGAGCTGCGCGATTCGGTGGATCGGCGATTCTCGGAGGAACGCGCCTGGATGGAGCGTCGCTTCTCGGAAGAACACGCTTGGGCGGAGCGCAAATTCGCTGAACTGCGCAAGGAAAACAACACGAACTTCCGGTGGATGATGGGCACCTTCCTCACCGGCTTCCTCTTCCTGCTGGGCCAGATGGGCCGGATTGCCGGGCTGTCCTGAGCTGTGGCAAACTCGCAGTCCATGAAAACCCTCTGCTCACTGCTGCTGGCGGTCTGCGCCGCCCTTCCCTTCCAGGCACGCGCCGAAACCTTCCACATCTACGTCAGCCGCCATGCCGAAAAGGTGGCGTCGGACAGCAAGGATCCGCCCTTGACGACGGCCGGCGAGCAGCGTGCGCATCGCCTCGCGGCCATGCTGCAGGATGCCGGCATCGCGCAAGTATTCAGCACCACTTACCAGCGCACACGCCAGACCGCAGCGCCGACGGCGGCGCGCTTCGGGCTGGACGTGCAAACCTACGACCCCGGCAAGCAGGCGGTGTTTGCCGCCTGGCTGCGCACCCAGCGGGGCAACAAGCTCGTGGTCGGCCATTCGAACACCGTGCCTGGCCTGGTGCGCGAGCTGGGCGGCGAGGCGAACGGCGACTTGCCGGACACCGAATACAGCCGCATCTACAAGCTCACTTTCACCGACGACGGGCGTGTGGCGACCACCGTCCTGAGCTCGCAACCGTAAGCAGCAGCAAGCCCGCCAGCAGCATCGCCCAGGCGCGCGGCTCGGGGATGGCGATCACGGCCCACACTTCCAGGTCGCCGAAAGTGAGATTGGGCTCCTTGTAATCGCGGCCATCCAGGATGCTGGAATCGAAGTTGCTGCGCGTGGGATCGATGTACGAGTACAGCGAAGAATAGCCGCCGGTGCTCAGGTCCCACCCCACGTAGAGATCGTGGCCGGCACCGAACACCGGACCGACCTTGCCGTCATTAAAAGTCTGGAAGGAACCAACCGTGTCCAGCGCGTAAGTGCGCGGCGTTTGCCGGTGCAGCTGGCGCGACGTCAGGTTGAACAAGAAACCCGTGCGCAACGCGTCTTCCGTCGTGATGTGGAAGCCGCCGGTGGACGCCCAGCTTTGCGGGTTGTAGCCGCCCACCTTCCAGGTTTGGCCCAGTTCGGTCGTCGCTTCCATCACCGTGAACGTGCGGCCCTTGCCATCCACCGCAGCGTGGAAATCGGCTGCAGTCTGTCCGTCACGCTTCTTGTACAGGCGCTCCAGCCTGATCGGACCATTACCCAGCCAGTTGGATAGCTGGGCAATGTCCGCTTGCGTCAGCAGCGGAGTGGAGCCATACGCTACCGGCATGAGTAGCAGGAAAATAGCGCCCAACAGGCGCGTGAGAATCTTGGCCATGGCATTGCACCTCCACAGCCGACTATATCACTTCGTTCAGTTTATGCAGGCACGACTGCCGTGACTTCGATCTCGACCCTGGCACGCGGCTCCAGCAAGCCCGCCACTTCGACCGCCGTCATGGCGGGGTAATGGTTGCCGATCAGCTCCCGGTAGATGGCGCCGATGGCCTTGTAGGCCCCCATGTATTCGTGTTTGTCCACCACGTACCATGTCATGCGGGCAATGTGCTCGGGACCGCCGCCCGCTTCGCGCAGCACGGCCAGGATATTTTCCAGCGCTTGCCGCACCTGGCCCGCAAAATCATCGGTCTGGAACCGGCATTCGGCATCCCAGCCGATCATGCCGCTGACGAACACCATGCGGCCGCTGGCCGCGATGCCGTTGGCATAGCCGCGTGGACGCGCCCAGCCCGGCGGTTGTAATACTTGCATACCCACTCCTCAGCCTTCGCGCAGCAGTTCGCGCGCGATGATCAATTGTTGTACTTCGGTCGCCCCTTCGTAGATCCGCAGTGCGCGGATTTCGCGGTACAGCCGTTCCACCGGATGCCCACTGACCACCCCCATGCCGCCGAACATCTGCACCGCGGCATCGATCACTTGCTGCGCCGTTTCGGTGGCGGTCATCTTGGCCATGGCGGCTTCCCGGGTGACCTTGCGGCCCTGGTCGCGCTGCCAGGCGGCACGGTAGGTCAGCAAGGCGGCGGCATCGACCCCGGTCGCCATCTGTGCCAGCTTCGCTTGCGTCAACTGGAAGTCGGCCAGGGTCTGGCCGAACATCTGGCGGTTTTGCGCATGTGCCAGCGCTTCATCCAGCGCACGGCGCGCAAAGCCCAGCGCCGCCGCCGCCACCGAGGTGCGGAACACGTCCAGCGTGGCCATCGCCACCTTGAAGCCCTGCCCCGCGTCGCCCAGGCGCCGGCCGGCCGGAATGCGGCAATTGCTGAACTTCAGGCGCGCCAGCGGATGCGGGGCGATCACGTTGATGCGCTCGGCGATCTCGAAGCCGGGCGTGTCCCGGTCGACGATGAAGGCGCTGATGCCGCGCGCGCCTGGCTGTTCGCCGGTGCGCGCGAACACCACGTAAAAGTCGGCAATGCCGCCGTTGGAGATCCAGGTCTTTTCGCCATCGAGCACATATTCGTCGCCCTCCCGCACGGCGGCGCATTGCATGGCGGCGACGTCGGAACCGGCTTGCGGTTCGGACAGCGCGAAGGCGGCAATCGCTGCGCCGCCGGCAACGCGCGGCAGGTAGGCCTGCCGGTTGGCGTCGCTGCCGAACAGGCTGATGGCGCCCGAGCCCAGGCCCTGCATGGCGAAGGCGAAATCGGCCAGGCCATTGTGGCGCGCCAGGGTTTCGCGGACCAGGCAGATGGCGCGGGTGTCGATGGCGTCGCGCGCGCCGCCGTATGCGGTGCCGCCGACGGCATGGCGCAGCCAGCCCGCCCCGCCCAGGGCCCGCACCAGGGCGCGGCATTGGGCGTCGACGTCTTCGCTGCCATGGCCGTCGCCATCGGCGTCACGCACGTGCTGCGCGGCCCAGGCGTCAAGTTCGCGCTCCAGAGCGGCGTGACGCGGTTCGAAGAATGGCCAATCGAGGTAGGATTTGTCGGCCATATCAGTCACCCTCGAAAACGGGTTTCTGCTTCGCGACGAAGGCATGGTAGGCGCGGTGGAAGTCGTTGGTCGCCATGCAGATGGCTTGCGCCTGCGCTTCGGCTTCGATCGCTTCGTCCACGCCCATATTCCACTCCTGCTGCAGCATCTTCTTGGTCATGCCGTGGGCGAAGGTCGGGCCGCCGGCCAAGCCTTGCGCGAAGGCTTGCGCGGCGGCGAGCAGGCTCTCGGGCGCATGCAGGCTGTTGAAGAAGCCCCAGCGCTCCCCTTCCGCGCCGGACATGGAGCGGCCGGTGTACAGCAGTTCGGCGGCGCGGCCCTGGCCGATCACGCGCGGCAGCAGTGCGCAGGCGCCCATGTCGCAGCCGGCCAGGCCGACGCGGGTGAACAGGAAGGCGGTCTTGCTGCGTTCGGTGCCGAGGCGGATGTCGGAGGCCAGCGCCAGCATGGAACCGGCACCGGCGCACACCCCGTCGATGGCGGCGATCACCGGCTGCGGGCAGGCGCGCATGGCTTTCACCACGTCGCCGGTCATGCGGGTGAAGGCCAGCAGGCCCGGCATATCGAGCCTGGTCAGCGGGCCGATGATTTCGTGCACGTCGCCGCCGGAGCAAAAGTTTTCGCCGGCGCCGGTGACCACGACAGCCTTGACGTCGTCCGCGAAAGCGAGGGCGCGGAACAATTCGCGCAATTCGGCATAGGATTCGAAGGTGAGCGGGTTCTTGCGTTCCGGGCGGTCGAGCGTCAGCGTGGCCACGCCCTGCTCCACCGTGAACTGGAAGTGGCGGGCCTGGTAGCCGGCCAGTTGCGCGCGGTTGCCCGGCAGCTGTTGCGGTTCCCCTTGCAGGTATTTCATGGTTTGTCCTTATGTTCGCGGGCGTACAGGTGGCCCTTCATTTGCGACAGCAGTTCGATCAGCTGTCCCTTGTCATCTTGCGAAATGTCTTGCAGCAGTTCGGCAACCCAGCTTTCATGGACTTCGGCCATCTGGGCGAACGCCTTGCGGCCGGCGGGCGTGAGTTTGACGCTGAAGGCGCGGCCATCTTTCGGGTCGGGCACGCGCACCACCAGGTTTTCCTGTTCCAGCTGGTCGGTGATGCCGGTGACGTTGCCGCCGGTGACCATCATGCGCTTGGAAAGCTCGCCCATGCGCAGGCCGTCGGGGTAACGCTCCAGCTGCGCCATCAGGTCGAAGCGCGGCAGCGTGATGCCGAATTCGGCGCGCAGGCGGCTGCGGATCTCGGCTTCGATCTTGGTGGTGCAGGACAGCATGCGCAGCCACAGCTTCAACGACTGGTGGTGGTCGTTGGTCAGGCGGCTTTCCAGGTCCAATTGCATGGTTCTTGTTCCTTACATGACTTCACCGCCGGCGACGGCGATGGATTGGCCGGTCATCGCGCCCGATGCAGGCTGGCAAAGCCATGCGACCGCGTTCGCCACTTCTTCCACTTGCACCAGCCGCTGCTGGGGGTTGGCGGCGGCCAACTCGGCGCGGGCCTGTGCTTCGCTGCGGCCAGTCTTGTGCATGATGTTGGCGATGGCGTCCTGCACGATGTCGGTTTCGGTGTAGCCGGGGCAGACCGCGTTGACGGTGATGTTCTTGCCGGCCAGCTCCAGCGCCAGGGCGCGCGTGAGGCCGACCAGGCCGTGCTTGGCCGCGACGTAGGCGCTGACGTATCGGTAGCCTTTCAGGCCGGCGGTGGAGGCCACGTTGACGATCCTGCCCCAACCTTCTTCCAGCATTTGCGGCAGCACGGCCTGGGTGCAGTGGAAGGCGCCGGTCAGGTTGACGTCGAGCATTTGACGCCAGTGCTGGCTGGTGGTCTTGGCGAATGGGGCGGTGACTGCCTGGCCGGCGTTGTTGATCAGGATGGTGATCGGGCCTCGCTGCTCGGCGGCGGCGATGGCGGCGTGCACCGCTGCTTCGTCGGTGACGTCGAGCACACACGTTTCGACACGCGGCGCAAACCGGTACTCCGGTGTCTGGCCCTCAGGGCCAGACACCGCCTTACCGGTTTGCGCCGCGAGCAGGCCGGCGGCGCGTACCAGCGCCGCGGCATCGCGGCCAGCGATGGTCACGCTGGCGCCTTGCTCGAGCAGCGCGCGGGCGCAAGCCAGCCCGATGCCGCGGCTGCCGCCGGTGATGAACGCGTGATGGCCAAGCAATTGCATGCCTCAGCCCTCCAGCAATTTGGCCGCGACTTGCTGCGGCGTAAGCCCGGCGCTGGCGGCGGCCAGCTGGCGTTCGCGCTCAAGATTGCGCTCGAGTTGCTGTTTGCCCGCCACATACTGTTTCGGCCAGCTCACCGGCGTGTAGCCCAGCTTGGCCGCCTCGCCCAGGGTCCACGAGGGATTGGCCAGATGCGGGCGCCCCACTGCGCACAGGTCGGCGCGCCCTGCGGCGATGATGCCGTTGGCGTGGTCGGCTTCGAAAATCGAGCCCACCGCCATGGTCGGGATACCGGCTTCGTTGCGCACCCGGTCGGCGAATGGTGTCTGGAACATGCGCCCGAATACGGGCTTCTCCAGCTTGCTGACCTGTCCCGACGAACAGTCGATCATATCGGCCCCGGCTTGCTTGAACAGGCGCGCGATCTGCACCGCATCATCGGGCGTGATGCCCCCTTCCACCCAGTCGTGCGCCGAAATGCGCACGCTCATCGGCTTGTGCGCAGGCCAGGCCGCGCGCATCGCCGCGAACACGCGCAAGGGGAAGCGGCAACGGTTTTCCAGCGAGCCGCCGTACTCGTCGCCGCGCACATTGGTCAGTGGCGAAATGAAGGAAGACAGCAGGTAGCCGTGCGCGCAATGCAATTCCAGCCAATCGAAGCCGGCTTCTTCGGCGGCCAGCGTGGCGCGTACGAAATCGGCCTCGATGCGGCGCATGTCCTCGCTGCTGGCGGTGCGCGCCACTTGCGACACACCCGCCAGGTATTGCTGCTGCGACGCCGCCACCAGCGGCCAGTTGCCCTGCTCCAGCGGCAGGTCGATGCCGTCCCACATGGCGCGGGTGGAACCTTTGGCGCCGGCATGCCCGAGCTGCAGGCCGATCTTCGCATCGGTATTGTTGTGGACGAAGTCGACGATGCGCTTCCACGCCATGGTGTGCGCCGGCGCATACATGCCGGGGCAAAATGGCGTGATGCGGGCATCGGCCGAGACGCATGTCATCTCCGCCATCACCAATGCAGCGCCGCCCGCGGCACGCGCACCCAGGTGGGCCAGGTGCCAGTCGCCGACGCAACCGTCGAGCGCGCTGTATTGCGCCATCGGCGACACGACGATGCGGTTCTTCAGGACCAGGCCGCGCACCTTGTAGGGCGTGAACATCGGCGGCACGGTGCGGGTGCCGGGCGCCGAGGCCCAGGCCGGGGCCGGCAAACCGGCCTGGGCGAAGGCGCGCTCGGCCAGCCAGCGCTCGAAGCCGGCCACGTAGTCCTTGTCGCGCAGGCGCAGGTTTTCGTGCGACAGGCGCTGGCTGCGCGTCAGCATCGAATAGGCGAACTGCGGCGCTTCCAGGGCGGTGTAGCGCTGCACGTTTTCGAACCATTCCATCGAGTTGCGGGCCGCGCTCTGGATCTTCAGCACTTCGACCGCGCGTACTTCCTCATAGGCGGCCAGCGCCGCTGCCGGGGCGTCGCCGTAGGCGGCGAAGCAGCGCGCCAGTTCGATCGCATCTTCCAGCGCCAGTTTGGTGCCGGAGCCGATCGAGAAATGCGCGCTGTGCGCCGCATCGCCCATCAGCACCACCGGCGTGTCGCCGTTCCAGTGCACCCACTTGCGGCACACGATGCGCGGGAACTTGATCCACACGTTGGAGCCGCGCAGGTGGGCAGCGTTCGACATCAGCTTGTGTCCTTGCAGCCGGTCGGCGAACAGTTGCTCGCACCAGGCCAACGCTTCCTCCTGCGTCATGTCGTCCAGGCCGGCAGCGCGCCATACGGTCTCCGGCGTTTCGATGATGAAGGTCGAGGTGTCGCCGTCGTACTGGTAAATATGGGCCTGGAACCATCCGTGCTCGGTCTGCTGGAAGTCGAAGGTGAAGGCGTCGAATTTCCTGGTGGTGCCGAGCCAGACGAAGCGGCACTGGCGCGCTTCGATCATGGGCTGGAAGGTCGCTTCGTAGCGCGAGCGCACGCGCGAGTTCAGCCCATCGGAGGCGATCACCAGGTCGGCATCGTAGCGCGCAGCCAGTTCCTGGTCGTCCTGCACGTCGGTTTCGAACACCAGCTCGACGCCCAGTTCCTCGCAGCGCCGCTGCAGGATGTTCAGCAAGCGCTTGCGGCCGATGCCGCAAAAGCCGTGGCCGCCCGAGGTGACCTTCCGGCCCTTGAAGAATACGTCGATATCGTCCCAGTGGTTGAACGATTGCAGGATTTCGCGCGCAGTCTTCTCGTCGGCCGCCACCAGGTTGCCCAGCGTCTGGTCGGAAAACACCACGCCCCAGCCGAAGGTGTCGTAGGGCCGGTTGCGCTCCACCACGACAAGGCGGTGCGACGGGTCCTGCTTTTTCATCAGCAGGGCGAAATACAGGCCGGCGGGTCCGCCGCCGATACAGACGATGTTCATGCGTTTCCTCAGGTGCTACGGAGTTTGAAGCGTTGCAGCTTGCCGGTTTCGGTGCGCGGCAGCGACGGCAGGAAGCGGATGGCGCGCGGATATTTGTAGGGCGCGATCTGCTCCTTGACGAAATCCTGCAGCTGCGCCGCCATCTCCGGCGACGGCGCGAAGCCGGGTTTCAGCACCACATGTGCTTCCACGATCTGCCCGCGCTCCTCGTCCGGCTTGCCGACCACGCCGCATTCGGCCACGGCGGGATGGCGCAGCAAGGCGTCTTCGACTTCGGGGCCGGCAATGTTGTAGCCGGCGGAAATGATCATGTCGTCGGTGCGCGAACGGTAGAAGAAGTAGCCGTCGGCATCCATCTCGTAGGCGTCGCCGGTCAGGTTCCAGCCGTCCAGCACATAGTCGCGCTGGCGCGGGTCGTCCAGGTAGCGGCAGCCGGTCGGGCCTTTCACGGCCAGCCGCCCGACCACGCCCGGGCCCAGCGGCCGGCCATTGTTGTCCAGCACGCAGGCGCGGTAGCCGGGCACCGGTTTGCCGGTGGCGCCGGGACGGATCTCGTCGCCGGATGCGGAGATGAAGATATGCAGCATTTCCGTGGCGCCGATGCCGTCGATCATGCGCAAGCCCGTGGCCTGCTGCCATGCCTCGCGCGTCGCCACCGGCAGCGCTTCACCGGCCGAGACGGATTTCTTCAGGCTGGAAAGCGCATAGTTGCCGGCCAGTGCGGCCATCTGGCGGTAGAAAGTCGGCGCGGTGAAGCAGATCGTGGCGCGGTACCGTTCGATGGCTTGCAGCAGGGTCTCCGGCGTCAGCTTTTCCAGCAGTACGGCCGCGGCCCCCACGCGCAGCGGGAACAGCAACAGGCCGCCCAGGCCGAAGGTGAAAGCCAGCGGGGGCGTGCCGATGAACAGGTCGTCTTGGCCGCACTTCAGCGTATGGCGCGGGAAGCAGTCGCAGATCGCCAGCACGTCGCGGTGGAAGTGCATGGTGCCCTTGGGGACGCCGGTGGTGCCGGAAGTGAAGCTGATCAGGCAGATGTCGTCGGCGGCCGTATCGCAGGCGGCAGCGCTGGGGGGCTGCGCTGCCATCAGCGCGTCCAGCGAGCGCCCGGCCACCGCCTCGCCCGCGGCGGCGTCGGCGGGCACATTGAACCACAGGGTGCGCCCGGGGCGCTGCGGCGCCGCTTCGATTTCCTCGCGCAGCGCGTGGGCGCACAGCACCGCCTGCACCTGCGCCTTGTCCATGATGACGCCCAGTTCGCGCGCACGCAGCAGGGGCATGGTGGGCACGGCGATCAGCCCTGCCTTCAGCACCGCCAGCACGGCGGCAGCCATCACCGGGTGGTTGGCGCCGCGCAGCAGCACGCGGTTGCCGGGCACCAGCCCCAGCGGGCCGCGCAGCACGTTGACGATGCGGTCCACTTGCTGCTGCAGCTCGGCATAGGTCCAGTTGATGCCGTCGCCGCGCAGGGCCAGGCGGGCGCCGCGGCCGGCGGCGACCGCCTTGTCGAGCAGTTCGGCCACGCAGTTCAGGCGCGCCGGGTACTGCAATTCGGGCAGGTCGAATACCAGGTCCGGCCATTGGTCGGCCGGCGGGAGGTGCTGGCGCGCGAACTGGTCGAGATGCGCGCTCGGTGCTGCTGCAGTGGGTCTGTTCATGGTCGCCCTGGGTAAGGTTCGGTTGAAGTCAGCGCAGACTACTTTAAACTTAAAGTATATTGTCTGCAAGCCTTGAAACCGGTCAACCTGGGCCAGGCCCAAGGGCCTGCCCCCCACTAACCTTGGCGGACCAGGGAGGATTGGTGCAGCACGGCGCGGATCACGTCCGTCAGGGCCGCTTGCACGGCATCGTTGCCGACAGGGCCGACCAGCAGCGGCTTGAGGGCGGCGGCGGCGCCATGCAGGCCCAGGGTGGTGCAGCCCGTATGCAGGCGTTCCAGGCGCACGCGGGCCTCGGCCTGCTCATCGCGCGCCAGCAAGGCATCGAGTTCGGTGCTGGCGGCCGTCAGCTGGTTCTGGAAGCCGGTCAGGTAGACCAGCAGGCGGTCGGCAGCGATGCCCAGGCGCAGCAGCGTGTCGGCGGGATCCTCGGCGCGGTGCTCGTAGCCATGGGCGGCCTGGTCGAGGAAGGCGCCGAGATGGGCGCGTACCTGGTCGGACTGGAAGGGCTTGACGATATAGCCGGTGGCGCCGGCCAGGGTGGCTTGCTGCACCGTTTCCTTGTCGGTGGCGGAGGACACCAGCACGAACGGCAGTTCCGCCAGCTCCCCCAGGGCGCGCACGCGCTGCAGCAGCTCGATGCCCGACAAGCGCGGCATGCGCAAGTCGCAAAACACGATCCCCGGGCGCAGGCCATCCTCCAGCTGCTGCCAGGCGTCGGCGCCGTCTTCCGCCTCGATGATGTCGAACTTGCCGCAACCGTCGATCAGGTGCATCAGCACCATGCGCGAGACCACATCGTCGTCGACTACCAATACCTTCATGCTTTCCTCGCTGTGTGATTCAATGCCGCGTTGGCGAAACGATGTGTTCCAGCAGCAGCCGCAAACGCGGCAGCTTGTCGCGGATCGCCGGCCACATGGCGCGGTCCGCCGCCCTCTCCAGCTCGCCGCACAAGGCATGCAGTTCGGCTTCGTCGAGGTAGGCGGCACTGCCTTTCATGCCGTGGAACAGGCGGCCCGCCGCGTCGGCATCGGCGGACGACAGGGCCTGGTCCATCTCGCGCAGGCGCGCCGGCAAGTCCGCGATAAAGGCGTCGCGCAAGCGCAGCTTCAGTGCCTGGCCGGCCAGGCCCGGCAGCGGTTCCGGCGGCGGCAAATCGCAGACGCCAAACATATCATCAAGTTCGGCCATCGTGGGGCGCGCTTCGGCCTTGGCGCGCATCGGCGCCAGCTTGATGCCGCGCGCCAGCTGGCGTTCGATGGCGCGTTCGAGCTGCATATGCAGCGCGCCCTCGTCGATCGGCTTGGTCAGGAAGTCGTCCATGCCGGCCGCCAGGTAGCGGCTGCGGTCTTCGTCGCTGGCGTTGGCGGTCAGCGCCACGATCATCAGGTGCGGATCCAGCACCGGCGCCTCGCGCGGGCCGCCGGAGCGGATCAGGCGCGTCGCGGTGGAGCCGTCCATCTCCGGCATGCGCCCGTCCATCAGCACCAGGTCGTAGCGCTGCTGGGCGCAGGCGGCCAGCGCCAGCACGCCATTGCCGGCGATATCGACCTTGTGGCCCAGGTCTTCCAGCATCATGCGGATGATGATCTGGTTGGTCGGGAAGTCTTCCGCGCACAGCACGCGCAACTGGTGGGTGTGCGGTTCGCGCGGCACGTGCGGCACCAGCGGCGGCGCCACCCCGTCGCGCAGCGGGACCGTGAAGGCGAAGGTGGAGCCGGCGCCCGGCGCGCTGACCACTTCGATCTGCCCACCCATCAGTTCCACCAGCTGGCTGCTGATCGCCAGTCCCAGGCCGGTACCGCCGTAGCGGCGCGTGGTGGTGCTGTCGCCCTGCTCGAATTTCTGGAACAGGCGCGGCAAGGCGTCCGGCGGGATGCCGATGCCGGTATCCTCGACCGTGAAGCGGATGCGGTGGCCCTGCGGCCCGCCGCCTTCGCGCTCGACCCGCAGCGACACCTTGCCCCGTTCGGTGAACTTGAAGGCATTGCCCACCAGGTTCACCAGCACCTGGCGCAGCCGGGTCGGGTCGCCCACCACGAATTGCGGCAAATCCCCGGCGAAGTCGACTTCGAAACCGACGGTATTGGACATGGTCTGCTCGGCGAACAGGCTGACCACGTTTTCCACCATGCTCGCCAGCGCAAAGTCGATCGATTCGATATGCAGCTTGCCGGCCTCGATCTTGGAGAAGTCCAGCAAATCGTTGATGATCGCCAGCAGCGACTGGGCATTGCCCTGGCCGCGCTCGATCTGTTCGCGCGTGCGTTCGGCCAGGCTGCTGTCGCGCAGCGCGAAGCCCAGCATGCCGATCACGCCGGCCAGCGGGGTGCGCATCTCGTGGCTCATATTGGCCAGGAACTCGGACTTTTGGCGCGTCGCCTCCTCGGCGCGCTGCTTGGCCAGCGACAGGTGCTTGTCGCGCTGCTCCAGTTCGCGCTTCTGGTCCTGCAGCAGCTGGTTTTTCAGCTCCACTTCGGCGGTACGCAGGCTCACCTGCTGCTCCAGGCGCTGCTGCTGGCGGCGCAGCACGCGCACCCGCGTGTGGTAGGCGGCCCAGGCCCCGCCCAGCAAGGCGCCCAGTACGCACAGGCGGAACCACCAGGTCTTCCAGTACGGCGGCGCGATGGTGATCGACAGCATGGCGGCATTGTCGTTCCAGATACCGTCCTTGTTGGCGGCCTTGACGCGGAACTGGTAAGTGCCGGGGTCGAGGTTGGTGTAGGTGGCGAAGCGCTTGCCGGCATCGGTCACCACCCAATCCTTGTCGAAGCCCAGCAACTGGTAGGCAAAGCGGTTGCGCTGCGGCGCGGCGAAGTGCAAGGCCGAGAATTCCAGCGAAAAGACGGAATCGCCCTCGCGCAGCGACAGCTCGCGCGTGTATTCGATGGCCTGCCGCAGCACGCCCTTGTTGGCGCCGCCCTGTCCCGGCCGCACCGACTTGTTAAAGATCTGGAAGTCGGTGATGACGGCCGTCGGCGCCGCGCTGTTCTCATGCACTTCCTGCGGGTCGAACGCCGTGATGCCGTTGAAACCGCCGAAGTACAGGGTGCCGTCCGCCGCGCGCAGGGCCGAGCCGTCGAAGTAGGCGCCTTCGATGGTGCCGTCCACGCCGGAATAGTTGCGCACCTGGCCGTTGCTCATGTCCAGGCGCGAAATGCCGGTATTGGTCGACAGCCACAGATACTTGCCGCGGTCCGGCAGGATGGCCGCGATGGCGTCGTCGGCCAGGCCATCCTTGCGCAGGAAGCGGCGGAAATGCACGCTGCCGTCGCCGCGCCGCTCCATCCGGTTCAGGCCGGCCGCGGTACCGATCCACAAGGCGCCATCCTCGTCCTCGTACAGGTAGTGCACCTCGTTGTGGCTCAGGCTGCCCGTATCGTTCGGGTTGTGGCGGTAATGCGTGAAACGGCCCGTCTTGCGGTCCAGCAGGTCCAGGCCATTGAAGGTGCCGACCCACAGGTTGCCGCGGCGGTCCTCCAGCACCGGACGCACCACGCTGTCGGCCAGGCTGTGGATATCGGTCGGATCGTGGCGGAAGGTCAGCACGCCATTGCTGTCCGGGTCGATGCGGTGCAGGCCGTTGCGGGCCGAGGCCCAGATCATGCCGTCGCGGTCGCCGTACAGGAAACGGATGACATCATTCTCCGGGTCGCCGTGCGACAGCATCTGCGGGCCGAAGCGGCGCGTGCGCACGTCGAAGCGGCGCACCCCGTTGCGCCCACCGACCCACAGCACGTGGCGCTGGCGGGGATCCTGCAGCAGCGCGGTCACCTGGCCATCGAGGCCGTCGCCGCCAACGCCAAAGCGGTAGAGCGCGGTCTTGCCGGCCACCGGGTCGTAATAATTCAGCCCGTCGTTGTTGCCGACCCAGATCTTGCCGTCGCCGGCATCGAGGATGGCGCGCACCTTGTTGTCGGTCAGGCTGGACGGGTGGCCCGGATCCTTGACCAGGCGCGCGAAGCCGCCGCTGCCCAGGTCCACGCGGCTGACGCCGCGATACCAGGTGCCCACCCACAGCGTCCCGACATTGTCGCGGTACAGCGCGGAGACATAGTTGTCCGCGATGCTGTGCGGGTCGCCCTGCTGGTGGCGGTATTGCACGAAGCGGTCGTCGGCCGGACGCCAGCGGAACAGGCCGCCGGTCTGGCTGCCCACCCACAGCGTGCCATCCTGGTCCTGGTAGATGCGTTTGACCGTCCCTTGCGGCAAGCCCTGTGCCGGACCCAGGATGCGCCGCTGCGGGTACTTGCCTTCCAGCGTCCAGCGTTCGATGCCGTCCTGGGTGCCGACCCACAGCGCCTGGTCGCGGTCCACCAGCAGCGCCTGGGCGCCGCGCGCCCCGGCCGCCCGCAGCGGATAGTGGACAAAGTCGTGCGACCCCGGTTCCAGCATGTCGACCCCGGCCGAAGTGGCGATCCACAGCCTGCCCTGCTTGTCGCGCGCCAGGGCATTGACCTGGTCGTGCCCCAGGCTGCCGGCGCGGCCGCGCTCATGATGGTAGATCGTGAAAGTACCCGAGGCGGGGTCGAAATGCTGCAAGCCGTCGGCGGTGCCGATCCACAGACCGTCGTAGCCGTCGTCGACGATGGCCTTGATGTGGCGGTTGCCGTTGCCGCGCTTTTCCGGTTCCTGCGGCAGATAATGGCTGAAGGCTTGCGTCCTGGGGTCGAACAGGTCAAGGCCGCCGTCGGTGCCGACCCACATGCGGCCGCGCGGATCCAGGTGCAGCACGCCGACCCAGTTTTCGGCCAGGCTGCGCGGGTCGCCGACGATATTGCGGTAGACCGTGACCTTGTAGCCGTCGAAGCGGCTCAAGCCCGCCTGGCTGCCGAACCAGACAAAGCCCTGGCGGTCCTGCACGATCGACAGCACCGATTCCTGGGCCAGCCCGTCCTGCACGTCCAGCTGCTCGAAGCGCAGCGAACGCGGCGGCGCCGCCAGCGCCGGGAGGGCGAGCGAGCAAGCCAGTGCCAGGGCGGCCAGGCGCGGGAGCAGTCGACGGAACGTTCCAGCCACAGGGTTCAGGGGAATGCAAAAGCTGGCATTTTACTATTGCTGTGGCTCAGGATCCGAAAAATGCCAGCACGTCGGCGCGCCGCGCCTGGGTGTCGCGCTGGCCGAGGCGGATCAATTCCTGGGTGTAGCTGGCCTCGAACAGCAGGTACGACGCCAGCGCCGAACCGCGCGCCTCGGTGGCGCCGATGCCCGACAGCATGGTGCGGATCGGCGCCGGCAGGCTGCCGATATGGCGCGCGGCCAGGTCGTCGAGCCGTTCGGAAGGCGCGATCACCAGCAATTCCACCGGACGCAGCGGGGTCTTGGCCAGCAGTTCCTCCGGCAATACCGACAGCGTCTGGTTGACGCGGTTCAGGCGTTCGATGTCCACCGCCAGGCCATCCAGGAAGATGGAAGACATGGCGTGGCCGGCGATCTGCGCCAGGCTTGGATAGCGCGGCGTCTCGGTCATCTGGCGCGGCGGCTCGGTCAGGCGGCCGGCGCCGACCACCAGCACCTTCTGCGCCCCCAGGTGGATGGCCGGCGAGATCGGCGCCAGCTGGCGCATCGAACCGTCGCCGCAATATTCGAGCCGCCCGCCCATGTAAAGCGGCGTGGCCGGGAAGATGAAGGGGATGGCCGACGATGCCAGCAAATGCTCGACGCCGATCTGGTCCTGCAGCGCCACGCGCTGCATGCGGATCCAGGGCGCGATTTCGGCGGCGGTCTGGTAGAAGGTGATGTGCTGGCCGCCGGTATAGGACGAGGCGGTAACCGCCACGGCGTGCAGCAGCCCTTCCTGCAGGCAGGTGTCCAGGCGCGGCAAATCCAGCATGCGGTGCAGCAGGTTGACCAGCGGGGTGTTGTCGAGCAGGGATTGGGGCGGCGCGGCGCGCCACTTGCGCAGCAGCCAGCCGAACGACAGCAGCGACAGCCAGCGCGCGCCGGAACGCAGCACGCCCAGCGAGTCGGCGCGGTACACCTGGCCCACTTCGAAATTGCTCCACACGTCGAGCAGCTTTTGCACGCCTTCGCCGAAATTGTCGGCGCGGCAGGCCAGCGCCGTGGCGTTGATGGCGCCGGCCGAGGTGCCGCAAATGATCTGGAAGGGATTGCGCGCCGGCGGCCAGCCCTCTTCCCACAGGATCTCGGAAATGGCCTGCAACACGCCGACCTGGTAAGCCGCGCGTGCGCCGCCGCCCGTCAGGATCAAACCCGTTTTCTTTTTCATGCCCATTTATCGAGGGTAACATGAAGGCCGCAGGGCGGGAAATGGCGCGCCGCCGCCCTGCCCTGCCCATGTCGCTTAGTCGCCGCGCACGATGCCTTCGCGGCGCGGGTCGGCGCCGCCGAACCAGCCTTTGGGCGTGCGCTGCAAGCCTTGCAGGCCGGAGTTCATTTCGAATTGGCGCACGTCGTGGCCGCGCGCCTTCAACTGCTCGACCACGCTGGCCGGCACGCGGCCCGCTTCCACTTCGGTGGGGCCGTTGCGGCTGCCGAAGTTGGGCAGGCTGATGGCTTGCTGGACGTCGAGCTTCCAGTCCAGCGTGCCCACCAGGACCTTGGCCACGTAATTGATGATGGTCGAGCCGCCCGGCGAACCGGCGGCCAGCACCAGTTTGCCGCTCTGCTTGTCGAACACCAGGGTCGGCGCCATCGAGCTGCGCGGCCGTTTGCCCGGCTGCACACGGTTGGCCACCGGACCATTCTCGTCGGCCGCATCCCAGGAAAAATCGGTCAGCTGGTTGTTCAGCAGGAAGCCGTCGACCATCTGGCGCGAGCCGAAGGCGTCTTCCACCGAGGTCGTCATGGAAATGCCGTTGCCAAAGCCGTCCACCACCACCAGGTGGGACGTCGATGGCTTGTCCAGCGCCGTGTCGTCGCCCCAGGCCACCTTGACCTGGGCCGGCACGCCGGCGCGCGCACGGCCCATCGATTTGTCGCCGATCAGGGCGGCGCGCTGGCGCAGGTAGGATTTGTCCAGCAAGCCGCCGGCGCCCTTGCCCGGCAGCGGGACGAAGTCGGTGTCGGCCACGTAGCGGTTGCGGTCGGCGTAGGCCAGGCGCTCGGCTTCCGACATCAGGTGGATCGCGTCGGCCGTGATGACGCCGTTGACGGGCGCATAGTCGCCGATCCTGCTGGTCTCCAGGATGCCGAGGATTTGCGCGATCGCCACGCCGCCGGACGATGGCGGCGGCATGCCGCACACGCTGTAGCTGCGGTAATCGGCGCATACCGGCTCGCGCTCCTTGGCCTGGTAGCCCGCGATGTCGGCCGCCGTCAGGCCGCCCGGGTTGCTGGGGTGGCTTTGCACCTTGGCCGCGATGTCGCGCGCGATGCGGCCCCGGTAGAAGGCGTCGGCGCCGCCACTGGCGATTTCGCGCAAGGTCCTGGCCAGTTCGGGGTTCTTCAGCAGGTGGCCGACGGGCCAGGGCTGCAAGTCCTTGTTGAAGAAGTAGGCGGCGGCGACCGGGTCGCGCTGCAGGTGGCGTTCGTTGCTCAGCAAGGCGTGCAGGCGCGGGCTGACGGCAAAGCCTTCTTCGGCCAGCTTGATGGCGGGGGCGAACAGCTTGGGCCAGGCCAGCTTGCCGTATTCCTTGTGCGCCAGTTCCAGCATGCGCAGCACGCCGGGCGCGCCGACCGAGCGGCCGCCGACCACGCCTTCGGCGCGCGGCAACGGTTTGCCGTTGGCCCCCTGGAACAGGGTTTCGGAGGCGCTGGCCGGTGCCGTTTCGCGGCCGTCGAAGGAGCGCACTTTCCTGCCGTCCCAGTGCATCAGGAAGGCGCCGCCGCCGATGCCGGAGGATTGCGGCTCGACCAGGGTCAGCACCAGTTGGGTGGCGATGGCGGCGTCGATGGCGGAGCCGCCCTGTTTCAGCATCTGGTAGCCGGCTTCGGTCGCCAGCGGATTGGCGGCGGCGACCATGAATTTTTGCGCAGACCAGCCGGGCTTGTCCTGCCAGCCGGTGGCGATTTCGGGGGCGCGGTTGTCTTGGGCGTGGAGCGGGATGGTGCAGCACAATGCTGCGATGGCAAGGGCAATGGCTTTCATTTGCGCATGCTACACCAAAACCGGCAAACCCGGGTCAGACCCAAGGGGCAGACCCGCCCCTTATTTAGGCTGCATCCGGATCGCCCCATCGAGGCGGATGGTCTCCCCGTTCAGCATGGTATTTTCGATAATCGCCTTGGCCAGCGCCGCGTACTCGAACGGCTTGCCCAGGCGCGGCGGGAACGGCACCATCTTGCCCAGCGCATCCTGCACTTCCTGCGGCATGCCCAACAGCATCGGCGTTTCGAAAATCCCCGGCGCAATCGTCATCACCCGGATGCCGCTGCGCGACAGGTCGCGCGCCATCGGCAAGGTCATGCCGGCCACGCCCGCCTTGGAGGCGCCGTAAGCGGCCTGCCCGATCTGGCCATCGAAAGCCGCCACCGAAGCGGTATTGATGATCACCCCGCGCTCGCCCCACTCGGACGCCTCGGTCTTGCCCATGGCATCGGCCGCCAGGCGGCACATATTGAAGGTGCCCACCAGGTTGATGTTGATGGTGCGCGCGAAGGCGTCCAGCGGATGCGGCCCATCCTTGCCCACGGTCTTGATGGCCGGCGCCACGCCGGCGCAGTTGACCAGGCCGCGCAGCGTGCCCATGGCCGTCGCCGCGGCCACCACGGCCACGCCGTCGGCCTCCGACGTCACGTCGCACTTGACGAACCTGGCCGCGCCCAGTTCCGCCGCCAGCTGGTCGCCGGCTTCCGCCTGCACGTCCGCCAGCACGACCTTGCCGCCGTTGTCGACGATCATGCGCGCAGTCGCCGCGCCCAGGCCCGACGCGCCGCCGGTGATGATGAATACTTGGTCCTTGATTTGCATACGGTGTCTCCCCTCTACTTTACGTTACGTAAACGTCAACCGGGGCGTATTGTACGCCAATCAGTAGCAAGTCATCCATACACCGTTGCGCGAACACAGCCTGCCGCTTGGGCTGGTGGTTTGCCCCGCCGCGCCGGGGTAATAGGCGCCGCTGGGATCGCGGCAGCCGCCCGCGTCGCATTGGACCGGGATCGGCGCGCTGGGTCCGGGCAGCGGCGTGGCAGGCGGCAGCAGCGCGCCCGGCGGCAGCGCCGGCTGGCCCGCGCGCGGCAGCTGGGCAATCGCCGACGGCGCGGCCAGCGGATCGCGGCGCGTCAAGACCGGCGCCCAGCTCAGCGCCGGGTCGGGCGCCGGGGCGATGCGTGGCGTCGGCGTGACGATCAGCGGCACCGGCCGGCGCGGCAGGTTCTTGCGCGGCGGCGCGGTGCGGCAGGGTTCCTGCACTAGGCGCTTGCCGTCGGCGCTGAGCCGGCATTCCGGCAGCTTGCGGTACTCTTCAGTGGAAACGGAATCGGCGCCGGCGGCCGGGCCGTAAAGCCCGGCGGCCAGCGCCAGCAGGATGAGGTGTTTCATGGCGCCCTCCGCAGCGTACCAGCATGATACGCCGCGCGAGGCGATGGCGGCGCGGCTTACTTTGCCGCGGGCGCTTCGGCCGGGGCCGCGGCAGTGGCAGGCGGTGCCACGGCCGGCTCCTGGGCCTCGCCGGCCGCCTGGGCCGGCGCCGGGGCGGCGGCCGGGCTGGCTGCGGCCGGCGCCACCACCTGCTGCTGCGCCTGCATCGGCGCCATGGTCACCGACAGGATGCCGCTGGCCGGCAGCAGCGGCACCAGCAGCAGCGCCACGATGTTGATGATCTTGATCAGCGGGTTGACGGCCGGGCCGGCGGTATCCTTGTACGGGTCGCCCACGGTATCGCCGGTCACCGCCGCCTTGTGCGCGTCGGACCCCTTGCCGCCATGGTTGCCGTCCTCGATATATTTTTTCGCGTTATCCCAGGCGCCGCCGCCGGTGGTCATGGAGATCGCCACGAACAGGCCGGTGATGATGGTGCCCATCA